>CASEUJ010000020.1 GCA_949291125.1 uncultured Ruminococcus sp.
AAACAACCTGTTCCGATGATTAAAGGTAGGTCTGCTCCTCGTCCGGAATTTTCTCATCAGCGCAAGGTGTTTTGTCCCAAATATTCTATTTGATTTTTTATGCGGGGTAAATGCCAATATCGCTTAAGTTGTTGGCATTGAATCCCTAAAAGGTACTATGAAAGACAGTTCGTTTGAGTATCACTACAGAATTCCTGTCCGCGATTACCTGATCCCATACTTTCAAAAGCGTCGTATGCAAGATATACGGCAAATCGATATACAGAGCTATTTCAATAAGCAAAAATCAGTCCTAGCATTGGACACATTGAAGTGTCACCGGATGGTACTGCATCGGATTTTTGCATCCGCTGTGCAAAATGGGATCGTATCAAAAAATCCTTGTGAGGATATCCGGGTGATAAGTGACAAAAAGCCAAAAGAAAAACGCACATACACTGAGGAACAGTGCAATTTAGTGTTGGATTACGCGAAAACTCACAGATTTGGATTAGATATCACGCTTATGTTAGAGTATGGTATCACAAGATCGGAGCTCCTTGGTATTCAGTGGGATGATATAGACTTCTCCAAATGCATCCTGCATATATGCCGTGGTATCGCATCAGTACGAGACCAAGAAACAATGAAAATGAAAACAACCGTAGGTGAAACAAAAAATCGATTCCGAGACAGGTACATCCCGCTGACAAAAGAAACGACTTCGAGATTGCTTGCCGACTATGTGGAGAAAAAGTGTGATTTTGTAGTATGTACTCATGACGGGAGAATGCAAAATCCAAGGAACTGGGAACGTCGTAGATATAAGGTGTTTATGCATGATATGCATAAACACTATTTGGAAAATGGTATAGATATACCAGAGCTCACAGCACACGAACTGCGGCATACAAGAGCAACACTTTGGGTAAATTCTGGTAAAAATCTGTTTGCTGTAGCGGATGTACTAGGGCATTCTGACTTAAAGATGCTTCGAAAAAGGTATGCACATAGCGATGTAGACGCGACACGAAAAATGCTTGGGATTGACTCGGATTAGTACGACAGTAGTACGACATAAAGAGTGGTTTTTATAGTATATAAACGATAGTCACGAAATCAAAAACACACGAAAATGCGCCGTTTTTGGCTTAATTTCTGTATTTTTTCGGTATCAATAGCAACATTCGCATTGTGAAGGTCGGGGGTTCGACTCCCCTATGCTCCACCAGTTTTCTCATTACCCGAAGTTGCAGAAATTTCGCAGCTTCGGGTACTTTTTATCTGTCAAAAATGAAGATGCCAGAGGGCAGAAATTCAAAAAATGATGCAGCGGCGTATTGAACCAGAAGCAGAGATCTGTTACAGCGAACCATTTCCAAAGATGGAAAGAAATCTGCTCCATGTAACTATGACCTCAGCGGCACATGACGGACAACATTGTTCCAGAATCTAGATATGTTCTCAAGAGTTGCGGCAGTATGATATGGATTTCAAGACCTTGGCAGAATTCAAATTCTATCTGGACTGCGGTTTGGAATGTGGACTTTGCATTCCACGACATGAAACTCCGGGACTTTATCGCTACGAATGAAATGAAGATCATTGAGCGTCTAGGATCGTAACGCGCAGGAATATATGCAAAAAACTGGGAGGAAGGATAATGCCGCAAAAAATCACTGCTTTTTTTCAGATGCATCGAAAACAACTGTGCGCTGTGGCAGTCGTGCTTGCGTTGGGAGCTGTTTATTACCTGTTGATCTGGCTGACCCCGTTTCGTATTCCTTGTTTGTTTCAGAAGCTCACCAGCCTTGCGTGTCCGGGATGCGGCGTGACGCATATGTGCATCCGGTTGGTGCAATTAGATTTTATCGGCGCAGCAAGAGAAAATCTTGCCATCGCTTGTCTAGCGCCGATCTGGATCTTGTGGCTTGGCGTGCGCAGCTGTTTGCATCCGGCGTGGATGCGCAAAAACGGCAAGGCAGAGCGGATCTTTCTGATTGGCTGTATCGTCTTACTGGTGGGATTCGGCATTGCGCGAAATCTACCGGGGCTGGAGTTCTTGCTGCCGTCCTATCTGCGCTGAGCGCGGAGGTTTGTCCAGATGCACGGATCATGAGGAAAAAGCAACGCAAACTGGAAAAAACATGATATTTTTTGGATCAGGATATTGACAAAAAACATATCCTATGATATACTATTAACATTACTTCCGGCTGAGATCAAGCTGGATTGAGGATTGTGAGGAGTTATTTATGATTTGTCCGAATTGTGGCGCCAATAACGCAGACGGTGCAGTATTCTGCTCAAACTGCGGTACCAATATGCAGCAAGCAGGTGCATCGCAGAATCCCTATGGAATGCCGAACGCAAACCCAAATCCGACTCCCGTTCCGCCGCAGTATTCTGGCATTCCGGGCGGCGTTCAGGAACGGAACATTGCGCTTTGTATCATCCTGTCCATCATTACCTGTGGCATTTACACCTTCTATTGGCTCTACACTATGACAGAAGACACCAACCGTCTTAGCGGCGACCCGAACGCCACATCCGGCGGTGTTGTCATTATCCTGTCGATCATCACTTGCGGCATTTATACATGGTACTGGCTCTATAAGCGCGGTGAGATCATCGATCAGGCAAAGGTAAGACGCGGTATGCCGTCAGGAAATTCCGGGATTCTCTATCTGATTCTGGCGATCGTTGGACTTGGCATTGTTTCCTATGCACTGATTCAGAATGAACTAAACACACTGGCAAGATAAGGCTGATCGGAACAAAATTTTCATACATAAGAACATCCACAAACAGGCGATCCTGCACATAACGCAGCATCGCCTGTTTTTATATATGTATATGGCAATTACATCAGCTGTACGCGGTAAACACTCGCCTGACCCATTACTTCCAGCCGAAAGTCCGCAACACCTTCAAACGGCTTCAGTACAACTGTGTAGCATGTAAAATCATCGGCACACCGCGATGGCGCAATCTCGACTTCGCCCAAAAGCATTTCGCCGGCATATAGCCGGATGGATGCCTTTGCGCACGGTGCAGCCGCAAAAATTTCCGCCTTCTGGTAACGATCGAATCTGGAATCAGCAAAGATAAAGCTGCCGCCCCAATCGTTGGTGATACCGTACCAGTCGTTGTGCCGTGCAGAAAACCACAGATGCGTGTCCATGCCGTCCTTTCCGTCATAGTTTTTCACCAACACCGGCGTGCAAAGCGCCCGCGGCGGGATCACTTCACCCGGCAGGCAGAGCACCGTTTCCAGCCGAAAATCCACCGATGACGCCCCGACCCAGAACTGATACTCGCCCTGTTCCACCAACATCTTTTCCTGCGTCACATCATAATATTCCAGCGCATACCATGGTACAAAAATTGTCACTGGCACACATGCCCCTGCCGAAACAGCCACACGCTGAAAGCCACAGAGCTGTTTGTTCGGGCGCTTGACACGCGGATGCAGGGCACGGAAATAAATCTGTGCAACTTCACTGCCGTCATATGCCGATGTGTTTTCAAGTGTAAAACGGAATACAACGCCTTCTTTCACCAGCTCCGTCTGCAGCGCACCATAGACAAATGTGCTGTACGAAAGTCCGTGTCCAAATGGAAATAACGGCTCTGCCGTATCGTAGAGATAGGTGCGCTCTGCCTCAATGATATCATATTCCATGAGGTCAGGGAGATCCTGTGCAGTGCGATACCATGTGATCGGGCAGCGTGCCGCCGGATTGTTTTCACCAAAAAGCGTATCCGCCACGGCGTTTCCCAGCTCTGCGCCCGCGTGAGTGGAGTAGAGGATTGCCGGCAACGTTTCCTGTTCCTCGCCGAGAGCATATGGATAGCTTGACACCACCGTCAGGACTGTGTTCGGGTTTGCCGCGCGTACCATGCGGATCAGTGTCTTTTGATGTGCTGGAAGTTCTAAGTTCGGGCGATCGTAACACTCTCTTGCCACTTGCATTGGATGATTACCAACGCAGAGGATGACGACATCCGCTCGTTTCGCGACTTCTGCGGCACGTGCCGCGCCGTTTTCGACAATCTCAAACTGGAAAAGTCGGTCGGGCTTCGGTCTGCCGGCGTGAACGACGCGCAGCGTACCATCCGGCTGAACAGCAATGTCCATTTTCTTGTCGTGCCAGCTACGCAGTAAAAGGCTGTCCCCATAGACTTCGGGTTTGAGCCATTCCTTGATAAACCATTCATACGGCGTGTCGCTCTGTGCCCGGTAAGCACCGTCTTCAATGACATATTTGCCGCTGGCGCAGGCACGTAGATTCACGCTTCCAAAGTCCCAGTCGTGCAGCTCGAATCGTTCGCGTTCTCCGACTGTTTCGGCGGATGCCATCAGCGTGCCATCCGCATGGACAGTGCAATAACATTCGGTCTGTCGGGATTTTACTGCCACGATGTCATAGCCGTTGTCGAAGAGGACATGTTCCTCTCCCAGACGCGCACGGAGTGCCTCCACGATTGACACCGCATAGGACGCAGTACCAGTATACCAGTCGCGATAATTCTCTGCACCAAGCGGCCCGATCACCGCAACCGTCTGTCCCGGCTCAAGCCGGAGCGGAAGGATGCCGGTGTTGTGCAGCAGACACATCTGTTCCCTTGTCGCCAACACATTGACCATGCGGTGCGGCAGCGTATCGGTTTCCACCGGTTCGGTGTTGTAGGGGCATTTTTTGCCGTCGAATTCACCCAGCTGAAACCTGCCCAGTAGGGCATTGCCGATTGCCTTGTCAATTTCGGCTTCGGTGATCAGACCGCGCTCGAGTGCATCCCGTGCCGCAGCCGCAACCATTTCCGCATCATCCGTCATGATATCACAGCCGTTTTTCAGACATGACGCCAATGCCTCGGCGTGGGTCGGATGTGAGCGATGACTCAGGACATTCTGAGAAAAGTCCGCGCCATCGGTCACGACAAAACCCAGCTTCCACTGCTGTTTTGCAACACGGTTCAAATCCGGATTCATGCACGCTGGCACACCAGACAGCTCGTTATATGCCGCCATCATCGAACTCGCACCGCCGCGCACAACCGCCCCCTCAAAAGCACGGTAATAATACTCGTGCAGCGTCCGCGGCGTGACGTTGGAGGAGCTGTTAATGCGGTCGTTTTCGTTGTTGTTGGCGCAGAAGTGTTTAAGCGTCGGAATCGTGCGGCGATACACAGGGTCGTCACCTGCCATGCCCCGAGTGTATGCCGCCGTCATTTCGCCGATCAGAAAAGGATCTTCACCGTAGCCCTCTTCGGTGCGCCCCCAGCGTGGATCGCGTTCCGGATCGACAGTGGGTCCCCAGAGCATGAGATAGCTTTTGGGATCTTTGCGATGATAATAGCGCGCCTCGACACCGGCAACCGTACCGATATCCTCCATCAGCAGCGGATCAAATGTGGATGCAAGCCCGATTGGCTGTGGAAAGACCGTTGAAATCTTGTCTGGCTCCCGCAGCACAAAGCCACGCGCGACCTCTGTGCCGATAAACCATTCGCGTATGCCAAGGCGAGGAATCGCATACTGGTGGGTCGAAAGCAAGTGAAGTTTCTCCTCGATAGAGAGCATTCCGATCAGCGCCTCTACTCGCGCCTGCATCGGGAGAGAAGTGTCTTGAAATGAATACATAACCGATCACCTTTGTATGTTAGATTTTTGGAAAAGCCCAGTCGCGTCAGAGCTGTAGCTCCTGCTTTTTCTGCGCCGCCTTTTTTTGCCGCAGCTTGCGGAAAAAGTCCTGTAATACTGCGGCACACTCTGGCTGCATCAATCCCTCATACACCTCGGGCTTCCAATTATAGGGCAGCGCAAACAGGTTTTCCACTGACCCGACTGCACCGCCCTTGGGGTCACGCGTACCGAATACAACCTGATCGAGCCTTGCGTGTAAAATTGCTCCGGCGCACATCGGACATGGCTCGAGCGTCACATAGAGCGCACTGTTCAGAAGCCGCCAACCGCCCAGCGTGTGACACGCCGATGCAATCGCCAGAATTTCGGCATGCGCCAGCGGAGAATGCGCCGTTTCCCGGCGATTATATCCCGCGCCAATCACACGACCGGTGGGCTTATGCACCACCACGGCACCAACCGGGACTTCACCGATCGATGCCGCACGCTGTGCCAGATCGAGCGCCAGCACCATATACCGCGCCTCCGGGATAAATTCTGCCATGACCTTGTTTCACGTCCTTTCGGAAAAATTGTTCTCATTATACCATGGATTGGGCGGCAGTGGTTGAATGAAATGTGAATCTTTCAAAAACACGCTTGACATTTGTCTGGAAACAGTGTAAAATAGAAAGTGTTGTATGATACATACAAAAGGCTGCGCCGAACAATGCGCGTCTGATGGCTCTTGTACATCGGGCGGCATCTTCATTTTTGTACGGCGCTGCATAAAACGAATCCCGGCACCGCATCGCCGGGAAACGCTGCGTTTGATCGTGTGCGTTTTGGTTTATTTCGAATCGCCGGTCGGGCGGTATGCCTTTGCCGGTGTTTCATTATAGAACTCGGGTGCTTGTGATAGCATTTTTTGAACGGGTTTGAGCGGTATGCACATGGATTCATGTCGCGCTCAGAAAATGTGATCAGAATCATAAAAGTGGGATATCCCTTTGTTAAACATGTGATATGGAACGTGGATCGTAACTTGCTTATCTTGAAAAGGAAGGATTTGGTATCTGCCAGTACAAATACTAACAAGAACAGGATTGAAAACGAAATTTCCTGAGAAAAATGAATACGAGACGCACACACCGATTATGGCAAACGCTGGTTTTTGGATCGCAGTGCACGGCAGAGCTGTGTCGCCGATCCCGGATAGAGCAGAAAGCATATGTCGTAAGGAGGTTGTGCATAACAATGCAAGAAGTGAGTTTGGCACTGGCGCTTGTCCTGTGCCTGGTTACGCTTTTGATCGGCGCCGGTATTGCAGGGTTTATCACCTATCGGAAGGGTGTTGCTGCCGGTGTGGAACAGCGTAAACAACAAGCTGAGGCGGCGATTGGCTCTGCTGAGAAAGAGGCAGGGCGCATTCTGGAGGACGCGAAAAAAGATGCGGCGAGCCGGAAGAAAAATGCGCTGATCGAGGCAAAAGATGAGATCTATAAGCTCCGCTCTGACGCGGAAAAAGAGATCAAAGACAGACGCTCGGAGATCGGGCGGCAGGAACGCCGCATTCAACAGAAGGAAGAGAGTCTGGACAAAAAGACAGACAACTTAGAACGAAAAGAAGAAAATCTCAAGCGCAAACTGCGCAGCGCCGATGAAAAACTGGCAGAAGCAGAATCTGTCAAGGAATCACAGCGCAAAGAGCTCGAACGCATCTCCGGACTGACGCAGGAGCAGGCGAAGGAGTATCTGCTCAGTACGCTTGAAAATGAGCTGACGCACGACAAAGCTGTCAAGATCTCGCTGTATGAACAGCAGCTCAAAGACGAATGTGAAGAAAAGGCGAGAAGCTATATTTCGCTTGCAATCGCAAAATGTGCGGCAGATCAGGTGTCCGAATCGGCGGTTTCCGTTGTGGCGCTGCCGAACGATGAGATGAAGGGACGGATCATCGGCCGTGAAGGACGCAATATCCGAACCTTAGAAACGCTGACAGGTGTCGATATCATCATCGACGATACGCCCGAGGCAATCACACTCTCCTGCTTTGACCATGTGCGCCGTGAGGTGGCACGCATCGCACTTGAAAAGCTCATTGCAGACGGGCGGATTCATCCCACCAAGATCGAAGAAATGGTTGAAAAGGCGCGCCACGAAGTGGAACACCGCATCCGTCAGGAGGGTGAACGCGCTGTACTGGAAACGAACGTACATGGGCTCAATAACGAGCTGACAAAGCTCTTGGGGCGGCTCTATTTCCGCACCAGTTATCGTCAGAATGTATTGGCACACTCAATCGAGGTGTCAAAGCTTTGCGGCGTTCTGGCATCCGAACTGGGTGTCGATGCAAATCTGGCACGCCGTGCTGGGTTGCTCCATGATATCGGCAAGGCGCTGACGGCAGAGATCGAAGGATCCCACGTCCAGATCGGCGTGGATGTCTGCCGCAAGTATAACGAAAATGCCGATGTCCTTCACGCGATTGAGGCGCACCACAATGACGTAGAACCGCGCACTGCCATTGCCTGCATCGTACAGGCGGCGGATGCCATCTCTGCGGCGCGCCCGGCGGCAAGAAGCGAAAACTATGAAAACTATATCAAACGTCTGCAAAAGCTGGAAAGCATCTGCGCTTCGTATGACGGCGTAGAAAAGTGTTATGCGTTGCAGGCAGGACGCGAGATCCGTGTCATGGTCGTACCGGAAGTCATCAACGATGAGAAGATGGTACTTGTGGCACACCAGATCGCCAAACAGATCGAATCCGAAATGGAATATCCGGGACAGATCAAGGTCAATCTCATTCGTGAGAGCCGCGTTGTGGACTATGCAAAATAACTGCGTGCCGCATATGACATGATCATTCCCATCAGATAAGAACAAAAAATGTGCATCGATTCCGGGTGAATTTCCGGATACCGGTGCACATTTTTTATGATCGGATCGCTGGATTTATTTCGAGGATGGCATCACACGCGCCAAGGCGTTTGCCAGTCCGGAAAGCGGCAGTGTCTGAAGCCAGATGCGCCCCGGACCGGTGACTACAGTGTTGAAAAACCCTTCGCCGCCGAGCAGCATATTGCCAAGTCCTTTGACAGTTTGTACATCGATCGTACAGGTTGCCTCCATTGCCGCAAGGTTGCCAGTGTCAACGATCATCGACTGACCGGGTGCGAGGTCATAAGCAACAGTGCTGCCGTCGATCTCTAAAAACAGCATACCGTTTCCGCTGAACTTCTGCATGATAAAGCCTTCACCGCCGAAAAAGCCGCCGGCAATACGCTTTTGGAAGAACAGCTCAAAGGTTACGCTCTGTTCCGAAGCAAGGAATGCGGATTTCTGTGCAATAATGGTGCGTTCCGGCGTAATCTGGATTGGCATGATCTCGCCCGGGATCGCAGAGGCACATGCGATCATCCCTGCGCCGCCTTTTGCTGTGTAGAAATTCTGGAACATGGTTTCACCGGAAAACGCCCGACCGAACATTTTGCCGATGCCGCCGCCCTTAGTCTGCATTTCCATATTCGGCGTCATCCACGCCATGGCGCCCTTCTGGCAGACGATTGTTTCTTCGGCATTCAGCGTCATCGTCACGACCGGAAAGGGCTGTCCTTGAATCTGATATTGCATGTACAACATCCTCCTGTCCTGAAAATAAATTAGGTATCTTCTACAGAAGATAGTGTTATTATAACATAATATCCGACAGATTGCAATAGTCTGTCCGATGAAAGGAGAAATGGTCAGAATGGTTCGATAACCCGACAAGACTTCTCACTTTAATAGACTTCTCCGAGTCAACTTTAGCCGCAAAAAAGCCCGGACAACATTTGCACCATGCCGTCCGGACTGGATCTAATCGTTTAGACAATACCACACAGAGATTGTGCGTCAAATGTACTCTGCGAGCATAAACTTCGTCAGATGAAATAAAAAACGGAACAAATAATTTTTCGCGAGTATTTTTGTGAAATACTCATGCGAACACAAGTATGACGGAAAATATGCAAGTAGATGGCGTACAAAGCCGTCATTGTACGGTATTGCCTTTATTCTGTTTCTGAATCCTTTGCCTCCAACAGCTGCTGGCGATTGAGGATATCCATAAATTCCTGTCCAGTGATTGTTTCATGCTCATATAAATACTTCGCAATCTCATGGAGCTTTTGGGTGTTCGCTGATAACAGCGCCATGGCTCTGTCATACTGCGTCCGGATGATCTCCGCGACCTTTTTGTCGACCTTCGTCTGCGTTTCCATGGAACACGTCAGGTTTGCATCGCCGCCTAAGTACTGGTTCTGCACCGTTTCCATGGCCACCATACCAAATTCCTCGCTCATGCCGAACCGGCTGACCATCGATCGCGCAAGCTTGGTGGCTTGTTCAATGTCGTTGGATGCACCGGTGGTGATTTCATGGAACACCAGCTCTTCTGCGGCACGTCCGCCAGTGAGTGTGGCGATCTTGTTTTCCAGTTCCGTCTTGGTAAGCAAGAACTTCTCGTCCTCTTCCACCTGCATGGTATACCCCAGTGCGCCAGAGGTGCGGGGGATAATCGTGATCTTCTGGACTGGTGCCGAATGGCTCTGTAATGCCGCCACCATTGCGTGCCCGACCTCGTGGTAGGATACCGTAAGCTTTTCCTTGTTCGAGAGTACACGGTTCTTCTTCTGATATCCGGCGATGACGACTTCGACACTCTCCATCAGGTCTTCCTGAGTCGCAGTCGAGCACCCCATGCGTACGGCTCTCAGCGCCGCCTCATTGACGATATTGGCAAGCTCTGCGCCAGATGCACCGACTGCCGTCCGGGCAACCGCCGCGAAGTCGACGTTCCCGGCAAGCTTGATTTTCTTTGCATGTACTTTCAGGATATCAATCCGCCCCTGAAGATCCGGCAGATCGACTGGAATGCGCCGATCAAAACGTCCCGGACGCAGCAGCGCCGGGTCGAGCGATTCCGGACGGTTGGTCGCCGCCAAGATCACAACGCCCTTCGAGCCGTCAAAACCATCCATTTCTGTCAAAAGTTGATTGAGCGTCTGTTCGCGCTCATCATTTCCGCCGAACTGGCCGCCGTCGCGTTTTTTACCGATGGTGTCGATTTCGTCAATAAAGACGATACACGGCGCTTTTTCATTCGCCTGCTTGAACAGATCACGTACTTTTGCCGCACCCATGCCGACAAACATCTCCACAAATTCCGAACCGGAGATGGAGAAAAACGGCACATTAGCTTCACCGGCAACCGCCTTTGCCAACAGCGTTTTACCAGTACCCGGCGGTCCGACGAGTAATGCCCCCTTTGGCATCTGGGCGCCGATCGCAGCATAGCGCTCTGGCTTGTGGAGATAATCGACAATCTCAGACAAGAGCTCTTTGGCCTCTTCCTCACCCGCAACGTCGTCAAACTTGATGCCGGCGGTAGATTTGACATAGACCTTTGCATTGCTCTTGCCCATGCCGAACATCATGGAACCATCGCCGCCGCCCATGCGCTGGGTCATTTTCTTGCTGAAAAAGCGGAAGATCAGAATCATAATCACAATGGGCAGCACATAGCTGACCAGAATATACAACAGCGGATTGACTGTGTCATCCTGAATATCAGAGCTGAACTCTGCGCCAGAATCATAGAGCCGGTCGATAAGCGCCGGGTCTTCCAATACGCCGGTACAATAGACATTGCCATCCTGATCGGTGAACGTAATCTGACCGGATTCGACCTTGACCTGATCGATCTCCCGGTCTTCAGTCATGGTGATAAATGTGTCATAACTCACCTCGCGAATCTGCTGACTGAACAGCCGGGGAAACACGAACAATTGCAACAGCAAAAATACGCCGAGTGCCACGACCCAGAAGGAAATATACGATTTGCGCGGTTTTTGGGGTGTTTCCATAAATGTTTCTCCTTATCCATAAAATGTCACAGCCACGGCACACCCAGACAGTGTGCACACATTGTTTGACTATGTTGTAGATATCATACCATAATTATTTGTCGAAAGCAAGCGCAGTGTGTGAAAGTTTGATGATAGGGAGAAGTGTAGCTTTCAAAAACGCCACCACAGAAGCATGACGTTATGGGGCGGTAAAGATCCCGATGTTCGGCGGATCGAGTGAGAACACCCCGAAGCACACCGCAATCACAGCAAAAAGAAGTACGCCCAATCCATCGCCACCACATGCGTTGGGTGTCTGTCGCCAAGTATACCACGCAGTAATGGCCGTCCCGATCAGGAACAAGATAAGGTCTGCCGCCAAAAATCCTCGCCCCACTATCCCAGTATACGTATAATAGCATGCGACGATCGCAAGCATGCCCCATAGTGCCGCCTTGGCGCGCACCAACACATAACCGCTTTTGCGATGCCCGATCCAGAGATATTCGAGGATTGTATAGAGCAGTACGGGAAAAAACAACAGCTTTAAGTGTTCCCAGACGCTTTCGTTCATGGCGGAATAAAGTCCAACCACGCGGTTATTTCCCGACCAATCATACGTAAAGTGCAGCAGAGTCCCGAGCATCAGACTTACCAGCCATCCGATCTGCACGCTTCGCCGAAATGGTTTCATCAATGAC
Source organism: uncultured Ruminococcus sp. (assembly GCA_949291125.1). Taxonomy (GTDB): domain Bacteria; phylum Bacillota; class Clostridia; order Oscillospirales; family Ruminococcaceae; genus Ruminococcus_C. The sequence continues at coordinate 12,201 of CASEUJ010000020.1, forward strand.
ATCACCTCTGCTGTTATGATATGCAGCAGAGGTGAAAAGTTGCGTTGTTTGTCTTGTCCGAAGGCTTTATCGTCCGAATTTACGCTTTGCCGCATCCACGATCAATTCCGCTGAACCCTGTACGCCCAGAAGGTTGCTGTTGAGGAACAGGTCGCGATAGCGCGTGTTGTTGACCTCACAACCGGTGTGGATGCGATAATATTCCGCACGCGCCTTGTCAACCTCTTCGATGATACGCTGCGGTTCTGCGGCAGTATAGCCGAGTGCTTGAATGCTGTTAACAATGCGTGCCTGATAGGGGGCAAAAATATAACAGCGGATCACATTGTCGCGCTCACGCAGCAGATAGTCGGCACACCGCCCGATGATAACACAACTTTCCTGTTCGGCACGCTCTAAGACGAGCTGGCTCTGAAGCTGATACATACGGTCTTGTTTGAGTTTACTGCCGATCCCGAGCGGATACGCCATCTTTTGATAGCCTGTGATGCCGTTTTCGCTGAAGCACACCAGCGAATGGAGACTGTCGTCACGCAATTGCGCCTCTTTTTCAAAATCGTTGCGGTCATAGAGCGGCATGTCAAGCATCTTTGCGACAAGCTTTCCGATATCCCTGCCGCGGCTGCCGAATTGTCTGGTGATTGTGATCACATGTGTCTGCATAAAAATTAACACCCTTCCTCTTTCATTTTCCGTCTGTATCCATTTTAGATCCTCCTCATCATACCACAAAACATCTGCTTTGTCCAGTGTGGGGATGTGAATTTTTGTATTTCTGCATTTCCACAAAAAGCATTTGCCATTGTCTGCTTTTTTCATTGGTTGTGCTGTAAAAGAGCATTACAAATTGATGACAAATTGGTGCAATGCATTGCAATTTGCAATGGGTTCTGCTATAATGAAAAGCAGTAAGAAAGTGATGCAGTCTATGTTGTGCCTCCAGCAAATACGCCGGGCGCATCAGGAAGGAGAGGTGTATGAAAAAAATCCTGATTATGACGATCCAGACGGCGCTGCTCTGGGCGGCGGCCGTAGTGATCCTGCATGCATGGAAGCTCCATGTCAATAGTGGGCTAGATCCGTCACTCGCGCCGCGGCTTCTGCTGCGGGTAAAAGGACTTCTATGAGCATTTTTTGCGCACAGGGTCCTTGTAATTCAGATGCAAATATGGTATGATAGATCATGCATCATACGCCGGCAGCTTGAAATCGTGGCATGCCGGAAAGTTTGAAACAAAGGAGTAATCTGACAATGGTAATCATGGAACTGGAAAATGGAAAGAAAATTGAGATCGAGCTCTATCCGGAGATCGCACCGATCTCGTGCGAGAACTTTGAAAAGCTGGTAAAACAGGGATTTTATGACGGACTGACCTTTCACCGCGTCATCCCGGGATTTATGATCCAGGGAGGCTGTCCGCTCGGAAACGGCACAGGCGGTCCGGGCTGGCACATCAAAGGGGAATTTGCGGCAAACGGCGTCAAGAACGACTTAAAACATACGCGCGGCGTGCTTTCGATGGCGCGTGCGATGGATCCGAATTCCGCAGGCTCACAGTTCTTTATCATGCATGACGATGCACCGCATCTCGACGGACAGTATGCCGCATTCGGAAAAGTCGTTTCTGGGATGGACGCGGTAGATGAAATCGCCGAAACGCCGACCGATTATTCCGACAAGCCACTGACACCGCAGGTGATCCGCAAAGTCACGATCGTCTGAACTTTTGACAGACCGATCCAACCGCGAAAATTGCCGCAGTAAGCTGTCTACGCCGACAGCTGCTGCGGTTTTGTGTCATACAGAAGGAAGATGTGCAATGGGATATAAGACCAAACAGCGCGAATATCTGCTCGAATTTCTGCAAAGCTGCGGCGGACGCCATGTCACCGTCGCCGAACTTGTTCGCCATTTGCAGGACAGCGGTACACCCGTCGGGACCGCAACCGTCTATCGCAATCTCGAACAGCTTGTGTCTGAAGGGCTGGTGCGCAAATATCTGCTCGATGAAAAAAGCGGCGCATGCTATCAGTATATGGATGGGGCGGTGCATCTGTGTCAGGAACATTTTCACCTCAAATGCACCCGATGCGGCAGATTGTTCCATGTCGGCTGTGACTATCTCAATACGCTCGGAGAACACCTGCTCGAACACCATGGCTTTGTGGTCGACCACACGAAGACGGTACTCTATGGAACCTGTGCCGAATGCAGCGCACAACAACAACAACAACAACATACAGAAAAACCAGAATAAATCCGCGCAAAAAGAAACACCGCAGAGCCAGTGTTGTGAAAAACAGGATGCGGTGTCAGAGTGCGCGGCGTACAGAGAAGTTTCTCAGCCGAGCGGCGAGGTCGGCTGGTTCGGCTTGAATGGACGCTCATAGATCCGGATCGGCGCATGTTCGACGACCGCCTCCGGCAACTTTTCCTGCACCACGCGCCGCGGCGTATAAATTTTCATTTCTGCCTCATAATTCTGTCGGGCACATTTCTCTTCTTCATTCATGGAGCTCACCTCCTTTTTACACAGATCACGCTAGCTTTCATATCAAACCCTATAAAAATGCCCGCAGGCGCTTCATATATTGTTCTTCATGGCGAATGATGCCCTTTCCCTGCCATTTCAAGGAATCCGGCAGATTTTCGCTCTGATGCAGTAGCTGGGTCAGCTGAATGACGCCCTCGTTAGTGCCTTTGAGCATAAGCTTTGCGATCTCACTAGTACTTGCGCCGCCGAAACAGTGCATCTGAATGCTAAGATTCGCGCAAAACTGAGCGAGTGCGCCCTGTTCCTGTGGAATGGCACACTGTTCGAACATCTGTTTGCGCACAGATTGTTTCTGACGGCGGTAATACTGCATCTGATCTTGTAGTTCCGTCCGGAGCTGGGGATCGCGCACCTTTTGTAAAATCGAACAGGTCGCATCCAATCCGACGGCGGCATTTTTATAAAAGCCATTCAAAATCGCTTGTTCTTGTGCCTGCATGTGAAAACTCCTCCCTTCCGGCATCGCGTTTCTCGTGTCCGGAGATGCCTGCATGCTTTAGTGTTGCCGATAGGAGAGAGAATATACGATAACATCCGGCGCAAAAACACGCCAAAGGAGGAAAACATGAAAAATTGGAAAAGACAATTTCTGGAATTTTACATTGATTTTCTGATACTATTTCTGGTGTTGCATCTGCTAAATCCAGAGCTGCGGGGCGGTTTGCTCTTCATCCACGTGTTTGTGGTGCTTGTGATTTGTAGTACAGTCATGGTCGGCGAGAAGAAGCTCTGGAAGCTATGGCAAAAGCGCATGCCCAAAATGGGAGGTGAATGATGGAAGTGAAAAATTTTGCAAAAGCGATCGGCACGTATCTCTTCGCCGAGATCCTCAGTCTGTTTTTAGCTCTGACGCTTTCCGCCGTCGGCGGTACACTGTTGCGGATCATCAGCTGTATTTGTACCATCGGCGTGATGCTATGCCTATGTATCAACTATGCCGTTAACCGTGCCAATGCCGATCGCATTGCCAAACGCGGCAATACGCCTTTGCGGCGATTTTCTCTCAGCGGTGCGGTGACGCTGCCCTATGTCCTCCTTGGGCTATGCCTGGTTCTGGCAAAATGTGGCTTGATTCCACCGACGTTTTATCGCTGGTATAAGCTGCTCAATGCGCCGTTTTTACAGCTTTGTAATTTGTGTAGCATGGATGTGACGGCGACAGCGCTGTCATGGGGCGAAGTGGGATTGCTTTTTCTGGTGAACTTTGCGCCATTTGCTGCGGTGTGGATCGCCTATAGCCTGACGCGCAAGGGCGTTTCGATTGAAGAGATACAATACCGCAAATAATCGAAACCGGCAGCACATATTATAAACAAATGCTTTGAAATTGTGTAAACCCGAAAAAACGTTTCAGGCGTTCTCCACAATTTCGAATGCAGTACTGAATACACAGCAGAACACCGTGACATTTTATCCGCAATTACAGAACAGCGAGCCGGGAGTGTCACAATGTTCACTAGTATGTTCGCATGTGTTCGCAACAAGTGTCACAATGTTCACCGACATGTTCGCATTTGTTCGCAACAGGTGTCACATTGTTCACCGACATGTTCGCATTTGTTCGCAACAGGTGTCACATTGTTCACTAGTATGTTCGCATGTGTTCGCAACAGGTGTCACATTGTTCACTGGTATGTTCGCATGTGTTCGCAACAGGTGTCACATTGTTCACCGACATGTTCGCATTTGTTCGCAACAGGTGTCACATTGTTCACCGACATGTTCGCATTTGTTCGCAACAGGTGTCACAATGTTCACCCAAGGTGTCACCGAGTTCTCCTGCATCGTGACAACTTGTTACACAGAGATAGAGATAGAGATAAAGAAGAGTCAGAGAAGAAGAAACAGATAAGGGGATGAAACCATGACAGATATGGAAGCCGCAAGGCAGATCGCCGAAGCAGCGGAAAAACGCGGTGGGAGAGTGTATTTTGTGGGCGGCTATGTCCGGGATAAGCTTCTCGGAAAAGCGAACAAGGACATTGACATTGAAGTCCACGGCATTTCTGCCACAGCGCTGGAACAAATCCTTGATGTCATGGGCAAACGCATGCAGATCGGGAAAAGCTTCGGGATCTATGGCTTAAAGGGATGCTCGATCGACATTGCACTTCCCCGAACAGAACGCCCCACCGGAACCGGGCACCGGGATTTTACCGTGACTCCGAATCCGTTTCTGGGAACTGTCGCGGCAGCAAAACGACGCGATTTTACGATCAATGCCCTCATGGAAGATGTCCTCACCGGTGAAATTCTCGACCATTTTGGCGGTCGGGCAGATCTGGAACATGGCATACTCCGTCACATCGATGACGCCACGTTTGTCGAAGATCCCTTGCGCGTACTCAGAGCAGCACAGTTTGCCGCAAGATTTCATCTGACGATCGCGCCAGAAACGGTTGCGCTCTGCCGCAAGATGGATTTGTCTGCACTCTCCAGTGAACGCATTTTCATGGAACTGGAAAAGGCACTTTTGAAATCGGACATGCCCTCGGTATTTTTTACACAGCTCCGGAGTATGGATCAATTGGATTTCTGGTTTCCGGAGGTCAAGGCGCTAATCGATGTCCCGCAAAACAGCACCCACCACAGAGAAGGCGACGTCTGGACGCACACCATGATGGTACTGGACGAAGCCGCAAAACGGCGTGATCGGGTGCAAAAGCCGCTGTATTTTATGCTGTCTGCGCTGTGTCATGATTTCGGAAAGGCAGTCTGTACAACCGAAACGGACGGCATAATTCATGCCTATGGTCATGAATCAGAGGGATTGCCCCTCGTACGAATGTTTCTGCGCCGGATCACATCGGAAACCAGGTTAAGCCGCTATGTTCTGAACCTGACCGAGCTGCACATGCAGCCAGGGGTGATGGCGGCGACAAAGTCCCGTCTGAAATCCACCAACAAGCTATTCGATGCGGCGATAGCACCCTATGATCTGATCCAACTGAGCATCTGCGATGGGCTCGGGAAAATTCCAGCAAAACAGGACGATGAGGCGTTTCTATGGGATCGCTATGCCCGGTTTCAACAGATCATGGCAAAGCCCTATGTCATGGGAAAAGATCTCGTAGATGCGGGGCTGACGCCCGATGCACAGTTTTCCACAATCCTCGCTTATGCCCATAAGCTGCGGCTGGCGGGAGTAGAAAAGAAAAGCGCACTGAAACAGTGTCTGGGCTATGCCAGAAAGCTTGCACGAAAACCGCAAAGCCTGTCATAATCCTTCCACCGGCTGCATACGATAACTGCAGTGAAGTCCGCGAAATACGGCGTATACAAAGCGTATACAATAAATGATTCGCGCTAACGGGAGGAATTCGCATGAAGCTAACCTGGAAAACGATTGCAAAGCGGATGGGTGTGATGGTACTGGTCTGTGCGGTTGCGGTATCGGCGGTATACTTTGGCGGCACACGCATCCAGCGGGCGGTGTCCACCATGACATCATCCCAGCAGGAGGAAACGCCGGTAATTATTTTAGATGCCGGGCATGGCGGCATGGACGGCGGATGCTCTTCCGTCAATGGCGTACCGGAAAAGGGCATCAACCTCAACATCCTTTTGTGCTTACGCGACATGCTGGAACTGAGCGGCTATACCGTCGAGGTAACCCGAGATACCGACCGCAGTATTCACGATGAGGGCGTCGAAGGCATTGCCAATCAGAAGAGCTCCGATATGGACAATCGACTGGCGCTGTTCAATCAATATGACAACGCCGTATGTATCTCCATCCACCAGAACCAATTCACCGACGCCGCCTATTCCGGCGCGCAGATGTTCTATTCCGACAACGTCAGCGGCAGCAGCCAGCTGGCACAGTGTATGCAAGAGGCATTTGTGACCCAGCTCCAGCCGGAGAACACCAGGGAAGTCAAGCTATGCGGCAAAGAGCTGTATCTTTGCTATTTCAGCGAAAATCCTACGGTGATGGTAGAATGCGGCTTTCTTTCCAATCCGGAGGAAGCGGCATTGCTGGAAACGGAAAGCTATCAGCAGAAAGTGGCGTTTACCATTTTCTCTGGACTACAGACATATTTTTCCCAGCAAAAATGACGAAAAAAACGCACCGCGGCGCATTGTCCTACGGTGCGTTTTTGAGTGTGATGTGAAAGTCCTCTGTGTCAGGGCTGTGCCGTCTATGGTTACTGAGGTTTACAGCACATTCTTCCCGTCGATCATCACCAGCCATGGATCACAGAGCAGATCCAGCGGATCGCCATGATAGAGCTGGAGATCGGCGTCCATACCCGGCGCAATACTTCCCACCCGGTCACCAATTCCTAAGATGTCGGCTGCGCCGCCAGTAATCGCATAGAGTGCATCTTCCCGGGTCATACCGCCCTTGACTGCAAGTGCGGCGGTAGTGGAAAGATATTGGATGGGCACCACGGTGTGATCGGTACACAGGGCGATCTTCACCCCAGCATGATGGAGTTTCGCCGGATTCTGAATGGTAAGCCCCTGCATCTCCGGCTTACACCGGTCGCAGAGCATGGGACCCACAATCACCGGAACATGTTCATCTTCTAAGATATCCGCGATCTGATACCCCTCGGTGCCGTGGATGATGACAAAATCGAGGTGAAACTCCCGGGCAATGCGAATGGCGGTGCAGATATCATCGGCGCGGTGACAGTGGAAGTGCGCCTTGACCTCTCGCTCTAATACCGGCAGAAGTGCTTCGCTTTTGGCGTCATAGTCCGGCATATGCTCGTCCGGGTCGCTTTGCGCAAAATCCAGCTCCATCTGATAGTGCTGTGCCTTGGCGAGGCCTTCTCGGATCATAGCTGCCGTTGCCATCCGGGTGATAGGGGTTTCATCCCGATCGGAATAGACGCGCTTTGGATTCTCCCCCAGCGCAAACTTCATGCCGGTGCCAATCTGCATCCGATCTACCATGTGTCCGGCGGTCTTGAGAATCGCCATAGCGCCGCCACAGGCATTCGCGCTGCCCGGCGAGATCATCGCAGTTGTCACACCCGCCGCTCGTGCTTCCGCAAAACAGCGGTCTAAGGGATTGATACCGTCAATGACGCGCAGATGGGGTGTAAAGGGGTCAGTGGATTCGTTACAGTCATCGCCCTCAAAATCAATGCCGTTTTCGATAATGCCAAGGTGTGTATGCGCATCGATAAAGCCCGGCAAGAGCAGTGATCCCCGTGCATCGATATCCTTTTTGTGCAGTTCAGACGGGGTTCCGGCGCAGACGTCTACGATTTTGCCGTTTTCGATGGAAACATAGCCGTTTTCGATGATTCCGGCGTCGGTCATGGTATGTATGGTTGCATTCCAGATTTTCATGGTGTACTCCTGTTCATGGTTCGTGATCCGATGTGAGAAGTTAAAGCACTACGTTGATTTTTGATCGTGGGACTGTATTATAAGCTCTAACCTCTTGCCTGCCTACTTACCTCTAGCCGCCTACTCCGTCAGCCCATAGCTTTCATCGAGAAACAGTCGCACTTCCTCTTCCGGCACAGAGCCATCCAGCAAAATCGAGATCCAGTGCTTTTTGTTCATATGGTACGCCGGGTAGACGCCGTCCTTCTGTGCCAGCGACCCGGCTTCCAATGGGTCGCACTTGACGTTTAGGACATCTACCACACCGCCGGACAGTCCGAACTTTTCCCTTGGTACCAGAAAAAACAGCGCATACCACTTATGGCTGCGCTCGTGGCGCAGGACAGCATTGTCCGGATCGTCCTCCCATGGAAAGTCGGGATCAGTACCATAAGCATCTTTGGCGTAAGCAAATAAGCGCTTACGTATCGAAAAATCCGCCTTCATGTTACAGACCTCCGTTTCCCAGTCATAGATATCACAGTGAGCTTGAATACTGTCGTCTTTTCCACAATGTTTTGTGGAAAAGTGAAATCCTCTGCGCTGTGATACTGTCGCATCAATGTACGCAGCCCGAACCATTTTTCCTCGCCGGACACCAGCGACAGCGCGCCCTGTCCGATGACGCTTTCATACGCCATGGCACACTTGCACGCATCCTTGTCCACGATCAGTTGATGGTGACAATCCATCTCAAAGCTGGCGTTGGGATTCTGAGCAATGAGGTCATATTTTTTGCCCATTGTTGCACCGTGGAAATACAGCGTGACCGTTTCCCCCTCGGTCGCCATGCCAAAATTGAGCGGCAGAATGTATGGATATGGCGTATCATACAGCGCCAGTCGGCAGACATCGCACTGTTGTATGATCCGGATGAGTTCCGGAAATGATGTGATCTCCCGGTCGGTTCTGCGCATAGGTATCACTCCAATTCTGTAAGAAATTATCTTGTAAAATCCAACTGGATGAATTTTTTCCCATTTGGCAATGCGTTAGTATTTCATATGATTTTCATAATCGCTTAGCGGAATTGTTTCCCAGGGATTTTTCATTTTGTACTCCATATCCCATCTTATTCGAGCGTCACGATCGTCACACCGTCCTCGCCCTCGCCGAACGTCCCCAGCCGGAAGGATTTGACGTATTTCAGTTGTTTGAGACGCTGATGAATGGCTTTTCTGAGCTGTCCGGTACCCTTCCCGTGGATGATGGTGACGGTGGCGATGTGGGATAATACGGCGCGGTCGAGGAATGCTTCCATCTGATAGACGCCCTCGTCACAAGTACATCCCCGGATATCCAGTTCCATCGTACCACGGCGCGTCGCCTGTGTCGAGACTTTGCCGATGTTCTGGCGCTGTTTTTGCTTTTGCTGACTCTTCTGCTTTTCCTCCACTCCAGCAACCAGCCGCAGTTTTGCCACTGGTGCTTTGGTGCGCATCGCGCCCATTTGCAGAAATACCATGCCGTTCTTGTCCGGTTTGGCGAATACCACTGCTTTTTGCTTCGTATCCACCATCATAACTGTATCGCCCGGCATGAGCTCCCGCGGCAGGACATAGTCCTCATCGGGCATATCAGTGATAGGATTTGCCGTTTCATACATCTTCCGGAAACCGCGCTTCACGCGTCCCTTTGCCCCGGCAACATCTTCCGCAAAAGACGCCTTCTCCTTCTCTTTCCGGAGTTTGTCCAGTTCGGTGAGCATCTCATTGGACTGTGCCTTGGTCGATTCTACAATCTGCATGGCCTCAAGCCGCGCCTGTTCCATGATATTTTCACGGTCTTTTTGGGTGCGCCGCAGTTCCTCCCGGAGCGTCTCGGCGTCCTCCTGTGCTTGGCGCAGGGACTGCTGTAATGCTTCACGATCCTGCTCTAATCCACGTCGGGTGGCATCGAGCTGTTCTACCGCCTGTTCAAAGCGCGTATTTTCCTCACTGACAAGGGACTCTGCACGGGCAATGATATCCTTTGCCATACCAAGACCTTCGCTGATGGCAAATGCGTTTGATTTTCCCGGAGATCCTAAAATCAGACGATAGGTAGGGCGCAGGGTTTCCAGATCGAATTCACAAGAAGCGTTTTCGACATCCGGCTGCTGCGTCGCATAGAGTTTGAGTTCCTGATAATGGGTGGAAACCATCAGCTTTGCGCCGTTGTCTTTCAGCCGCTCAATAATGGCTTCTGCAAGCGCTGCGCCCTCGACCGGGTCTGTACCCGACCCCAATTCGTCGAGCAGCACCAGCGACTGTTCGTCTGCTTGTTCGAGAATCTGAATCACCCCGCGCATGTGCGCCGAAAACGTCGAAAGATTCTGTTCAATACTCTGGGTGTCGCCGATGTCCGCCAGCACATGGGTAAACACTGACACTCGGCTGCCTTCTGCCGCCGGAATCAGCATGCCGCTCATCGCCATCAGGGTGAGAAGTCCACAGGTTTTCAGCGCAACCGTCTTACCGCCGGTGTTCGGACCGGTGATGATGAGCGCGCGATAGGGATCGCCCAAGGTAAAGCTGATCGGCACCGCCTTTTTGTATGGGATCAGCGGATGACGCGCCTTTTTCAGAACGATCACGCCATCGTCGGTCAGTTCCGGTGCAAAGGCATGCATCTGTTCTGCCAGACGCGCCTTGGCAAAATAGAGATTGAGCTGGGCGCAGACCTCATGATCCTGAATCATGGCATCTGCCCATGTGCCGCAGTCGGCGCAAAGCGCTTCAATGATGCGTTCAATCTCTTCCGCCTCTTGAAGTTCCAGCAGGCGGATGTCATTGTTAGCATCCACCACTGCGATGGGTTCGATAAAAATGGTCTGTCCGGTGGCAGAGGTGTCGTGTACCAGCCCCGGGATCTTTCCCCGGTGTTCTGCTCGAACCGGAAGCACAAATCGCCCGTCCCGGAGCGTTACGCGGCTGTCCTGGAGACACTCCTGCACATCCTGTCGACGCATCATACTGTCGAGCGTATCCCGGAGCTTTTGCCGGGCGCGTCCGATTTTGCGGCGAATCTCCGCCAGCGCCGGACTCGCGGCATCGGCGATTTCTTCTTCCGACAGGATCGACCGATCGATCTTTTCCAATAAAAACGACACGGGTGCAAGCTGGGTGAACCAATCGTCGAGTGTCGATTCCACCCCGGCACAGCGATCGTACCAGTCGCTGAGAGCCTGCACTTGGCGCAGGACTGTGGCGATCTCCAACAGATCTTTCAGCGACAGCCGCGACCCGGACTTTGCCCGGCGCAGCCCCATGCGCATATCGGAAAAGGTATGAAACGGCGGTGCGCCAAACTGGATCGACAGCCTAAGGGCATCGCTGGTCTTATCCATTTCTGCCCGTGCATCGGCAAGGTCAGAGGTTGGCGTAATGGCGGCGATCATATCCCGGGTGATGTCGTTGGACGCCAGACCCTTTAGCATATCTAAGATTTTGTGGAATTCTAATGTACGATGATGTGGATTCATATGTCTGTCGGCGATGGCTCCGCCGGTTTTTCCCTCCCATCGGGTGCATTTTGATTCGGCAGTGTTTCCGACTGCCATTTGTCAGTAACTTCGTGATAAAAAGTCAGCGATCTGGGGACGAGATCCAGATGATAGAGCGTAAACTGTTCCACACAGCGCTGTAATGCTGCAAGATTCTTCGCGCCGAGTCGAAAACGATAGAGTCGCTGAAAATCGGCAAAGATAATGTGGCGCATCGCCTGTAACACAGGCGCGTGCAGGAAAATTGGTGTTTCCGCCGGGTGCGGCTCAGCACACGAGGCACAGCGATAATACCCGTCCCGGACATAAAAATAAAGCTGCTGCGGCAGATATGCGCCGCACCCCCGACAGATCAGAATATCCGGCATCATGCCGATTTCCGTCATCAGGCGCAGTTCAAAAATGGACTTTAATAGTCCCTCGTCCCGCGTGCCATTTTCGAGATAGTGCAGCGTGTTGAGCATCAGGCGCATAATCTCACATTGTTCCTGCAGCACTGGAAGATCGCGCACTGTAAATCGCGTCAAATCACAGAAATACACCGCCAGACTCAACCGCGACAACGATTCGCGCAGGCGATAGAAAATACGGATCGGGGCGGCGCTGTCGAAATAGCGTCGATCGCCCCGTTTGGAAATACTGAATGTGGCATACGAAAATTGTTGTGTCGCGGAGAGCGCGGACGACGATGCCTTTTTTCCGCCGCGCACATAGACTTCCTGCACTGTGTTTTGTTCCGTCAGGATATCAATGAATTTCCCCTTGTCTCCAGCGCTGCGCTGTGCCAGTACCAGACCGCGATACGTTTCCATGGCTTTGATCCTTCTCCTTCTCTGCCTCCGTCTTCTGTTGTGCGGTCCCTTCGATCCGGCGATAGTGCAGATAGTCATCAATATGCCCGGTCAGGCAAAAAATATCCCATGCATCCATTGTGCCATACCTCCTGCGTTTTGGGGATGGGATTAGGATGTGCCGGTTCGGCGGGATTTATGGGTGGAAAATTTATGAGCGATACCGTACAAAGCCGTCAAGCGTTCTTTGTGCAGTGTTGCCTATGACAAAAGTACGAAAAGTGTTTCACGTGTCAAGCCGCCGTCATTCCCCGCTGTCCAGCCCGAAATTGCGGATCAGCCCTTCTTTGTTGCGCCAGTCCTCTTTGACCTTCACCCAGCACTGTAAGTTCACATGGATATAGAAAAACCGCTCTAAGTCCTGTCGTGCAAGAGTGGCAATTTTGCGCAGCATTGCGCCGTTTTTACCGATGAGGATACCCTTGTGGGACTCTCGTTCGCAATAGATAGTGGCGTCGATGTCGAGTAAATCTTTATCCTCCCGCTCTTGCATACGCTCTACCGAAACCGCAACGCCATGGGGCACTTCGTCGCGCAAGAGATTTAAGATCTTCTCCCGGATCATTTCCGATGCCAATACCCGCTCCGGCTGGTCGGTAAATTTTTCATCTGGGAAAAAGTGGGGCGATTCTTTTGCAAGCGCCATTACTTCGGCTTCGATCCGGTCGATGCCGTCCATGGTCTTGGCGCTTACCGGCACTGTTGCCGCAAAATCATATTTCAGATTCAGCGACGCGATGATGCCCATCAGCTTTGTCTTATCCGCCAGCAAATCGATCTTATTGAGAATAAGGATCACCGGCGTCTTTGCCCGATTCAGGGATCTAAGCAAGGTTTCTTCCTGCCCGGAAAGCGCCTTGGTACAGTCCTGCACAAACAACACTGCGTCCATATCCGTCACCGCGTTTTTCACCGTCTGGAGCATGTGATTACTCAGCTTCGACGTAGGTTTATGCAGCCCCGGCGTGTCCAGAAAAACCATTTGGATTTCGCCAACGGTTTTGATCCCCGTGATGCGCGTGCGCGTGGTCTGAGGTTTTGCGCTGACAGAGGCAATTTTTTCGCCGATAATCGCATTGAGGATCGATGATTTCCCAGCGTTGGTATGGCCGGCCAGTGTCACAAAAACCGACTTTGTCATAGATTTCCATCCTCCGACTGTACAAACGTCGCCTCACGCGAAATGCCCAGTTCGCCTAATACTTCCTCTTCTTTTTCACGCATCTTACGCTCTTCGAGCGGACTGGTTTCATGGTCATAGCCCAACAGGTGAAGCATGGAGTGTACGGTCAGAAAACCGATTTCGCGCTCTAATGAGTGGCCATAGATGTGCGCCTGCTTGACTGCGGTTTCCAGCGAGATCACCACATCACCGAGCATCGCACAGCCGGTTTCTTTGTTGACATCATAGTGACCATCCTGCCCGAGCGGGAAGGAGAGCACATCTGTAGTGGCATCTTTCTGACGATAGATCCGGTTCAGGCGTCTTATCTCCGCGTTGCTGACAAAGGAGACACTAACTTCTGCATCTTGTGTGAAATGTTCTGCCACCAGTACCGCCTGACAGCAGCGCCGGATCAACATGCGAATTCCCACAGGGACACGCACTTCATTTTGATCGTTTTTTACCATAACTTTGACTTTAGACATTATAATCGGATCTCCTTTCAATATATTGATCGATCGACGCGGGGCATATTATGCCGGTCGCGTCTTGGTGCCGCCGCTAAATCGATGCAGCGTTTATTTTTCTCCAGAGCCGTGTTTTTCATATGCCCGGATGATATCCTGTACGAGTTTGTGACGCACCACATCGCGCGTCGTAAAACGGCAGATGGCGATATCCTTGACATCGCGCAGAATCCGCGCCGCAATGACAAGGCCGCTCTTTTTCTTGTCCGGCAAATCGATCTGAGTAGTGTCGCCAGTAATGACCATATGGCTGCCCTCTCCCAGACGCGTCAGGAACATTTTCATCTGTTCGCTGGTGGTATTCTGGGCTTCATCGAGGATGATAAATGCATTGTCGAGTGTTCTGCCGCGCATATAGGCAAGCGGTGCGACCTCGATCGAGCCGCGTTCTAAATGACGCTGAAAAGTTTCTGCACCGAGCATCTGAAACAAACCGTCATAGAGAGGACGCAGATACGGATCAACCTTGTCCTGTAGATCGCCGGGCAAAAAGCCAAGCTTTTCGCCGGCCTCGACTGCCGGGCGCGTGAGGATGATTCGCTCGACCTCATGCCGCCGAAATGCACGCACTGCCATGGCAACCGCCAGATAGGTCTTGCCCGTCCCGGCAGGGCCAATGCCGAAGGTAATGGTGTTTTTCTCAATGGCACGGACATAGACCTGCTGTCCGAAGGTACGCGCATGTACCACACCGCCATTTGCGGTCAGACAGATCATATTGTTGTCGTCCGCCATTTCTGCAAGCTGACCAGCCTGACCCTGCTCCACCATTTCTACAACATAGTGTACTGACTGAGATGTGATGGGTTTCCCGCTTCGCACCAGATCGAGCAGTGCGTTCAGTGCGCCGGCGGCAAGTTCGGTGTCGGCGTCGCCCCCGCGGATGCGGACATCTTCCCCGCGGCAGACGATAGAGACATGAAAGCGTGATTCAAGCGTTTTTAAGTTTTCATCAAAATTGCCGCAGACCGCCTGAAGCTGGGCGTTGTCCTGGATCGAAATGCGTTTTTCTGCCATATCAGAAGCGATCCTTCCTTTCTGCTTGTGAACTACATTTTTTGAAATTTTTTCTGCATCGAACGACGATACTGCCGCCCGGATGTATACATTTTTATTATAACATATTTGTCAAGAAAAGTGGAGTATATTTTTTGCATTTAACAAAAATTTCATATAGTTATCACTGAAACAAAATGTCCGGTGTTATGAAAGAACTGCACAAACCCACTAAGCGTCAAAAACAGACATACGAACCCATTTCGCATGCCTGCTTTTCGATTATGCCACAATTCTCACTTAAACTGATACACCGCAATATTCTCAAATCCATCGAGCAGTGTATTCATCTTTCGGAATGCGATTGCCGTGCCCTTTGCCACACAATGAATGGCATCTTTCGCAACAACACACTTGACCTGTAACGTGCGCTCGATGAGCTTGCGCAACCCTCCCAGCATTGCGCCACCGCCTGCCATGAGTACACCGTTTTCATAGATGTCCCCCACAAGTTCCGGTGGTGTTTCTTCCAGCACCAATTTGATGGCTTCGATGATATCTGCCACGGTGTCTTCCACCGCCTCAAAAATCTCCAGCTCGTTGACCTCACGCATTTCCGGCAGACCGCTGACGAGATTTCGTCCCTTGACCCACATAGTCACATCAGCTCTCGGATCATAGAGGTTCGTCATTTCGATCTTCACGCGCTCTGCGGTGCGCTCACCAATGAGTAGCTTATACTTGGTCTGCATATAGCGGATGATCGCCTGATCAATGGTGTTGCCGGCGGCGCGGACAGAATGAGAAGTGACAATACCGTTCATCGAAACGATCGCAACATCCGTTGTTCCGCCGCCGATGTCCACCACCATATTGCCTCGTGCCTTCCCAATGTTGACACCAGCACCGATCAGCGCTGCGATTGGCTCATCGATTAAGTACGCCTTGCGCGAACCAGCGCTCATGGCTGCCTCTACCACCGCACGTTTTTCTACATCGGTAATAAACGACGGTACGCAGATGATGATGCGCGGCTTGGTCAGATGGCGGCTTGTCACCTGCAAAATGAATTCGCGGATCATGTACTGGGTCATGCGGTCATCCGAGATCACGCCGCCGGATAGCGGTCGCACGACCTGGATAAAATCCGGCGTTTTCCCAATCATCTGATAGGCGCGTGTTCCGACCGCAATCACCTCTTTAGTCTGCGTATGATAGGCAATGGCAGATGGCTCGCTCAGTACTACACCTTTTTTCCCCAATGTAATCACGGTATTTACCGTGCCGAGATCAATTCCGATATCCGTTTTACTCATGACGATTCCTCCTGTTCCAGTGTGTCTGTCACAGTCTGTAAACGCTGTGTATGTTCTGCTGTGGCTGTCTGCGACGACTGATGCGAAAGCATGTCCCGCAGGCAGGTATATCGATACGTCCGGCGGTTGTTGTCCACCATCTGATAAATGACTTTTTGAGAGCCGATCAGAATCAATAATCGGCGTGCCCGCGTTACGGCGGTGTATAATAAATTGCGGTAATAGAGCTTGGGAAATCCGCCGAGCAGGGGAATGATGACTGATTGAAACTCGCTGCCCTGACTTTTATGGACTGTGATCGCATATGCCAGCTCCAGCTGGTCAAGCTGATCGAACGCATAGGTTACCCGGCGGCCGTCAAACTCCGTCACAACTTCCTGCGTCTGCGGATTGACCAGACGGATATAGCCGATGTCACCATTGAATACGCCTGTACCGTTTTCGCCGTCCTTATGCCAGATGATATCATAGTTGTTTTTGATCTGCATCACCTTGTCGCCTTCGCGAAAGGTGTATAAGATCGAACGTACCTGTGCGCGATCTTTTGCCGGCGGATTGAGCGCATCCTGTAAGGCACGATTGAGTTCAATCACGCCCATCGTACCTTTGCGCGACGGTGTGATCACCTGAATATCCTCAAGCGGCGCAAAACCATATGCCTTTGGCAGCCGCGTCTGAACAAGCGCTAACATCAATGATTTTGCGTCATCCTCCCTCAGCCGTTGGAAGAAAAAACAGTCGCTGTTTTTCTGTGTAAGATCGGGATATTCCCCGCTGATGATCTTATGGGCATTGGTGACAATGCTGCTCTTTTGTGCCTGGCGGAAAATTTCCTTGAGCGCCACAACGGGAACTTGTCCGCTGTCGATAAGATCGCGCAATAGGTTGCCGGCGCCGACGGACGGCAGTTGGTCACAGTCGCCCACCAACACCAGTTTGCACCCTAAGCGCAGCGCACGCAGCAAACTGGAAAAGAGCAATACATCCACCATCGACATCTCGTCCACCACCATAACGTCACAGTCGAGCGGGTTGCGCTCATTGTGCTGGAAGTGCATATTCCCCGACATATCGTACTCGACCGCCAGCATGCGATGAATGGTGCTTGCCTCATAGCCGGTAAGATCCGACACACGACTTGCAGCACGTCCGGTGGGGGCGGTGATCATAACGCGATAGCCCTGTTTTTCATACAGGGCAATGATCGCGTTCAAAGTCGTTGTCTTTCCCGTGCCGGGGCCGCCGGTGAGGATCACCATTCCGCGAGAAAGTGCAGTTACGATCGCTTTTCGTTGGAGGTCGGCATATTCCATGCCTTGCTCCTGTTCCTGTGCGGCGATCATGTTTGATAAGTCGGTGCGGTCTTCCGGAGCGCTGAAATCGCGGATCACGCCGATGCGGTCGGCGATGTAGTTCTCCGCCAAAAAATAGTCCTGTAAATAGATAAAGTCACGCGTGCCCTTCTGATAGCAATAGACAGATTGTTCTTCCAGTGCCGCATCAAGCGCCTTGTCAAAGTCTGCTTCTTCAATTTGTAGATAGCTACATGTACGTGGCTTCAGACGGTCGAGCGGCAGACAGGTATACCCCATGGTTGTGTTATATTGCAGCACATATAAGATGCCTGCTTCCACACGCTGCGGTGCATTCAGATGAAAATGCATACCTTTTGCGATCGCATCCGCTTTCTGAAATTCCAAATCGATTCCCGGCGCACAGAGCAGATATGGGTTTGCCGCCAAGAGATCCATCGCGCCCGTATCCCAGCGCTGGTATGCGCGCATGGCATATTTTGAGCGTACATCATACGCCGCTAAAAACTGCATCAGCGAGCGCAGCGCGAAGATTTTTTTCACCTCGGCGGCAATGGATTCGCACTTACGCGGAGAAATGCCGCGGATCTCCAACAGACGCGTCGGCTCTTTCTCCATGATCTCTAAGGTGCGGTCGCCGAACTGTTCCACGATCTTTCGCGCAAGCGAAGGGCCGATGCCCTTGATTGCGCCGGAGGCAAGATAGCGCTGGATATTACGCGCATCCGCCGGCAGCTTGCGCTCCCAATACTGAACGCGGAATTGCATGCCGAACCGCGTATGGTTCTGATAGGTACCGTCCAGCGAGAGTTTTTCGCCCTCTTCCGCGCCGCCAAGTTCGCCCACAGCAGTGATCAGGGTGCCGCCTGCGTCCAGATCCAATACGGTATAGCCGTTTTCTTCATTTGTATACAGCACTGTTTCCACAGTGCCTTCGATATGCAGCAGCGCCTCTTCCTGCACCGGACGTCAACTCTCTCTCTGCAATGCCGCCATTTGATTTTTTCACTATACGGCAAAATTTCTCCTGTCCTTCTATTATACATGGTTTCCCGACAAATTGCAATCGTTTTTTTCGTCGTCTTTGGGATTTCCCAGAATTTTTTCGAGTTCTGTCATGCGGCAATAGCGGAACGTCGGATGTCTGCGGCAGAATGCCATACAGATGGGTCTAAGGCTTCCGTCTGGCGTTGCATCCACGAGCCAGATCGTTGTTGTAAATGCACTATCCATCCATGTGATTTGTGCTGCAAGGGCACGCAGCTGGGCGCCGAGATCGCGCAGATCATCGAGTACCACAGCAGTGATCATGCGTTCTGGCAGATCCTGCGACAGCATCCTCCGGCAGAGGCTCATTGCCGCAAGGACTGTTGCTGCAATCAGACAAAGCAGCACCAGCCATAAGATGCCTTCCATGCTTTCTTCACCTCCTGTCTGGCATTTACTTTCACTTTCATCCTATGCCGGATGAAGATATGCGGTGACAGGAAAACGCAAAAAAGCGCCTTGAAGCCCATGCTCCAAAACGCTTTTAATACAATAAATTTTTCTGTATCAAGCCATTAGTCGCTGACATACGGTAGCAGTGCAACGTGTCTTGCACGCTTGATAGCAGTCGTCAGTTCACGCTGGTGATATGCACAAGTGCCGGTAACTCTGCGCGGCAGAATCTTAGCACGCTCTGTCATGCACTTTCTCAGTCTTGCAACGTCCTTATAGTCGATGCGCTCTACGCGGTCAACACAGAACATGCAGACCTTTTTGCGCGGTCTTTTTCCACGCGGCGATCTTTCTCTTTCCATGCTTCTTCTATCCTCCTATCTGCTGTTGCGGTAATGAGTTCGAGGTTATGGTATTAGGATGGAACAATTAGAAAGGAACTTCTCCGTCGCTCAGAATCTCTTCAAAATCGCCGAGATCGCCAAGCTGGAGGGTGTCCAGCGAAGATGTCGGTGCAGCCGGAGCAGGAGCCGGCGAAGCCGCCGGTGCAGCCTGTTGTGTATAAGCCGGTTGTTGATATGCGCCCTGATAGCCGCCGCTTTCTTGTGCGGCGCGCTTGGTTTCGCCGAAGGAAACGTTATCTGCATAAACCTCCATGCTGTAATGCTTAACACCATTTTGATCTGTATAGTCGTTGTTACGCAGACTGCCCTCCACAATGGCCATGCTACCCTTATGGAAATAGCGGCTGACAAATTCTGCGGTCTGCCGCCAACAAGTGACATTGATAAAATCGGTTTCGCGCTCGCCGGTCTGGCGATTGGTAAAACGCCGATCAATTGCCAAGCGAATCCGGCAAACTGCAGTACCACTCTGTGTCTGCCGGAAATCCGGATCTGCACAGAGTCGACCCATCAGGATCACACGATTAAGCATAATACCGTTTCCTCCCTTATTGATTCAGTTCGATTCCTGTTACTAAAACCTACTTGATTGTGACTAAAGAACGCAACACACCGTCAGTGATGTTCAGTACACGCTCGATCTCAGCCGGAACGTCCGGCGTAGAAGTGAACGTATACAGGGTGTAATAGCCGTCCGGTTCATCGTTGATCGGATAAGCCAGCTTGCGCTTGCCCCACTCGTTAACTTCATCGAGTGTAGCAGACGATGCGATCTTCTCGCGGAATTTTTCTACCAGTTCCTTTGCCGCATCTTCCCCATTCTTCAGACTGTATACCGTCATCAGCTCGTAGGTTTCCTGTTTTTTTGCCATATGCTTTGACACCTCCTTCTGGATTCCGCCCGCGCACTCTTTTGGCGTGAGCAAGGATAACATGTCCATTATACCAAAAGCCCAAACAAAAGTCAAGAGTTTTTTCAAAATTTTTCTTGTTGCAGATTTGCGCTTTTTACAGCAGTGTACAGAAATTCACACCTCAAACGATTGACAAACACGACTACATCTGTTATAATAATGATATCATTGCTAAAAGCACTCTGTTCCGTATAGAAAGGATTTCCAATGAAAAAATGGCAGATCATTTCAATCGTAGCTACCTGTGTCGTGCTGTTCGGCGGCGGATTCTGGATCGGCAGAATTTCCGCTCCAGAAGTACAGCCGACTGATGCCGCGTCAGACAGCACACAACAAACCTTCTATGCTACGATCGCGGAAAACAACGGCACCTACCTTCTGGTAGATGGACTAGAAATCAATGATATCAACAGCAGGGGGCAGTTTACCGTGCCGCTATCAGAAGAAACCACATTCGAATGGCGCGGCGAAACGATCTCACCGGAAGTGCTCGAACCCGGGGATACCGTCTCTATCACCCATGATGGCAATATAGGGGAAACATATCCGGCACAGCTCTTCGGTGTCATCCGCATCCAGTTACTCGACGATAAAACATAAACTGGCGTTTTTGTCGGCATACGTTCAGATATACAGGGCGCAGTTTTTGCTGCGCTCTTTTTGCATACTCCATAACTTTTAGCTATGTTGTGCAATAAAAAATAAGTGTTACCCTATATCACGTGTTTTGTGGTATAATAAATGCAACAGCCGTCCGCCCGTCATATGACGTTGGCTGTATGGCGCTTTTACCACCACATTTGAACAGCATGCTTCCGTCACACATCTTCTGAAGTGCTGTTGTGTGCAGATCATTTTCCTTCGGGAAAGACAATAAATTTTTATGAGAAAAGGTGATTGTAACAGATGAAAACTTCGATTATCGGCTATCCGCGCATCGGCTCACTGCGCGAACTGAAATTCGCAAGCGAAAAGTATTTCCGTGCAGAGATCTCTGCATCTGAACTGGAAGCTACGGCAAAGTCCCTGCGGTGCGAAAACCTGAAGATTCAGAAAGAAAGCGGACTCGATCTGATCCCGTCCAACGACTTTTCTTTCTATGATGGCATGCTGGATACAGCAGTGCTTCTGAACGCAGTGCCAGAGCGCTATCGTGCGCTGGGATTGTCCAAGCTGGACACATATTTTGCTATGGCAAGAGGATATCAGGGCGACCACGGTGATGTCAAGGCATTTGCAATGAAAAAATGGTTTCACACCAACTATCACTATATGGTGCCGGAAATCGACGATGCAACACAGCTGAAACTTGCTGACACCAAGCCCTTTGATCTCTTTGCAGAGGCAAAAGCAGAAGGCGTTATCACAAAGCCGGTAATCATCGGCGCATATACCTTCTTAAAGCTTGCGAGATTCTTAGGTACAAAGAAGGCGGCGGATTTTGTAGACGATGCGGCGAATGCCTATATTGAGATTCTGTCGCGTCTGGCAGAATGCGGCGCACAGTGGGTACAGTTCGACGAACCATGCCTCGTAAAGGACATGACCGATGCGGACAAAGCGCTGTTCACATCGCTCTATGCAAAGATTCTCTCCGGTAAGAATGGCGTGAAGGTACTGTTACAGACCTATTTCGGCGATGTGCGCGACTGCTATCAGGATCTCTGCAAGATGGACTTTGACGGAATCGGTCTGGACTTTATTGAAGGTAAAGAGTCGCTGTCGCTGGTACAGAACTATGGTTTCCCGGCAGACAAAGTGTTGTTCGCCGGCGTGGTAAACGGCAGAAATATCTGGCGCAACCACTATGAAAAGACGGTTTCACTGGTAAAGACGCTTCAGGAATCCGCCGCACAGATCGTGCTGAATACGTCCTGTTCCCTGCTCCATGTGCCATATACACTGCGCCATGAGAAAAAAATGGGCGAGAACTATCGCAAACACTTCGCCTATGCGGAAGAAAAGCTGGGTGAGCTTTCTGAACTGAAATCCATCCTCACCGCAGAAGATCCGACCGTATCTGCGGCATATCAGAACAACCTTGCGCTCTTCGCACAGCCGCGCAGCGGTGCAAACGCGGATGTCCAGGCACGTGTTGCAGCGCTGACCGACAAGGATTTTGTCCGTCTGCCGGAATTTGCAGTGCGCGAACAGGTGCAGAAAGAACGCTTCCAGCTGCCGCTGCTGCCGACCACCACAATCGGTTCGTTCCCTCAGACCAAAGAAGTCCGTGCGGCACGTGCGGCGTTCCGTAAGGGGGAATCGACACAGGATCAGTACGACGCATTCTTAAAAGAACAGATCACAGCATGCATCCGGCTGCAAGAGCAGATCGGTATTGATGTACTGGTACACGGCGAATTTGAGCGCAACGACATGGTCGAATACTTCGGCGAATCGCTTGAGGGCTATCTCTTCACCGAAAAGGCATGGGTACAGTCCTATGGCACACGCTGTGTCAAGCCGCCGGTGATCTGGGGTGATATTTCCCGGGCAAAACCGATGACGGTCAAGTGGTCGACCTTCGCACAGAGCCTGACCGATCTCCCGGTCAAGGGCATGCTTACCGGTCCTGTGACCATCCTCAACTGGTCGTTCCCGCGTGAGGACATTTCGCTGAAGGAAAGCGCATATCAGATTGCGCTGGCAATCCGCGATGAGGTGCTGGACTTAGAGGCAAATGGCATTTCGATCATTCAGGTCGACGAAGCCGCACTCCGGGAAAAGTTGCCGCTGCGCCAGTCTGACTGGAAGAGCGATTACCTCGACTGGGCGATCCCGGCATTTCGTCTGGTACACAGCGGCGTAAAGCCAGAGACACAGATCCACACCCACATGTGCTACAGCGAATTTGCGGACATCATCCACGAGATCGACGACATGGACGCTGATGTGATCACCTTTGAGGCATCGCGTTCGGATCTGACGATTCTCGACGTATTGAAGGCATCAAACTTCCGCACCGAAGTTGGCCCGGGTGTCTATGACATCCACTCGCCGCGTGTACCGTCACAGGAAGAGATCGAAACGGCGCTGAAGAAAATGCTTGACAAAATTCCGGCAGAAAAGCTCTGGGTCAACCCGGACTGCGGTCTGAAGACGCGCGGCAATGCCGAAACTGTACCGAGTCTCGAAAATCTTGTAAAGGCGGCAAAGGCAGTGCGCAAGACGCTGGCTTAATCTTTAACAACTCTCACTTCTCATAAAAGACCGCACAGAACCGGATGATTCTCCAGTTCTGTGCGGTTTTGTGTAATATGATGCGACTCAATCCCAACTCGGTGTTTTGCCGACGGCCCCGGTCGCATAATAGATTAAAATTTTGTAAGCGTCTGCAATGGTGATTTCGCCGTCGCCGTCCACATCAGCCGCAGCCCGCTGATCCTCGGTCAGTTCAAGCTCCAGCCCGGCGGATTCACTAGCATAAGCCACAAGCGCCTGATAGGCGTCCTGAATCGTGATTTCACCATCTCCGTCTACGTCACCGGTGGAAAGGGAAGTGGTACCGGTGGCAACCGGAGGGTCGGGCTCGGGCTCGGCGGTCAAGAGGTCGATCTCGCCATACGTCGTAAAACACGCCAGATCTTCGAAAGAATACTGATACTTTTCGTCCATGTTCTCAAAGGTCGCCTCAGGGTATGCCTCCGTCACTGCCGCCACAAGGGCTACATAGTCCGTAAAGTCCTCCAACTGGGTCACCCGATAATACATCTCTCCCGACTTGGCATCCTCTGTATAGGTGACAATGGCGTCATCATCATACGCCGCCGCCATGGTCTGTAGTGCATCTTCGTTGCCGTCCGGGACATTACAGATATGCATTTCCTGGATATAGAATCCAGGGCTGGAAATGGTGAAAACTGGGGAATAGGTCGCGGATTCGATCGCACCGACCTCCTGAAGCTGATCGCACAGGGCGATCAGGGTGTTCTCCTTACTGGGATAGTCCGCCGGATCAACGGAATAAGCGCCGTCTTCGGTTTTCTCATCAAACAGCGTGACGGTCATTGTGTCCTGCGTAGTCTGACTTTCCCGACAAAACTCGAAATCCAGTTCGGTCTCATATTCCGCGTAAATCGCAGCGTAGGTGTCATAGGCTTCGATGGGCACGACCAGTTCGGTGTAGTTATAGCGGAAGTAGCTCGTCATATAGAGCGAGGTTTCCATTTCTGAGATTTTTTGATACACCAGATAAGCGCGATACTCTTCGCCATTCCATGCGTTCCAACTTAGCGCCCCCTGATCGTCGAACAACGTATAACCCTCAGGCGCAGAGATTTCAGTGCCGAATATGGCTCTGGCGGAGATACCGGAGATGGAAGTAGCAGAGATTATACCGGATATAAAAAGAGCAAGTATTTTTTTGTATTTTTTCATAAAAATCATCCTTTCTTATTTTATGATGCGGCTCAATCCCAGCTCGGTGTTCTGCCGACAGACTCGGTCGCATAATAGATTAAAATCTTGAAAGCGTCTGCAATGGTGATTTCGCCGTCGCCGTCTACATCAGCCACAGCCTGCTGTTCCCCGGTCAGCTCAATCTCCAGCCCGGCGGATGCACTGGCATATGCCACAAGCGCCTGATAGGCGTCCTGAAGAGTGATATCGCCGTCACCGTCTATGTCACCGGTGGAAAGGGTTGTGGTGCCGGTGGCAACCGGAGGGTCGGACTCGGGCTCGGCGGTCAGGAGGTCGATGGCACCATACTCTGTAATAATTGCATCCTCTTGGAATTGAATCAGATCCATTTCCACAGTTGCCTCTGGATACACCGCAGACACTGCCGCCGCAATGGTTACATAGTCCTCATAGTTCTCCACCGAAGAAACCTGATACTTTTCATCCGCATAGGTGACTGTGCCGTCGGCATCGTATTCTGCCACAATAGTCTGGAGAGCATCCGTCTCCCCTGCCGGGATGCCGCCAATATTTACGATCTGATTGTGAGATCCATACTCAGAGATTGTAAAAACGGCAGAATATTCAGCAGATTCTAACGCACCGGCTTCCTGCAATCGAGCGCACATAGTAATCAGGGTGTTCTCCTTACTGAGATAGTCCGCCGGATCAACGGAATAAGCGCCGTCCTCGGTTTTCTCATCAAACAGCGTGATGGTCATTGTGTCCTGCGTAGTCTGACTTTCCCGACAAAACTCGAAATCCAGTTCGGTCTCATATTCTGCGTAAATCGCAGCATAGGTGTCATAGGCTTCGACGGGCACGACCAGTTCGGTGTAATTATAGCGGAAGAGATTCGTCAAATAAAGCCAGGTTTCCATTTCCGTTTCGAGAATTCTCTGATATACGATATATCCACGAGTCCCTCCCTTACCATCTGATGCAAGCCATTTTAACGTGCCCTGATCATCGATCTGAGCATACCCCTCTGGTGCAGTAATTTCATTGTTAAAGATGGCACGGGCATTGGCTGAAATGCCGGGAACGGATACCGCACAAATCACACCGGATGTAAAAAGAGCAAGTATTTTTTTCACCTTTTTCATCATTATCATCCTTTCTTATCGCTTTTTTATATATTCGGATTGTTATAGTAAAAATGTAGTACGTCAGTTGTCATGCGAACTCCATAATTACCGCCATGGGTATGAATTGCAATCACCGTGTAATACACTTTATTTTGAAATGTCGTGACTATATACACCGGGGCACCACTTTGCCCACCAGACGTATCAGTATTATACTGAAGTCTTTGGTCATCACAGTTCAATATGCTCCCAACTCCAGTATACATATTATCAAAATCTTCTCCAGGGAATCCCGTAATACTAATCGATCTGGTGACGGTGCGTCTGTCTGACCGCCGCAGGATAACCTCCTTTCTTCTGCGGCGCGGGAGATGCTTTTCTGATAAGTTTATCATATCATATATTGGTAAATTTGTCAAGCTAATTCAGACGATTTCGTTATTATTAACCACAAAAAGATCAAATTTTTAGTAATTTTCACAATGAATACATTTTCCAAAAAAACCGCACAGTCCGGACGATTCTCCGGCTCTGTGCGGTTTTGTGTGATATGATGCGGCTCAATCCCAGCTCGGTGTTCTGCCGACAGCCTCGGTCGCATAATAGATTAAAATTTTGAAAGCGTCTGCAATGGTGATTGCGCCGTCGCCGTCTACATCAGCCGCAGCCTGCTGTTCCTCGGTCAGTTCAAGCTCCAGCCCGGCGGATGCACTGGCATACGCCACAAGCGCCTGATAGGCGTCCTGAAGAGTGATATCGCCATCGCCGTCTATGTCACCGGTGGAAAGGGTTGTGGTGCCGGTGGCAACCGGAGGGTCGGGGTCGGGTTCGGCGGTCAGGAGGTCGATGGCATCCGTCTCCAAAGTAAGATTATCAACTGTTTCAAAAACCGAAGTACTCAAAACTACAGTTACATCTGAAATCTGTGCTTCTACCGCTTCTTTTACCGCCATTTTCGTTTCAAATGTTGTCACGTCAGTAATGAGATACTCATATATATCGCCTTCCAGCGGAGTCAGCGTTCCACCATAATCGGCAACGATCTCTGAAACCGTATCTATATTTTCCTCCGTGATACCCGTTACGCCTACCGTTGAATCAACCTCTAAACCAGTCGCAACACAACAATAATATCTGGCTTCTAAAAGCAGATCCGCCGCTTTTAACTCCTGTGTCAATTCGAATATGATATCATATTTGTCTTCAAACTCTGCGGGATCGCAGGATTCCACGCCGTCTGCATTCTTGTTGTCATAGTACGTGTAATAAATTTCCCCCGACGATTCGTCTTTCACTTCCTCATCAAAATTTAGGGAATCTGCATAAACCGCATAGATCTGTTCAAATGCATCGATGTTTTCTTCTGTGACACAGAACTGTACATAATTAAACATATGATTCTTCGCCAGAATGATATGTCCCGTTTCCGGATTTTCATAGACTACATAGGGCACCGCAAACGGCTCTGGGGGATCGATCCATCCATTCGCCGCATCCTGATAATAACCATTATCTTCGAATTGTACATAGCCATCGGGCGCAGAGAGCCCGTCAATCCCCCTAAAGATCGCATTTACGGGAAAAGAAAACATGGCGCTCATGCAAAAAATGGAAGACAGACCGATCGCAAATACCTTTTTTATTTTTTTCATAATAATCGCTCCTTTCAGTTTTTAATCGTATAAATATGGCGCGTTTGGATTATTTTTGAAAAATTGTAATAAATTTGTCGTGACACGCGTAGCCCCATTAGACGTACCACCCGTTGTATGAATTCCTACCACAGAATAGTAAACATTGTTATTAAACGAAGTTGTAATATACACAGGACCTCCGCTGTTGCCACCACTTGTATCATTGTTGTAAAATATCTTATAATCAGTAGCAGAATAAAATGAACCTGTACCGGTATACATCGTATCCTGCGTATTTGAATTCACAACGGTGTTGTTCACTACTTGTGGGAATCCGGTAATCGAAAAAGCACTGTTTGAACTAGAATAATTGTCCATTAACAGCCCCAGGTTAAAAATTGCATAATCGCTTAAATCATCACCAACAGTAATTAAAGCGTAATCATAATTAGAACTATCAGAAAAAGTTCTGTACGGTCTAGGAATGTGTATTTCCTGCAAATTGGTAACAGTTTTTTCAATGTCTCCGTCGCCATCAAATAATCTGATTGAAGATATCTCATAAACAGAAGATGTTGATTGATTGTAAACACAGTGTGCCGCAGTTGCAATCGTATGATCATCTACTACAAATCCTGTTCCCATATATCCGTCATTCGTCATCAATTTTACAACACCGCTTTTTGTAAAATCGACAACTCTAGTGTCATTTCCAATAACATTGTATGTGCTCACACCATTCGATGACACCGTTGAAACAGAATCAAGATTATAAGAGCCAAGCGAAATACCAGTTCCTGCATCGTATACATCGTAGTAAATATTCGTATTGATATATGCTGCTGATATGATATTTCTGGGAATGTAAATGGAGAGCACAAGCATTGTGACAGAGGTCACCAATGCTACTATTCTTCTTGCACACAATTTCATAAAAACTCCTCCTTTTATCCCGTATATGGTAGACTGCTAATATTTCCCATTATAAACGCAAGCAAAATTTGACGATCAACGTCATCGATTATCGCATTTACATTCACATCTGCAGCGCTATAATCACTCAACACATACTCGCCATTCAAAAAACGGGCAAGCGCTATCGTATCGCTCATGCTAATCAAATTATCCCCATTGATATCTCCAAGATAATTTGCAGATGTCTTCATCGTCATCGTGCCGAACATGGTACTCATCGTACCAATGACAGCAAGGAAAGATATGATCTTTTTGGTTTTATTTTTCATAATAATCGCTCCTTTACATGGAAACACGATTATACAAATCACATTTTTCATCGCTATGTTCCGTATGTTCGCCGCGTGATAACCATCCCTCCTTTTACGGCATGGAATTTGTTTCTGTTTTATATATTCAGTATACCATAAAATAGTTTCCACGTCAATGACTTTTGGAATATTTGTAATGATTAAACAACAAATAAACTGTATTTTTATCTATTTTTACAATAATTTATTCCAAAAAAGAACGCACCCTTCTGGATGCGTTCCTGTATTTCGTTTATATCTCATGATTATGCCGCTTGGAGATCTTTAGGCGGTTAATCGCGCGATTGAGCGCCGCCTGGCTATGGTAATACTGCATAATGCTCTGTTTATGCAACAGACGCTCTTTGGCACGCGCCGCAGCCTCTGCCGCACGCTTGGCGTCAATCTCTTCCGGAAGCTCGATGGCATCTCCCAGCACCAGCACATAGTCCTTGCGGATCTCTGCAAAGCCCTCGCTGATCGCAGCATAGTGCCATTCGCCGTCCACCATATATTTCAGTTCGCCGGGGCTGACTACCGTGACCATAGACTCATGTCCCGGCAGAATCCCCACCATGCCATCCATTGTAGGAAACACCAGGTGTTCCGATGGTCCTACATAGAAGGGACGATCAGAGGCCAGGATCTCCAGCTGAAATGTCTTTTCCATCACGCATCCCTCACGATTCCTGCATGGTTTTCGCCTTTTCGATTACGTCCTCAATCGTGCCGACCATAAAGAACGCATTTTCCGGATAGTCGTCCATTTCGCCGTCCACGATCATCTTGAATCCCTTGATCGTATCCTTTAGCGGCACATACTTGCCCGGAATGCCCGTGAAGACCTCTGCCACGTGGAACGACTGGGACAAGAACTTCTGGATCTTTCTTGCGCGGTATACGGCAAGCTTATCCTCTTCGTCCAGCTCCTCCATACCGAGGATGGCAATGATGTCTTGCAGCTCTTTATATCGCTGGAGCAGCTCCTGTACCTTTCGTGCCACCCGATAGTGCTCTTCACCAACGACATCCGGCTCAAGAATACGAGAAGTGGATTCCAGCGGATCAACTGCCGGATAGATACCCTGTTCCACAATCTTCCGCGACAAAACCGTTGTGGCATCCAGATGGGCAAAGGTGGTTGCCGGCGCC
This sequence comes from uncultured Ruminococcus sp., assembly GCA_949291125.1. GTDB lineage: Bacteria > Bacillota > Clostridia > Oscillospirales > Ruminococcaceae > Ruminococcus_C. Next base: position 42,049 of record CASEUJ010000020.1, read on the forward strand.
GGGTCAGTCAGGTCGTCCGCCGGGACATAGACTGCCTGAACAGATGTAATTGAACCGTTGCGGGTCGAAGTGATACGCTCTTGCAGTTCGCCTACTTCGTTTGCTAGTGTCGGCTGATAACCTACGGCAGACGGCATTCTGCCGAGCAGCGCCGAGACCTCAGAGCCTGCCTGAACATAACGGAAGATGTTGTCGATAAAGAGCAATACGTCCTGGTGCTTTTCATCACGGAAATATTCCGCCATAGTAAGTCCCGTCTGTGCCACGCGCATACGCGACCCCGGCGGCTCGTTCATCTGACCGAAGACCAGCGCCGTCTTTTCAATAACGCCGGACTCCTTCATTTCGTTCCAGAGGTCATTGCCCTCACGCGAACGCTCGCCGACGCCCGTGAAGATCGAATAGCCGCCGTGTTCGGTTGCAACGTTGTGGATCAGCTCTTGAATCAAGACTGTCTTGCCAACGCCGGCGCCGCCGAACAATCCGACCTTTCCGCCCTTGGCATACGGAGCCAACAGGTCTATGACCTTGATGCCGGTCTCAAGGATTTCAACCACCGGGCTCTGGTCGCGGAAGGACGGCGCAGGACGGTGGATCGGCCACTTTTCCTCCGCCTCGACTTCGCCTGCTTCATCAATCGGCTCGCCCAATACGTTAAACATTCTGCCGAGTGTCGCCGTACCAACCGGTACCTGAATGCACGAGCCGGTTGCGGTAACTTCCATATCTTTTGAAAAGCCTTCTGTGGAGGACAGACAGATGCAGCGGACAATGCCGTTGCCCATGTGCTGTGCAACTTCCATGACGCACTTTTTTCCCTGGTTATCCACCACGAGTGCGTCCCTCATCATCGGGAGCTTGCCCGGAAATGCCACGTCAATGACTGGTCCTAAGACCTGTACAATTTTTCCTGTTTCCATGTTACGCCTCCTGTGCCCGCTTCGGAAATTCGGGCTGCGTTTCTTCTTGCGATCTGAACTTGTGATGTATCTGAATTCTCGGAACTGATAACATTATAGCCCTGCGCCTGCGACGATTTCGGTGATCTCTTGGGTGATCGCCGCCTGACGGGCACGGTTATATTGCAGCGACAGCGACTGGAGCATATCCTTTGCGCTTGTCGTCGCCGAATCCATCGCGGACATCCGCGCTTGCTGTTCACTACAGAAGGAATCTACCATAGCACTATAGATCAGACCCTTCATAAAATTTGGGGTCAGATGCTCCATGACAAGATTGGGGTTCGGGAAGAACTCAGCCACGTGATGACGCGTGATCTCACCCTCGGTACGCACAAAGTGCGCCGCATCCAGGGGCAATAACTGTAAAATCTTTGGTTCAAAGGCGATAGATGACACCATATCGGTATAGATGATGTACACATCATCCAGCTTGCCCTCTTCAAAGAGTTTCAGCATCTGTTCGGCAATTCGTCTCGAACGATAAAGGGTGGGGTTTTGGGTGGTGTAGATAAACTCTGCGTCCACATCCATCTCCCCTGCCCGTGCCCGGCGCTGGAAGTACATTCGTCCGACCTGCCCCATGACAAACAGGCTGGCATGGGCACTGGCCTCCATCTTCTGCTCCGTCAACTTGATAACGTTGTGGTTATACGAGCCGCACATGCCCTTATCGGCGGTGATGACGATATAGCCCACCTTCCGGTTCTCTGGTGCAATGTGCTTGCGGCGGTCGAAATAGCGCATGTCGATATCCTCCGGCGCACGCGACAAGATACTACGCATCGCATAGAGCAGTTTATCAAAATAAGGCTGGGTCGCCGCAAGGTCTTTCTTCGCCTTTTTGAGCTTTGAAGATGAAATCAGATACATCGCGTTTGTGATCTTCATGATATCATTGATGCTTTTGATCCGATCCCGGATCTCTCGCATATTGCTCATCTTAATTCACCTGCTTTTTGTATTGCCGGACAACCTCTAACAGCTGCTGGAGATGTTCATCGGAAAGCGTACCCTTGTCCTTGATCTCTTCCAATGCCTCGCCGCCGTTGTGAGCGACGTATTGTAAAAGTCCCTCACGGAAGCTGCGCAGTTCTGCCGGATCAATGTCATCAAACAGCTTATTGGACGCCGCCGACAATAACACAACTTCCTTCCACATCGAAAGCGGATGATACAGCGGCTGTTTGAGCAGCTCCATCAGGATGTGGCCGTGGTCGAGCATCGCCTGCGTCGCCGGATCCAAATCCGAGCTGAACTGAGTAAAGACCTCCATCTCTCGAAACTGTGCCAGTTCGATACGCATTTGACCGGCTACCTTTTTCATGGCCTTAGTCTGCGCAGCACCGCCAACACGGGATACCGAAAGTCCAACATTGACCGCCGGGCGCATACCAGAGTTAAACAATTCGGTTTCCAGGAAGATCTGACCGTCGGTGATCGAAATGACATTGGTCGGAATATAGGCGGAAACATCGCCTGCCTGAGTTTCGATGATGGGAAGCGCCGTAATAGAACCGCCGCCACTCTGGTCATCCAACCGGCAGGAACGCTCTAACAGACGAGAGTGGAGATAGAATACGTCGCCGGGATATGCTTCACGCCCCGGCGGACGGTGGAGCAACAAGGACATCGCACGATATGCCACCGCGTGCTTGGACAGATCGTCATAGACGATCAGTACATCCTTGCCCTGGCTCATAAAGTATTCTGCAATCGCCGTGCCGGAATACGGCGCGATATACTGTACCGGTGCCGGATCACTGGCGGACGCCGACACCACGATAGTATAGTCCATGGCACCGTTCTTTTTCAGAGTGGAAACGATTTTTGCAACTGTTGAAGACTTTTGTCCGATCGCCACATAAATACAAATGACATCCTGTCCCTTTTGGTTGATGATGGCGTCTACGGCGATGGATGTCTTACCGGTCTGGCGGTCGCCGATAATCAGCTCACGCTGACCTCTGCCGATCGGGAACATCGCGTCGATAGAGAGGATTCCAGTTTGCAGCGGCACAGATACGGATTTGCGGTGTGCCACGCCCGGTGCCTCACGTTCGATGGGGAAAAACTGGTCTGCCGTCAACGGCTCGCCGCCGTCAATCGGGCTGCCCAATGCATCCACCACTCTGCCCACCATGGCGTCACTGACGCCGATGCCGGCGCGCTTGCCGGTGCGGACCACGTTTGTGCCCTCAGTAATACCATAGTCGCTGCCGAGCAAAACAACGCCGATGGTCTTAGTCTCTAAGTTTTGTACAATGCCCCGGACACCGGTTTCAAATTCCACCAGCTCGCCATACATAGCGTGCTGCATGCCAAATACCGTCGCGATGCCGTCGCCCACGCGGACAACGGTACCGGTTTCTTGTACACCGGACTTTCGGTCAAAGTCCTCGATTTCGCTTTTCAAAACGGATATAATCTCACTTGCATTCATGGTACTCATGTCTTACCCTCACCTCCGGATCATGCTCTTCCGCATATGTTGGACGGCGCTGCGCACACTTCTGTCATAAGTCTCATCGCCGATATGCAGGACAAAGCCGCCAACCAGAGCCGGATTCTGTTTCATCTCAAGCAACACTTCCGGCTTGCCGGTTTTTGCGCAGATCATATTCTTCATCGCTGACACCTGCGCGTCTGTCAGCGGCGTCACATATTCCACAACGGCATGGACGCACTGGTTCTGCCGTCGCAACAATGTTTCGTACTCGGTCATAATATCCGAAATGCTGTCGATCTGGCCATTGCGGCAGACCACCTTAAAAAAGTTCCAGAGCTCTTGAGGCAATACCCGCTCGATCACCGAGAACTTCTGCGCTTCAGGGATCGTGGGGTTGGAAAGTGCCTCTGACAGCGCAGGACATGCGTCAAACGCCGCCTTTGCCGACCGCACCGCCTCTCCGACTCCGTCTAGTGTCAGCAATACGGCAGCATAGGATGAAACTGCTGCATTCATTTGCTGACTCCTTCCTCTGCTAAGAACGCATCTACCATGGCACGGTTGGTGTCATCGTCTACCTGTTGATCCATGATCTTGGACGCTGCCGCCAGCGCAAGGTCTGCGATTTCGCTCTGCACATTTTCTAGTGCACGCATCCGCTCTTGTTCGCTTTCCTTCTGCGCCTGGGTCAGAATCGACTCTGCCTGTTGCTGTGCCTGTGCCACGATCTCTTTCCCTTGTGCATCGGCGTTTGCCTCAGCAGTCGCCACGATCTGACGTGCCTCATCCTTAGCCGTTTGCAGGGCAGTGGCATAGTCGCTCTTGAGCTGTTCCGCGTCAGCCACGTTCTGCTTTGCCTGATCCAGGTCCGCCTGTACCAACTGGGCACGCTTTTCCAACATAGCATTGACCCGGCCGAAGAGAAATTTTTTCAAGAAGAAAAACAGCACGAGGATATTGATGACAGAAAATAGAATCGTCCAGATATCAAACTCTAACATATCCACTTACACGGCCTTTGCGAAAAGCCGTTACTCCTTTCCTCGTAAGTTTAATTTCGCCCAGCGCACTTACATAATAATCAGCAACAGCGCAATGACAAAGCCATAGATGGCGGTTGCCTCTGCCAAGGCACAGCCCAACAACAGCGTTTTATTGATGGTGCCTGCTGCCTCCGGCTGTCTGGCGATGGCCTCAGTCGCCTTGGATGTTGCAATACCGATACCAATCCCGGCGCCAAGGCCAGTGAGTACCGCAATACCTGCTCCGATCAGTCCCATAGTATAGTCCTCCTTTAGAGTTTTGAAATTCGATGTAAGAGATTTGCGCTTCTAGGCGCAGAGGCAAAAAGCGAGAAACAAGAAATTACCGCTTCCTATCCACTTCCGCGCGCCACAAACCCTAGAATTTACATAATAATCAAAAGCAATGCGATCACAAAGCCGTAGATGGCGGTTGCCTCTGCCAGGGCACAGCCCAGTAGCAGCGTTTTATTGATCGTGCCTGCCGCCTCCGGCTGTCTAGCGATGGCCTCAGTCGCCTTGGATGTTGCAATGCCGATACCAATCCCGGCGCCAAGACCAGTAAGTACCGCGATACCCGCTCCAATCAGTCCCATAACAAATGTCCTCCTTCAAATACTCTTATTGTGCCGTCATGCCGTGACCGGCTGGGATGTTTGTTCCGCTTCTTCCGTCTCCATGCCTTCTGCCATGAATAGTGAGGTCAGGAAGGTAAAGATATACGCCTGTAACAACCCGTCGAACACGTCGAAATACATGCTGAACACCATTGGCAGGATCAATCCGCACACATGCTCGATCAGTTTCATGACCACGAATGCGCCCAGCACATTGCCAAACAGACGCATGCAAAGCGACAGCGGCCGGATCACGATCTCCATGACATTCAGCGGCGTGATAATTGCCGTGGGTCGGGTAAAAGACTTCAAAAATCCGCCGACGCCGCCCTGTGCCCGCAGAGTCGCAGCCTCGATCAGCACAATGCTCATCAGTGCCAGCGCCACTGTGACATTGATGTCCTTGGTCGGCGGCTTGATGCCAAACCCGAACATGCCGATCACATTGGCGATCCCGAGATAGATCAGAACAGTACTGAGATATGCCGCATAACGTTTGCCGCCCTTACCCAGGTTACCAACAAAGAGATTTGTCAGCCATGTCACCGCAAATTCCACAAACGCCTGGCGCTTACTGGGGATGATCTCCATCTTCCGGGTCAGCAATAGTACCAGCACCATGATGATCGCCATAATGCACCAAGTCATGACCACCGACTCGCTGATGTGAATCGGCCCTAACAGCGGCACATCGAAGGGACTTTCCCACAAGATCCGGGTTTGCATCTGTTCCTGTAATTCTTCGCCCATTGCATCCACCACCTTTACTTTATGTCAGTCACCGGTCACTGTCTGCCGTCTTACCACGGCAAACAGGTGTATTCCGGTTCCTTTTCTATTATAAATCTGTAAAAAAAAAAAGTCAATCATTTCTGACCTCAATTTTTTGTTTCTTTTATTTGTCGTGCATTTGTACAACCGACACTTTCACCTAAAAGTGTGAAATAATCGAAAAAAATAGGGGAAATGTGTTTGCTTTCACAACTCAAACCCCAAAAAACTTTCGGAAAAATCTAACGTATCATTCGCGTTGTGATTTCTTACAAACTTTTCTTCTCTTGACGTCAAATTCTTGGCATCACGCAAAAACGCCGGACTTATCTCACATAAGTCCGGCGTTTTCGTTCATTTTCACAACAGTGTCAGAGAAACGCGACACAACGCCGCATATCTGCCTCTGGCATGTGAATTATTATCGCTTACGCAACGTCAATATCGGTCGCCGGCAAAACTGTAATCTGCTGTACAACATATTGCAGCAGGACATTTACATCAGCAGTGTTGACATCACCATCCGCATTGGTATCTGCAACACTCATCTGGTTATCGTTTGCTTCCACAATACCGCCGGTGATCTTTGCAAGCAACACCACGTCGATCATATTGATTGTATTGTCGAGATTGATATCACCTAGTGCCATGCCCTCTGTCAGAAGCGGATAAGTTGTCGTGGTAACCGTTGTTGCTTCTGTCGTAGTGGTCGTCACTTCTTCCGTGGTTGTCGTTGTCGGTTCCGGTGTTGTGGTCGTTACCTCTTCGGTTGTTGTTGATGTCACTTCTTCGGTAGTCATCGTTGTTGCTTCCGGCGTTGTCGTTACTTCTTCGGTCGTGGTAATTTCTTCCGTCGTGGTAACTGTTGCTTCAGTTGTAGTTGTTTCTTCCGCAGTAGTAATATCTTCTTCGGTGGTCGTTTCAGTCACTTCTTCTGTCGTTGTTGTTACTACTTCTTCTGTCGTTGTCGTTACCACTTCTTCAGTCGTTGTCGTTATATCTTCTGTGGTTGTTGTCGTTTCTTCCTCAGTGGTTGTGGTTTCATTGTCAGTCGGCAAACCGGAAACTGTGAAAGTCACCTCAAGAATCTGCGTCAGCGTTACTTCCGAACCGTCAATATCGCTGATGCTCGGGCTTGTCCATGTATTGAGGATGTTCCGGCAGAGAGATACGCCGTCATTGCCATAACTCATTGAACCTTCAGAAGGACCGGTGTATTCAATTTCTACACCATCCAGCGCAACAGATTCAATGTCGAAGGTAACACCACAGTCAGTAACCCGATCGTCGCCGTCATAGTCTTCCGGCAGGAACTGATAGAGATTGATATCAGAATCGAGAATCAGACACTCGATCGAGCCCGTACCATCGCCTTCCGGAATCACATAGGATGCAGTATATGTGCCATTGCCGGTAATCGCAACCGGCAGCACGCCATCCGCATCAGACTCCCAGAACTGGTAGGCGCCAGCCTGACCAGCTACCCAGATATTGCCATAAACAGTCGCATCCGGGTCAAGAGTTGTGGTAACTACCTCTGTCGTAGTTGTTTCTTCGGTTGTTGTGATTTCTTCTGTCGTGGTGGTTTCTTCCTCAGTTGTTGTAGTTTCATTGTCTGTCGGCAGACCGGAAACCGTGAAGGTTACCTCAAGAATCTGGGTCAGCGTTACTTCCGAACCATCAATATCGCTGATACTCGGGCTTGTCCATGTATTGAGAATATTCCGGCAGAGAGATACGCCGTCATTGCCATAACTCATTGAGCCTTCAGAAGGACCGGTGTATTCAATTTCTACACCATCTAGCGCAACAGATTCAATGTCGAAGGTAACACCACAGTCTGTAACCCGATCGTCGCCGTCATAGTCCTCCGGCAGGAACTGATAGAGATTGATATCAGAATCGAGAATCAGACACTCGATCGAGCCGGTACCATCGCCCTCCGGAATCACATAGGATGCAGTATATGTGCCATTGCCGGTGATCGAAACCGGCAGCACGCCATCCGCATCAGACTCCCAGAACTGATACGCGCCAGCCTGACCGGCTACCCAGATATTCCCGTATACAGTCGCATCCGGATCGAGGGTCGTCGTAGCAGATGCCTCTGTCGAGGTTGCATCTTCGGTTGTTGTGGTATCTTCCGGTTCTGTAGTCGTAGTGTCGCCCTCAGAAGTAGTGACAGGTTCATCGGCATAGAAATAGCCATCAAAAATAACAGTGACTTCCTGGATATCCACAGTAACAGTGTCACCAGTTACTACCGACCATGTCCACCAGTTCTCGAACTTGAGATAATCCATATCGAGTGTACCGGTAACGCTGCTGACCACATTGCCATCATCGTCGGCTTCCAGCACAAATTCCGATTCGCCGATCGGCATTTCAAAGCTCGTAACAGTTTCATTCGGGCCAATGGCATTGTTCAGATATGCCCAGACAACTTCGCCGGTTTCATCAATGACATTAAAGCTCATATTAATGTCACCACTGCACTCCGCAGAGTTCTTTTCAGAAGTCATCTCGTATTGTACCACAACGGAGCTGACGTTGACGCCATAGTCCTTATATGGTTTCAGGTCAAATACCAGACCTCCCTCGCCGTCATCCAGCTCGGCCGCAGTCAGAGTCACACGGTCGGTCTGTTCTCTACCCGGATCTACAATATCGCCGCCGGCGATATCCATATAGATCTGCTGAATAGACTCGTCAAACCAGCTAAGATTTTCACGGTTGAAAAGCGTGATCGTACCGGAGTTGGAGTCGTCCCACACGATCGGGCAGATACCGTCCATGTTATAAGCGGTAGAAGCCACGGTCTGGAGGAACAGCTCAATGGATTCCTGATCCTTGTTATAATTGGTATCATTGATCCCATACTTATCCGCATTGCATACGCCGTATTCGCCGATGACAACACCCACGCCGTTATCGGTAAACTTGGATTTGAGCTGATTGAAATCGTTCGTGAGCAGAGTCAAGTCTGCAGAAGTCCCCCATGTTTCGCGATGCCCCCAGGAAGAGGACATATCTGCCACGCAGAACTGCGGCGGTTCATAATAGTGTACCGAAACCGCCAGCATATCGGACGGATCGTCCGGCATCGAGAACGCATCACTAAGAGCAGCATCGGTGTTGTTGCTGTTTGCAGTACAGATGAGCAGTCGGTCAACGTTGTTTCCGCCGGTTGCACGCACGGTATCTACAAACGCCTGGTTATAAGTCATGGCATCACTGGTGGTAAAGCTGACTTCGTTCATGCCCTCAAACACCAGATGTTCGTCATAGTCCTTAAAGTACTCAGCGATCTGCCCCCACAGCTTTTCAAAGATCGGCAGCTTAGAGGTATCCTTCTGCCAATCCTCATCATGGTGGGTGTTGATGATGGCATACATGCCGTTGTTAATGCAGTAGTCCACCACTTCCTTGACTCTGGCTAGGAACTTTTCGGCCACTTCGCCGTTAAAGCTGTCCATGTTGGCGGTGCCGGTGGTGCCAGTCATATCCCACCAGGTGACCGGGATACGGACGGTGTTAAAACCAGCCTTTTTGATCTCCTTGATCATTGCCTCGGTGGTGACAACATTACCCCATGCCGTTTCAATATCGGAAGGAGACGGGTTCGAGGTCCAGGTGTTGGTGCTGTCCAGGGCATTACCCAGATTCCAGCCCAATCCCATATCCTCTACCAGTTCTACCGCCGTCATATCCGCCGCAGAGGCCGTAGTGACGCCGCCGGTAAAGAGTGCCGCAGTCGCCGTGATGCCGATCGCCGCGGCAGTCACTGCACTGAGCAGTTTTTGGATTATCTTCATGTGTATCGAACTCCTTACATAAATATTGATAGTAATTTCATTCTAGCATTTTTTGTGTATACTGTCAATAGATTTCGCTAAAATCGGGGGAATGCTTTTATGGAAAATAGCAAAACGCACAAATTAAGAGGAGTGGTTTTGTGGAGATTGATGAAAGCAGGCGAAGCGTATCTCAAAAAGCCGTAAGAACCTGAAAACGTGCATCAAGAACTCACGACTTTTTCATAATGACAAAACATAAGGTTTCGCGCTTGTATCATATTAAACTTTCCAGCGATTCCCGCACTGCTGACAAATTGCAACTGTCTCATTTTTGAACTTTGTCTTTCCTGTTCCCTTTCGCTTTCCGACCAGAAGCCATAAACCACAGGTGCAAAGGATCATCGTCCACCTGCCGAGTGTCCATAGGCATCCGGTCCCCCTCTGTCTCGTTTTCCCTTCCGTCTGCATCACCTGAACCGATACATTTTCGCTTCCACATTTTGGGCACTTCATGATAATATCCTCCTGTATCAATTAATATTCTTATTATATACTATAAATTAGTATTTGTCAACATATAAATACTATTTTCTCGAATTTTTATGTGGCGAAGATCAATTGTCTTTTATAATGATAATCAGAGGTGATTATAAATGAATAGCTTTGGCAGCATTCTTCTGAATCTACTAGACAAGCGAAACATGTCACAGCGTGAACTCGCATCGCTTCTGCAAATTGCACCAACTACACTAAATGGATATATCCGAAACAAACACGAACCGGATTACAAAACATTAATTTGTATTGCCGATATCTTCCAGGTGAGCGTGGATGAGCTGCTCGGGCACACAGCAAAAGAATCGCAACAGAAATCCGCGCTCCATGCCTCCTACGCCTCATTAACAAATGATCAGCAAGAACTGATTGCTGAAATGATTCGAATCATGCTGGAACAAAACAAAAAGCATAAGTCATAACACCAATATAAAAAAATTTAGCCGAACAACAAAAAATAAGAGGTTCGCGTTCTATGGCGCGAGCCTCTTTTCTGTTTCGATTTATGGGCTGGCAAATACAGGCCGGCATGGAAGCATTTCTTGCCTCTTGCTTCTTACTGTGCATTCCCCAAAAATGCCGCACCGATAATGCCAGCGTCGTTGCCCAGCTTCGCGATGACGATCTCCGTGTTCTTCTCAGAATCCCGGGTGTAAACTTCTTTCGCCACAATCTCCTTCATTGGCAGCAGCAGCGGATCGCCCTCGTTGCAGACACCGCCGCCGATGCAGAGGATGTCCGGCTGGAAGATATTGATCGTATTCGTGATACCTGCTGCTAAATGGAGAATATAATCATCGACCACTTCCTTGGCGGTCTGGTCGCCGGCACGCATATAGTTAAATGCGGTTCTTGCAGAGATGTGCTCTTCGTTCTTCATGGCGCTCTCCGGATGTGCCGCGATTGCTTCCTTTGTCATACGCACCAGACCCGTCGCCGAAGAGAACACCTCAAAACAGCCCTTTCTGCCGCAGGTACACTGCGGGCCATTGACTTCGATCACCGTATGCCCGATCTCTGCACCGCCGAAGTTCGAGCCGCTATAGATCTTGCCGTCGATAATAATGCCGCCGCCAACACCGGTGCCCAATGTGATGCACACGGCGTTATTTGCACCCTTTGCCGCACCCGCAACATATTCGCCATAAGCCGCCGCGTTCGCGTCATTTTCGATGAAAGTCGGCTTGCCGAGGGCGGTTTCCAGATACTGCACCATTGGGGTATTCTTAAATCCTAAGTTATTTGAATATTCGATCACGCCGGTGGCGCTGTTGGCAATACCCGGTGTCCCAACGCCGATCCACTCGATCTGATCCATGGTGAGACCTGCTTTTTCCGCTGCTTCGCGCGAAACCTTTGCCATATCTGCGGCAATCTCTTCTGCCGGACGTGGCAGATTCGTCTTGACGCTTGCTTTTGCCACGATTTCATACGTCTCGCTGACCACACCAGCAACGATATTGGTACCGCCAAGGTCAATTCCGATGTAATACTTCATAATCAATTCCTCCTAAATTTCAACGGACAGGTCTGTCCATTTTCGTCACAATATATTGGCATTTGCCGCACACCGCATATCTCCCAAGTCCTGCCGGCAGCAGAATGCTGTTGCCTTTTTGGATGGGATATGCGCCGGCGCTTGTTTCAAGCGTGCCTTCGCCGCCAAGCACTAGCAAATGCTGAAAGGATGCGCGGCTGACGCTTGCGACAATATTGTCTGTCACCGCCACAAGGTCAGATGCGAAGTAGGTACAGTTCCACAGCTTTCGCACACTGCCGCCGGAAACCGGCTTTTCCGGAAACTGGGGCGTCGGCGGCGTGGGGGTGCACTGGGCAACATCGAGCGCTTTTTCGATGTGCAGTTCCCGGGGCTTGCCGTCTGCGTCACATCTGTCATAGTCATAGACCCGGTAGGTACTGTTCGAGTTTTGCTGAATTTCAACCAACAATATGCCGCCGCCAATGGCATGCAGCGTGCCGGCGGGGATAAAATAAAACTCACCAGGCGATACTTCCACGCGGTTTAAGATCTCTAAAATCGTCCCTTCCCGGATGCGTGCGGCAAGTTCCGACCGGGACACGGCACGATTCAAACCATAATAAATCGCCGCACCCGGTGTACTGTCCACGATATACCACATCTCCGTCTTGCCGGGTTCACCCTCGGTGCGTTCGGCATAGGCGTCGTCGGGGTGTACCTGAATGGATAGATTCTCTTTGGCATCAATCAATTTAATGAGGATCGGCAGGGTTTCGCACCCGGCACAGTTGGTGCCGAGGATCTCGAGTCCCTCATTCAGTGCAAGATAATCCGACAGCGCCATACCAGCAGCTACGCCATTGCAGATCAGACTACTGCCGTCTGGATGTGCCGCCAACTCCCAGGTTTCGGCAATTTTTTCTGCAGTGCTCTGTTTGCCGAATTCTTTCCGCAGACGGTCGCCGCCCCAGAGATAGTCTTTGCACGCTGCCTGTAAAAAAATCGGTTCTTCCATTTTTGTAACTCCTTTGATTGGGACACCCCTCTGGCAAACCTTTATCGCGCCAGAACCCTATGATTTCTCTGATAGCCCGAACTGTTCCCGAAACTGCGTCATACTGCCGCAGTAGACATTGAGGTCGATATACTTCTGATCGCCGTCATAGCCCTCTAACAGTCCCGAATCGGTGTACTGCCAGAATGTCCAGTCGAAATACGGCTCGTAATAATAATTGCTGATCCAGATTGGATAGTCGTCCGCAAAATCGCGGATATAGGTGCGATAAGTGTTCGGCGCGGCGTAAAGAATCGGCTTTTTTCCATAGTGTGCCTCTAACAGTTCAAGCATTTCACGGATCTCTTCCTGTGCCGTCGCCACATCCGGCTCGCCGTCTAAGGATTCGTACACTTCCACATCAATCACTGGCGGCAAAGTGTTTTCCGTCACCGGAACGGTACGGATAAAGTTTTCTGCCTGCTCTGCGCCGTCATTTTCAAAGCGGAAAAAGTGATACGCGCCGACATAAACTGCGCTTTCCCGGGCGTTCTCCCAGTTCATGGCAAACTGAGTGTCGTTATGGTCGATGCCCTCGGTCGCCTTGATAAAGGCGAATTCCACGCCCTGTGCCGCAAGGGCATGCCAGTCCACATTGCCCTGATAATACGACACATCCACGCCGAACACCGGATACTCCGCCGCGTCCGGCACATCCGGCGGATGTCTGCCGGTACTGGTCATGAAAATATGATAAAGCCTTGCGCCGCCAATCAGACACACGATCAAAACGGCTGCTGCAAGCAGCACCCCGAAAACACGGTGGAACGCAAGTCTTCTTCTATGATGTCGTCTGTTCACTGGTCGATGTCACCCATGATAATACCTCTGCCATTTGTCGCCACATACACTCTGCCATAGATATTGCCATCGCCGGTGATATAGCCGTTTAAGTTACCGAAGAGATGCTGTTCATCGTTAATGCGCACCCAGCTTTCGCCCTTGTCCTCTGAGCGATAGATGCCATCGCCGTGTTCGCCGTCATCTCCTAAGGCATAGATCACCGGATAGCTGTCGTCATTTTTACCTTTGCCAAAGCCAATGCAGGTGACATTGGGCAGGCTCTTGGTATTCGAAAAGTTCTCGCCGGCATCTTCGGTATACATCATCATGGACGTACTGGACATCCACACATGCCCCTCTTGTCCCGGCACCGGGATCGGCTCAGCGGACTCTGCCACCATCTGTCCTGTAGACTCAAAGGTAAAGCCGCCGTCGTGAGAAACATAGAATAGTCCGTTATATGTCGCATAGAAGAGATCCGGATTCACCCGATCTGCCGCAACCTGTGCGCCAAAGCCGAGCCCTTCGACATAATACCATGTTTCGCCCAGATCATCCGTGATATACGGCTGACCCGAAACGCTGTTCGGTACCCAGATATAGGTGCTGCCGTCCGCCGCCATGGCAACCTTTCCGCCGGTGGCTGGGTCGGGCTTGTGTTCGACCGTTTCCCATGTCGCACCGCCGTCAGTAGTGTATGTCAGTGTCGTGGTTTCCTCTTCGCTGGCGTATACCGCATAATTCGGGTTCAGAAAGGCACAGTCGAGATCGGTCGGATTGCCGTTCTTCATAAAATGGGCATCATCCGGACACACCGTGACATCAAGGTGCGAAAATCCCGTCAGGTCGCCCATGATGGAATACATCTGCGGTGTTTCACCGTCACTGGGAGGTGTTACCATTTTATATACCGCCGTTTCCTCCAGACCATAGGCATCGAAAGCAATGGTCACCGGTTCTGTACCCATCTGAGTGAGATTGCGGGTGGAATAGATCGTCGCACCCGTGCCGTACATGGCTTCATCCGAATTGAAGGGATTGATGTTGACATCCGCCACCCACCATCCGGTCTTTGCCTGATTTTCGCCTCTACCCCAGTCGAGCCATGAGGCCTCGGTGGTATCCATCTGGAAATTGCTCTCGCCGGACACAGCATTGAACAAACCGCTCCATGTTGCACCACCATCAGTGGTGTAATAGAGGTTATCGCCCTCATCTGCCCACCAGCCCAAAGTAGAAACCACAACGGTATCCGGATTCTGGGCATCGACAGAGATGCCACCAAAACCGCCCTGTCTGCCGTCGCCTAAATCCGGGGTAATGTCGGCGAAGCTGTCTGCCGCCGGATCATAGCAGTACACTGCGCCTGCCGTCGGCGACAGGTTCGGACCACAGTTGTCGGAATAAGACAAATAGAGCTTACCACTGGAAGAAAAGTCTGCATGGAGCGGATACATACCCGGCACATTGGCTGACAGCGCCGTCCAACTCTCACCGCTGTCACTGGTCTTGTAGATGCATACGCCGTCAGTCATGGCAACACCCACATACATATCGGTCGATGTCGGGTCAAATTCCACCCAGAGAATACCAATGCTGTTGCCCTCTTGTTTATAGTTTCCCTTTTCCGGGAATGAAGTCACTTCTTCCCAAGTTTCGCCATAATCCTGTGTCCACCACAGACCACTGTCCCGGGAGCCAAACCAGACTTCTTTATTGTCATTCGGGTTGACCTGCATGCGTTCACCGCAGCCGCGCCCAGACTGGTTGCCGCCGCAGCCAAAGGGCACGTCAAAACGCGTCCAGGTTTCGCCATAGTCGTCAGAGGCGAAAAGTGCCGCATCGTCATTCATATATGTACCGCCAGCGAAGTAGACACGGTTCGGTTCCACCGGGTCGGTTGCCATGCTCTCGATTCCGATATAGCTCCATTCATCTGAACCCAGAAAGTCGGTAATTGCCACCCAGTCGCCGCCATCCTTACGGCGATAGAGTCCGCCAATATCGGTGCGGGCATAGACCAGACCCTCTTCTTTTGGGTTATATTCCATACCGGTGACATAACCGCCGCCGCCGATAGCGACATTGCCCCAAATGTAGTCTGACGCCGCATCCGTGTCGACACCATCACAACCGCCGCCGATGCCGCAGAACATTGCTGCCGTGAGAAATAACGCCACAGAGCGTCCATGGTGTTTCATATAATGTTCCTCCGATCACAAGAATACTATTTCTATCATACCCGAAAATCAAGATTTCGTCAATAGGGGGAAGGCAGATTTTGTGAAAATTTTTTTAGCATGGTAGCATGCCATGGTCGCTTACTTCTGCACAAGCATGGACACAGCGCAAGTTATCCAATTTAAGCGCTTCTGGGATCATCCCCTCAGTCACGCTGTGCGTGCCAGCTCCTGCCACATTCGCGTTTCTGGGGAGCCACGTCAGATCTGTAGCTCTTACCTCTCAATCTCTTACTTCTAACAGCACAAAAAACGCCCCGGGGTGCGGGACGTTTTTTGCTATGATATAGGGATTATTGGGGATACCGTTCTGCATCGGGGTGTATACAGAACGGCTAGAGGATGTTACATACTCCTTTCGGAGTACACATTCAGTATAATGCTTTCATGTGTTGATTTCGTGAAATACAATTGAAATCCCGCTGAAAATCACAAATTAGAGTTGTTATTTTTGTGCGGGTTCTACGGAGTTCTCATTTTTTACCACATCTCGAATTTCAAACCAGAATGTGGATCCTTCTCCGAGCTTACTGTTCACGCCATAGTCATATTCATGCATCTTGAGAATGGCCTTGACGATCGACAGTCCAAGTCCTGTGCCAACGACTTCCCGCTTGTGATTTTCCGAACGATAATATTTGTCAAAGATCAATTTGATCTTGTCCTCTTCAATGCCGTCGCCGGTATCACGCACCTCAATGCGCACGCGGTCGTCAAAATTCTTCTGAGTAACAAACACCTGTTTGTCTTCCTTGGAAGTATAGTTGATGGCATTGTTAATGAGATTGCCGATGACGCGGTTGATCTTGCCCTCATCACAGCAGACCATACAAGATGCATCCGGCGTAAAGTGAATGTGATAGCCCATCTGTTCCGAGATTCCCTCATAGCGGTGTACGATCTCCTGCATACATGCAGCAATGTCAAAGACGCTATAGTTCAGCTTTTGCGTGCCGCTTTCGAGTTTGGACAGATCGAGCATATCGTTTACCAGATTCGACAGCCGATCGGTTTCTTCAATGATGATACCAAGGTGTTGATTGCGTTTCACAGGATTGTCGCCGGACAGATCGCGGATCATTTCGGCGTATGCCTTGAGCATCGTCAGCGGTGTGCGCAGATCGTGAGAAACATTGGCGATCAGATCCCGCTGCATTTCCTCGGTTTTCGACAGTTCGTGGGCGGCATAGGTCAGCGTTTCTGCAAGGTCATCTGCCTCGGCATAACCGCCGCCCTCAAATTTCGTCTGATAGTCCCCGTGTGCGAGTCGTTTTGCCCCGCGGGTAATCCGCACCAGCGGCGCGGAAATATAATTTGCCGTCACAATCGAAAGCGCCGCACCGAATACCACCAGGAGCCCGGTAATGATCATCGTCTGGCGCTTTAGGATTGAAACAGTAGATTCGACCGGTTCCAATTTGGCATTCAGAAAAAGGTAGCCGGCGATCTCGCCGTTTTTCCAGTACATCTCGCTGCCATAAACCAGCATCTCACTTTGCAGCTGGCCATTAAACACACGTCGGCTGATGACACCGTCATCGGCCGAATACAGATCAGTCAAATAAAAGTATAGCCCATTATTCTCGCTGTGCAGCAGGCATCGACTATCATAGACACAATTATGATAGATTTCTCGGCCATCACTGTCAAGAATCTCAATGCAGATTTCGTTTTGCAGTGCCAGTTCCATAGCGGTATCTTCAAATTCATCGGTGTTGCATGCCACAACAAGATCACGCGCCATTTTCACTGTGTCATGCATCTTAAACGCTTCATAGAACCACTGCAGAAAGATGACCTGAAACAGCCACATCAGGAAAAAGACCACACAGACAAACAGCATGAAAAACAGCCAGATTTTCACGCCGATGTGCAGATTTTTTTCCGGGCGAAGGGAAAAACTATGCTTCCGGTTCAAATTTATATCCCATTCCTCTCAAGGTCACAATGTACGACCGATACGGCCCTAAGCTGCCGCGCAGCATCTTGATATGCGTATCGACGGTACGATCGTCCCCGAAGAAATCATATCCCCAGACTTCCTCCAACAGTTTATCGCGCGACAGCGCAAGTCCCTTGTTCTTCACCAGATAAAAGAGCAGATCATATTCCTTTGGCGTCATAGATGCGCGTTTGCCGTCTACATAGACCTCTCTGCCAGCGATATCGATCTCAAGACCGCCGAAAGTCAGGCGCTGGGGCAGCTGCTGCTGTGCCGCCTGACTTGCGCTGCGGCTGCGTGTCAGTACCGCCCGGACACGTGCCATGAGTTCACGTGGGGAAAAGGGCTTGACTACATAGTCATCGATACCAGTTTCAAAGCCAAAAAGCTTATCATATTCCTCTCCGCGTGCCGAGAGCATAATCACCGGGATATCCTTATGCTTTTTGATCTCCTTACAGGCGGAATAGCCGTCCAGCCGCGGCATCATGACGTCCATGATGATAATATCATAGTCCTTTTCGCGGCAGAGATTCACTGCTTCCATGCCGTCACGTGCTTCTTCGACCTCATAGTCCTCAAATTCTGCATATTCCCGTACTACGGCACGAATTTTTTCTTCATCATCCACAATCAACATCCGATACATCGTATAGACACCTCTCTTTCTGAGTTGGAAATCGGGGGATTTATCCTTTTTCTGCCTGATTCTTCAGCGCCGCACCGATAAAGGACGCAAAGAGCTTTTGCGGCTTGTTCGGGCGCGACTTGAATTCCGGGTGGAATTGTACGCCGATGAACCACGGGTGGTCTTCGAGAGACACAATTTCCACCAGACGCTCATCTGGCGAAAGCCCAACAATCTGAAGTCCCTTTTCGGTCAGCTCCTTGCGATAGCGGTTGTTGAACTCAAACCGGTGGCGGTGGCGCTCATAGATCAGGTCTTCGCCATAAATCTCATGTACGAGTGTTCCGGGCGCAAGCTTGCACGGATAGAGTCCTAAACGCATTGTGCCGCCCATATTTTCGATATCCTTCTGGTCATCCATGATGTGGATGACGCTGTGTTCGCCCTCTGGGTCAAATTCCGACGAATTGGCGTCGGGGAATCCTGCGACATTACGTGCAAATTCCACCACTGCCATCTGCATACCAAGACAGATGCCGAACATCGGCACTCGATGGATTCTGGCATAACGGATGGCCTCGATCATGCCCTCAATGCCGCGATCCCCAAAACCGCCGGGTACGATAATGCCATCGCAGCCGCCCAGCATCTCAGCTGCCGTTTCACGAGTCAGCTTTTCCGAATCGATCCATAGAATCTTGACCCGTGCATCATTGACAATACCGCCGTGGTGAAGTGCCTCCGCTACCGACAGATAAGCGTCTTGCAGCGCTACATACTTCCCGACAAGCCCGATGGTCACATCTTTATCTGCATGCTTCTGACGCTCGGTCATGGCGATCCAGTCGGTAAGATCCGGTGTGCGGTTTTCCAGATCTAGATGATAGCACACACTGTCGGTAAGCCCTTCTTGTTCGAGCATCATCGGCACCTCATAGAGCGACGGTGCGGTCATATTCTGGATGATATCCTCTTCCCGAACATTGCAAAACATGCTGATCTTACGTTTCATATCCGCCGGGATCTCCTGTTCGGTGCGGCAGACCACCACATGCGGCTGAATGCCGATGGAGAGGAGCTCTTTGACCGAATGCTGGGTCGGCTTGGATTTGAGTTCATTTGAACCAGCAATATACGGCACAAGCGTTACATGGATATACATGGCATTGCCTCTTCCAACTTCCGTCACGAACTGACGGATCGCCTCCAAAAACGGCGTGCTTTCGATATCGCCCACCGTGCCGCCGATCTCTGTGATCACGACATCTGCGCCGGATTCCTTTCCGACACGATAGATACGATCCTTGATTTCATTGGTGATATGCGGAATGACCTGTACTGTACCGCCGAGATAATCGCCGCGACGCTCTTTATTGAGCACCGTCCAATAGACCTTACCAGTGGTGACGTTATTATTGATCGACAAGTTCTCATCGATAAAGCGTTCGTAATGGCC
This sequence comes from uncultured Ruminococcus sp., assembly GCA_949291125.1. GTDB lineage: Bacteria > Bacillota > Clostridia > Oscillospirales > Ruminococcaceae > Ruminococcus_C. The sequence continues at coordinate 61,802 of CASEUJ010000020.1, forward strand.
AAGGTCAAGGTCAGTCTCTGCACCGTCGTCGGTGACAAAGACTTCACCATGCTGATACGGGCTCATGGTGCCGGGATCCACATTAATATACGGGTCAAACTTCTGGATGGTAACACGATAGCCCCGTGCCTTGAGCAAACGTCCAAGCGAGGCCGCCGTAATCCCCTTCCCCAATCCGGACACAACACCGCCGGTGACAAAAACATATTTTGGCATAACTTCTGATCCTCCATTTTTTCGGTTAAGCTGATTTCATTCTCTTTATTATACCGTATTCCGTAAAAAAATGCAAGAGGTATTCAGCGGATTTCGGACGCTACATACTTCAGAGGATTTCGAACGCTGCATGCTGCTGTACAATACCGTATCCAGTGTCATGATCTACAAACAGCAAGCAATGCAAAAACGAAAAAAAGACCGAAATTTCGGTCTTTTTGGCTATATATCTTTTTCATGATAACAAGATGGTCGAGGTGACAGGATTCGAACCTGCGGCCCCTACGTCCCGAACGTAGTGCTCTACCAAACTGAGCCACACCTCGCTAAGCGACTTATACAGTATATCATTTTTCTGGAACGACGTCAAGACTATTCTGCACAAAACATAAATAATTAAGTTCTATTATCTAAAACTTTATCTTCATTGATATTCAATATTAATTTTTATTATAACACTTACTTTACATTTCATATTCGAAGATTTATCATCAAAATTCGATCCATAAACATAAAAAAGCGGACACAGCGAGATCCGCTGTATCCACTTCCCGGTAATCTATTACTACTTCAACTCAATTGCAATTTCATCTGTAAGATAAATCGCCGTTACCTGCTGTGGGTCGATCGGCGTATCAAACAGATACTGAAACTCCCATGTATGTGCTATCGATGCTGTATCAATGCTTGTAATTGTTGCGGTAACTGTACTGCCATCTGTCAATCCCACAGAAATGATACCATAAGGATCGGCATACATCGAATTTACCGGCATCTTACTACCACTGCCGTATAGTTCCATTCCAAAGGCATGGATCTCCATACGGTTCAGTACTGCATGTCCTTCTACTTGTTGATCGCTCTCCACCGTAAGAGCCGTTGCTTGTTCGCAATGGATCTCAGCAGTGATCGTTCCCAGATATTGCAGATCGTCCAGCGCTTGCGCATTCGCATCATATGCCAGTGGCAGCTGCAACGTGAACTCAGGGTCATCCAGACTTTCCTGGAATTGAAGCTCAAAAACAATCGCATACGCCCCATCTTCCAGCTTTTGTCCGTAACAGTTTGTATACGCTGCCAAAAAGCCATCTGTACGCGTCTGATCCCAAATGGATGTCCCATTGATCATGATCTCATCTTCACGGCGAACCAACCGTTCCACCTCATGAATGGATCCAATCCGTGATAATATTTCATTTTCATCAGCACTGACACGAACTACAAAGCGAAGCTGCTTTGCATCATGCATCACGCCCATGGGTTCAAGCGTGAATCCATCAAATCCGCTGACCGCAAAATTCTGCACACCGGAAACGGTCTGTACCGCAGGTTCTGTAACTTCCGCTGCTTTTGAAAAAAATAATTCCCACAAATTGATCTGTTGTGCCGCTGCTACAGAAAACGCACCGACTACACCCACACAAACAATTGCTGTCAGTGCCGTGATTACCTTTTTCCATACAGTATGATGCGGATTCTCCCTCGTTTGTGCGCCCTGTTTTATGGCACACTGAATCTTTTGCTCGCATGCATCAGACATACGAATCTGATCCATGACTTGTTTGTATGTTTGTCTGTCCATAATGAAACGCACCTTCCTGTTCTAATACTATTTTTAATTTCTTTCGGGCGCGCGCCAGCTGGGTCTGAATCGTCGAAGGATTCCGGCCAGTGATCTGTGCGATCTCTTTTACCGAATATTCTTCGGTTCTTTGTCAAATGTGGGGGTGTCCATCCATTGACAAGAAAAGGTGATTGTGGTTAGCAATCGCACGGCGCCAGCCCTCGTTTTCCTCCGAGTCATCTTCATGATGAGAGTATCATTATCACGTTCTCTTTCATTGCCTTATGCTGTTACCATCAGCACTCCCGAAATGACATTCTTCGCTCTATCAGCAAATAGCTGATGTCATGGCGTGCCTTTCGTTACGGCTTCGGAGTGTCTATGTGTCCCCGAAAGAACGATAAAGTCCTCTTCTTGCTGCTTCACTTGTCAAGATTCTTTGATGTAAGCAATGCTTTGCATTGCTTACAAGTTTATTATCGCATAAAAATTTTCCATTGTCAAATCTGCCTTTAAATGAAATTGCACATTTGACAATTTTTATTTTTTGTGGTATAATATTGTACTTAATTTTCTAATCGCTTTAATCAGTGGGTTCGACAATTGCTTTTTCACAAAAAATATGTAGAATCCGATTGCGAAAACGTTCAAAGTTTCGATATCCGTAAGCATTGCGTTTTAACACTTTAATTTTATTATTACATCCTTCTGTAAATCCATTGGTATATGGACAATCAAAAGAATGGAGAATTTCTAATTCCCATAGTTTTAGTACTCTTGCGCATTTTTCAAAGCTTGCAATTCCACAGTGTTTCGCCTGTGAATTCCAATAGTTTAGAACGGTAGCTGCTTCATGGCTGTTTTTACTCTCCAGAAGTTGAAAGAATGCTTCTTTCAGAGTATGCGCTGTTCTGAGTTCAGTGGAAATGGAAAGCATTTTTTCAACTTTTACTTTGTCCTTTTCATCTAAGTATTCATACCTTTTATTTAATAGCACGCGGGAACGTTTGAAACAGAGTCGCTGATTTTTTTTCACAGTTGCTTGTACTTTTTTTCGAATTGATTCAAAGGCATGGATCACCTGCCGAATCCAGTGATACTTGTCTACAATTCGATGTGCATTCTCAAATGTTTCTTTTGCTGCTTCAAAATAAGGATTCCACATATCAGCGATGAAATACTGAATGTGCTTTCGCGATTTTGTAGATTGCTGTGTAAAGTGTTCCTGTACTGTCGCCTTACGGCGATTTGGCAAAATATCCAGAACACGATGCTTTTCTGGATCAGTGATGATACATTGATATTTCTCATTACCAGTGTTGCCTTTAAATTCGTCAATAGCTATTGTACGTTCAAACTCCGGTGCTTCATAGCAAACTGATTCGTCAAATATTCGAATAATAGTATTCACAGATGTTTTTATCTCTCGTGCGACGCTGGTGTAAGAGTACTCGTTTTTCAGTCGATTTACAATCCAATTTTGCAGACGTTTTGTCATTCTTTTATAGGAGCAGACAAGATCATTATTTTCATAAAAGCGTTTCCCGCAGTTTGTACAGCGATAGCGCCTTTTTCGAAAAATCAAAATTGTTTCTTTTCCAAGAATCGAAACCTCTTTCACAGTATGTGGGCGGTAATCATGTACATAATCTGTCATCATTCCACACTCTGGACAAACATGCGGTTTCTTTTCTATCTCTATATGCAGCGTTATTTTTTCTTCTGTTGTTTCTGCATCTCTTAAGACAAGATGTTCAGAGCCGAACATCCATGACAAAAAATCAGATATGTTGTTCATAGCTTTTCCTTTCTGTTCCTTAATTGCACAATTCAATTATAAGGAAAAGCTATTTTTAGGTCAAATCTACATTTGGATATAATTGTACATTTGACAAAAAGAAAAAAATATGGTAGAGTGAATATTTTACTATTTATCAGAAGTCGGACTAATCTTTATTTATATACGCCAGAATCTTTTACGAACACGTTAAATGCAAACATTCGAAAGGATGATAGTCAATGCACAAAAAGAAAAGAAATCAAAATGAGCCATTGCCTTTTCAGCTTGTGAAAATCTTTGCAAAGAATTATCCAAGGGTGTGGGAATATTGTGATACTTTTTATAAAGGAAAAGGTAAGGGTTTGCCTCGATGGAACGACCTTTGCGTGCTGCCTATTGCAGCTACATTAGCAATAATGGGCAATTACCCGATTGAATCTATAGATGAAATGAGTGTTTTCCCAGCAGAGTGCGCTGCCTTATATGCGTGGCGGAGGTACAAAGAAATTTTCACGTTTGACGGCGATTTGGCGGAAATGCTGCTTGAACAGTCTGATGATATTGAAGTCCCCCTTGAAGTGCTCTATGCACTGCCGTATCCATGCATTTGGATTGAGACTGACACAAAGCAAGGTTTTTTTACATGGTTTGAAAATGATATCAGGACACAGATTATGGAGCTCCGTATTTTGGCATTTTCGAATGAATATAAACAGCCGCTCAGTTTCGTTCTCCACTTGAAAGAGGGGTGGACGGTTTCGGGCGGAATCAAAGATGCTGTAAAGAGTATACCACATATATCCAGCGTATACATAGAAAAAACAACAAAAATAATCTCCGGTCTTTTACAACTCATTCTCTACTTGTGTGCAGTAAACAGAGATGTGGAAGAAAATGCACATCAAAAAGTCATTACATCGCGGTCCAAAACACCGTCAGCGCCAAAAGATGTATACAGAGAAATCCGCAAGTGGGATGTCGGGTATCGAGTTGGTAACGCTATACGTCAATACAAGTCCGAAAAAGTAAATCAGTTAGAATTACAAGATCAGAAAAACATCGATGAACAGTCTTATCCGGGCAGCAACAAAAGCACGTCAAAAAGACCTCATGCAAGGCGTGGACATTATCATCACTATTGGATCGGTAGTAAGAAAGATGGTACCAGAAAAATGATACTGAAGTGGACTGCACCGACATTTATAAATGGAGGAACAAAAGATGTAATCCCAACGCGACATAATGTAAAGTGAAACTTACTAATTGCAACAAAGCGACGGCTTTCCAAAAAATCAGGAAAACCGTCGAACAAATATTATTTAAATATAACAGAAAAATGGGTTCTGAAAAATCAAAGAGTCAATCCCGAATTCTGTGTAAACGTGAAATAGTACAATAGAAAAGTATATGATGAGACCGATTGTGAGAGCAGTCGGTCTTATCTGCATATTAGCACATGATTATTCGATTGTCAAGGTGAAATTATTATTCAGGTATCCTGTCACCGTAGTAGATTGCCAGCTGAGCGTAGATACGGCTCCAGTCCTGACGACGACCCGTCCATTTTTTCGTAATATCCTTCATAGCAAGATATAGCATCTTGAAAAGGCTGTCGTC
>CASEUJ010000021.1 GCA_949291125.1 uncultured Ruminococcus sp.
AAGTTATCGGCTTTTGTCTACCACAAATCTACCGAAAGTCTACCAAAAAACATGGTTTTTTATGATTCTTGAAAGCTGCTGTAATTTGGTGTTTTTCAATTTTTGATACTCAAAAAGCTCGAAAAATCGGGCACAAAAGGGGACAGAAGACCACAAAAGAAATTAAAACGCTTCACCGATTTAAAAACTTAAAATCCCTCGGACTAACATCCATACCGGTTCAAGTCCGGTCAGCGGCACCAGAAACAACATAGAACCGGGCTTATTCAGAAAGTCCGGTTCTATTTTTTATTCAGATAATAATAAGCCGGCTCACACAGGCAAACTGTATCATGAACTGGGAGAGTAGTTTTTAACTACATACAAGCATGGAATAAGTTCAATTGCTCCGGTACCAGTACCCTCCACACGCACTTTATGAAAAAGGAAATTATTTTCTTCTCACTGGATCGCCCACTTCTGACTGCTTGTGAAATTATGTCAAAAGGACGTGCATATACGTCTATGCGGACACAATCTAAAAATACGAATCTTTCAACAATGCATAATTTTCATATCCAGCACCTTTCCATTTTTCACTGCATTTTGGTACAGCGTTCCATCATATTGAAAGCCGACTTTTTCCAACACACGCTGTGATCCGATATCACCATAATATACTTATTTTTATATTTATTCATATTCATCAAAGAATTCTTGCAGCACATTAACAAATTGACCTACATGAATTCCGTCAACAAATGAATGATGTGCCTGTATCGACATTGGAATAACTATGCGCCCGTCCTTCTCATAGTATTTTCCCCAATCGAACAAAGGCGTGGCATTGTCCTTTTTCCCGGAATTTGTATGGGAAATATGCGTATAGGTAACCCAAGGCATCGGTGAACATTGAAATACATCATTGCCCAATGATCCAGTAAAATACGCAGATTGCTCATCAGCAGTCTTTGCCGCTAATGCAATATATTCTTTTATGCCGTCAATCATTGGAACATTTACAACTTTGAAAAGTTCTGTATCCTTGTTGAGATATGTGAAAGCTGTGTCAATTTTATGGAACAGCACCACCTTGCCTTCCACAAAGCGATAACGTAATGCCTCTATTTCATTTGCGCACTTGCAGACTGCATATACCATCGCGAGTGTAAATGATAATCCCTGCGATTTAATTTGATTTCTAAAATTTGTAATGTCTGCTTCAAAGGTAACACAAAATGCAGGTTCCACACTGTTTCTGAAAATCATGCAATGCATTGCCCGTTCCCAATTCTTTTCATCAATCACTCTATAATTGTTTGCCATTTGTTTTACTCCTCACAATGTACACACTAGAATATATTCTTCTGCTGTCTCTTTCAATGTCCAAAACCCCACTTTCTCATACATTCTCACAGCATAATTTGCTTTCTGCACCGACAGCGACACCTGCCGATAGCCCTTCTCTTTCAAAAGTGCCAGCATCTGCCGCAGCATCGCCGTGCCGATACCTCGTCCACGATACTCCTTGTACAGAGAAATGGCGAAGGATGGCGTTTCATCATCCACATGGCCATAATCGTCCATGATCCTTGCCCAAACAGCACCCACCACCTTGCCGCCGTAATCAGCTACCAGACAATGATCCCCTTTTCGGCTGCCGAAGTCATCGATGTAAACACGCATCTCCGGCTGTTCAAGTATACTTCTCGGCGGCGGCTCCACACCTTCTGGGATAAATATGGCTTCATAGAGGAAGTCTTTTAGTAAACCAACCTCATTTTTACATAGTTCACGAATGACATATGTATGATCTGAAACAAGAATTGCATATTTTTCCGGATGGCGGTATTTTTGTCCCATCACCTCGTTCGCACGGTATTCCCGAAGCAAATCCAGATCAATTTCAGCCATATACACGCCTTCTTCTTCCGGTGCCTCCAGGATACACATATCCCTCGAGCCAGGCTCATCACGCATCCATGCAACGCCATCAAAAACGGTGGAATGGCCGTTGCAGTCCGGCTGCCCTGCCGGATAATTACAGGTAACAACCGCCAGCATATTTTCATACGCACGAGTACGCAGCGTACAAAGGCGGTTTATCTCCATAGGACAGGCATTCGGCGCAAGTATCACCTCTGCGCCTTTGAGCATAAGTATTCTCACACTTTCCGGAAATTCTCTGTCAAAGCAAATCATAGCCCCAACCTTAACCTCCGTCGATATCCAGATCAGCGGTATAAAAGCCACTTCCGGGGCAGAGCATTTTTTCCGCATCAAAATCGCAGGTATGTACCTTTGCATAATGCAAAATTTCCTTGCCGTGTCGGTCAAACAGTATAATAGAATTCAGCGGTTTCGGTTCGTGCTTTTCAAGAAAGGTTATGCCGATTGCCATATTCAACTGTGACGCAAGTGCCTGAAACTCACATACAAATTCGCTATCGGCGGATATCAAAAGCTTATCAAGCTCCGTCTGATTCTGTGGTATGTAATATCCGTCGCTCCACATTTCTGGAAACAGCGCAATATGTGCCCCTATAGCCTTTGCCTTCTTGCACGCTCGTTTTCCTATTTCAAGCTGCTCGTTTCGACTGTTTCCGGGTAGCAGCTGAAGCAATGCTATTTTTAGTATCATTTTCTGCCTTTTCACACTTTCTTAATCGGATGCCGGATCACAGTTTTCCGATTTTCCGGCGGAACTCTCCTTGCATCGGAAAGATATATCTCATGGTGCAAGCGTGTGTCCGAAATATCCAGCGCATAGCCTTCCTGTTCCAAAAACGCATGCATCTGTGCAACAGTTGCTGGCTCATCATCATATGCGCCGATATGCATACACTGGACACACAAACCCTCATCATAGGCCATAAATTCGACTTTTGAAAAATCCGTTTTCTTTTTCTTTGTTGCTTCCTCAACCGCCCATCCAAAATCTTCTTTTGTTACAAAATCCGGCAGTCGAATCACAGAGATCCACTGAAACATTTCCTTGTGGACATAGTCGATCCCCTGCACACCGTCCTGCCACCAGAAGCCTTCTAAGGGCGGTACGACATAGTCAAAGTAGCCATCGATCTGGTGATTCCCCTTTTTGCTCATCTTGATCGTAAAAGCAATAGCGTATAGATATCCGATCGATTTCTTGTATGCGCCGCCCTCTGCATTTGGATTGCCCTGTCCGCGAACAGCGATGTAATTCATAGGCGGTACAGTGACGATCGCCGGCTTGCGCTTTGGCAGATAAAATTCTTTATATTCTTTCTTAAAGTCAAAAGCCATTATGATTTCTCCTTTTTCATTGTGTCATAGCAAAGAAAATCTCCATTTTCTGTTTCGATCATATATGATAAGAATTTCCCTTCGGCAATACCATCACAAAATGATTCCCGGAACACATACATTTCACGGTCATATATCCGCCCTGTTTCTGAACGATCTCTCTGGTCAAATACAGTCCAATGCCAATTCCCTCCTTGCCGACGCTGTTTTTACCACGGTAAAATCGGGAAAAGATCCGGGAACGTTCTTCTTCCGGAATCGGTGCATTCTGATCTGCCACTTCTATGGCAGAAAACATGCCATATTGTTTCACAGACAATGTGATCTTGGTGTGTGCCGCTCCGTATTTGATCGCATTATCCAACAAATTATAGATGGCTTCTGCCGTCCAGTTTCGATCGTGATCTACCAAAATCTGCATCTGCTCTTCCGCATAACAGAGCTCGATCTGGCTTTCCTTTGCCTTGCTATAAGCGCTTTTGATTGCCTGCAAAGCGGTTTCGTTACAGCTCTGCACTTTGGGATGCAGATGAATTAAGCCGCTTTCCAGCCGCGAAATCTTGATCATGCTCTCTGATAAAAAGTTCAGCCGCAAAAGAGAGGTTTGTATGACCTGTAGATATTCCTTCCGCTTTTGCGCAGAAAGTGTGTCATCCTCCAGAAATTCGCTGTAAAACATCAGGTTGGAGATCGGCGTTTTCAGCTGATGAGAGAGATCCGATACCAAGGAGTGTATCTTTTCCTTTTCCGCCACGGTATCGCCTTTTTGCTTTCGCAAAACGGATACCAGTTTTGTAATCTTACTCTGAAATTTCGATAACAGCGTATCCTCTGTATCGGAAAACACAGACATCTCTTCCAATGTGACCAGCGCATCTGTTAGTTCCGACAACTGGGACACCAGATTTTGCAGGTAGTCCGAATGGATATGATGCAGCAAAAAAGAAAGAATCACAAACGCGGATACTGTCAATGCGACGATCCCTGTGAGCACCCAGTTGGCGTCAGAGAAAAAATATATACTAACAATACACAATACTCCAAGACCGATTCCAACGCCCAAAAGCCATCGGATCTTCTTTATCGTCAGGAATAACTGATCTGATCTCATGCCATTTCTCCAAAGGTATAGCCGATGCCAAAGACTGTCACAATATATGTCGGATGTTTCGCATCCGGCTCAATTTTCTGCCGCAGCCTGCGAATGTGTACATTCAAAGTGTTTTCATCAATATAATTTTCATCACAGTCCCAGATTTTTTCTAAAATCTGGTTTCGCGTCAACACTTGCCCTTTATTGCGTATGAGAAGTTCCAAAAGCTTATATTCCGTTGCAGACAGCTTGACCGGCGCATCGTGCAGCGTAATGTAGCGTTTGGAAAAATTAACGGTCAATACACCATCTGTAAAAACATCAGGAACCTCTCCGGCAGATGTGCGGTGCAACACTGCCTTGATGTGTTGATATAACAATTCCACGGAAAAGGGCTTTGCCATATAATCGTCACAGCCACTTTGAAAACCAGCAATCATATCTTCCTCCGTGTCTCTTGCTGTCAAGAATATGATCGGAATATTTTGCGTCCGGCGAATTTCCCGACAAAATACCACACCATCTCCGTCCGGCAAATTGAGATCCAAAAGCAAGAGAGCAAACGGCGTTTGCAACGCTTGTTTCGCGGCCTGCAAAGTTGTCACCGTCTGCACCACATAGCCTTTTTTCTCCAGATACACCTGTAATCCACCGCTGATCACGATATCATCTTCGACAATTAAGATGCGTTCCATTCCATGCGCTCCTTCCTATGCGGGATGTTTTTAGGCAGCACCACACAAAGGGCGCTTAACGGATTTGGGCGCCATTCACTTGCATATTTTCCGTCATACTTGTGCTCGCATGAGTATTTCATAAAAATGCTCGCGACGCACAATCTCTGTGCGGTATTGCCTTTATTATAGCACAGCAGGATTTATCATGCAATATGTAAGAAAAACCGTAAGAAAATTGTAAGAAGTGTATGCTATCATAAAAGCATCAGCTGAAATCGCTATAAAGAAAGAAGGAATTTTTCATGATCGTCTTAGAAACAAAGGATTTATGTAAAGTCTATGGAGAGGGTGAAAACGCCGTACATGCACTCAGCCATGTTTCCGTTCAGATCGAGGAAGGAGAATTCGTTGCCATTATCGGCACTTCCGGCAGCGGAAAATCCACATTGCTCCATATGCTGGGCGGATTGGATCGTCCAACATCAGGCAAAGTTTGGATCCAGAAAAAAGAGATCTTTCAGATGGATGATGAAAATCTCACGATCTTCCGCCGTCGGAACATTGGCTTTGTCTTTCAGAATTATAATCTGGTTCCTGTGCTGAACGTCTATGAGAACATGGTGTTTCCCATCGAACTGGACGGTGCAAAAATTGACAAGGCATATCTGAAAACGATCATCCAAACGCTGGGATTGGAGCAGAAATTACACGCGATGCCCAATCAACTTTCCGGTGGACAGCAACAGCGTGTCGCCATTGCAAGAGCACTGTCCTATAAACCGGCAATTCTGCTGGCAGATGAACCGACCGGAAATCTGGATAGCAAGACCGGCATGGATGTCATTTCGCTGATGAAGCTTACCAGCCGGGAATTCAACCAGACCATGGTGATGATCACCCACAATGAAGAAATTGCATTGATGGCAGATCGTATGATTCGGATCGAAGACGGAAAAGTCGTACAAAGCTGAGGTGATACAACATGCTGAAAAACAACAATCAGAACGCAGTCAAAAAAATTGCCCTTCGATCGATCCGACACAATCGCATGCGTAATCTCTTTGCCATCCTTGCTATTATTCTCACAACGCTTATGTTCACCGCTGTGTTCAGTATTGGGTTTAGTCTTGGAAAAAACATCAACATTATGATGCTGCGCGAGCAAGGGACAAAGGCCTCCATTACGCTGGAACATCCGACGCAATCACAAATCGACCAGGTTTTGCAATGCAGCCATCTGAACGCTGCTGGCATACGCATCCCCACTGGAATCGCCGCCTCAGAAGATCAAACTTCCACCTTTGTGCTGGACTATTACGATACCACAGAATTTGAGGAAAACTTTTCCCCAGCGATCAGCGATCTTCATGGCAGCTATCCCGATAACGAACAGGAAATCATGCTGTCGCAAAGTGCCTTACAAGCACTACAGATCGACGATCCATCCCTGCAAATGGAGATCACCTTGTATATCGACGGTGCACCGCAGACATTTCTGCTCTCCGGCTGGTTCACGGATTACACCTATGGTGCAGCTGGATTCCAATGTTTTGTTTCAAAGGCATATACAGAGCATCTGGGGCTCTCGGTTTCAAACGATGGCATTCTTTCTATTTCCGCCAAGCTCTCCGGCAATGAATCGCTGATGGAAGAGCTTGATTCAATCCCCCTGACGGCAGGACAAGAATGGGATGCCAACTTTGATGTGCAAAGTCAAGGTGTTTCTACCGCGGTTATTGTCGCAGTCGCAATAGGCGTAATCGGACTAATCATCGTGGCAAGCGGCTATCTACTGATCTATAATGTCATGTATATTTCCGTTAGCAAGGATATCCGGTTTTATGGGATGCTCAAGACCATTGGTACTTCCCCAAAACAGATCCGCAAGATCGTGCGGATTCAGACATTTGCCTTGGGCGTGGTCGGAATCCCCATTGGTGTGCTTTTGGGAACGCTGATCTCATTTGCGGCAGTGCCATTTGCGTTAAAAGTTTTCGGATCAGGTCGAAGCGTTATGCCAACGGACATGAGCTTCAACCCTGTGATCTACATTTGTACTATTTTATTTGCCATTCTCACTATCGCGGTGAGCTGCCGCAAACCGGCGAATCTGGCAAGCCGTATTTCCCCTGTAGAAGCGTTAAAATATCAAGGCAAAAATATGGTTCCCAAAAGGCAGAAAAACATCAGATCCCTTCACGGCGGAAAGCCCTATCGCCTTGCATGGCGCAATGTATTCCGAGAAAAGCGACGCGCAGTGCTGGTATATACTTCGCTGTTTATGGGGACGATCGCCTTTCTGGCAACGAATGCATTTCTTGGCTCTATGAAGCTGGAAAATTATGTCGATTATTATCTGCCAAATGATTATACGATCTATACCTTCTGTGGCTCGTTGGAGGACGAAGCAGAAGAGCAAAAAGCAGTGGAACAGGCTCAGCGACTGGCAGATGAACTGTCTGAGATCCGAGGCGTCACAACCTGTGATGTCAATTACACCTCTGTTGCCTATCTCGATTTTGATGCAGAGCTTTATATGCCATTTTTAGAGGATGAAATGGGAAATGCTGAAATCGACGTGCAAGCCGCAATCGATCACTATTCCCAGACAGATGGGGAATATTCCGCCCCGATCATCGCCGTTTCCAGCAATATGATCGAAACATACAATCAGAAAGCCACACAGAAAGTAGATATCGAACGTTTTGAGCGGGGCGAAACTTGTATCATCGGCAATGTTGAGACAGAAGAGCAAGCTTCGCAAATGCAGGGAAAAACCATCACCATGCAAAATGCAGATAATACAAAAAATCTTGCTTTGGAAGTTGCCTCCTGCATGACCTATGACAACGATCGCGGCATTAACATCGGGTATTACTGGCAGCTGGCAGGCGCACCGTCCTGTATTCTGGTCAGCCGGGCGGCACTGGATAAATTGACAGACACCCCTTCGATCGACAACATCATTTTGGGCTGTGAGCCGCAGGCAGAACCGTACGTCACAGAACAGGTAAAAAATCTGACAAGTGCTTCTCCGGTCGTGCTGCAAGTCGAAGTGAAATCAGAAACAATCTCCGATTTCCAGACCTCAATGAACGGCATGCGCATCCTGACCAGCGGCATTTCAATCATTCTGATCCTCATCGGCATTCTGAACTTTATCAATGTCATGCTTACCAGTGTCTTTACCCGACGCAAAGAACTTGCAGTCATGGAAAGCGTCGGCATGACCAAAAAGCAAGTCTGCCGGATGCTAATGTCCGAAGGATTCTATTATGCCATTCTCACGCTGTTGCTAATCGGAACGCTTGGCACCGCTATCGTACATTTTATCGGGACGCTTTCAGAAATGACAGCAAATTATGCGGTATATCGTTATCCTTGGATACAAATGCTTTTGATTGCCGCGTTGATTATGCTGATCTGCCTGATCGTTCCTGTGATTGTATACCATATGATCACAAAGGAAAGTGTGATAGAACGCATGCGTTCAGAAACATGAGCATTCTGATCCATGCCGCCCGTTCGAACACCTATATCAACTGAATATCACACAACATATAAAGCTGTCGCAAATGACCCGCCCCCCTGTCAAGTAGACAGTGCAAATAACAAAAATAATCTATGTAATATTCAAAAGCAGTCTGTGCAATTTGTGCAGACTGCTGTTTTGTTGGAAGAAGTTGGAAAGCCTCATCTGCAGAGAGGAGCAAAGCGACGAACGGAGAAAGGGGCTTGCCGCAGCACTCGATCAGTCACGTAGCATATGGAATATTCAATTATCTAAAAACATCTCTATTGTAAAACGGCGAAAGATATCATTCCTCCGCCGTCCAATCATTATTGATTTTCGTTGCTTCTATTTGCTCCAAGGCTTGCCTCGATCTTTGCATTCTGTTTTTCCATTTCTGCTTTCATTGCATTTTCCCTTGCTTTTTGCTCATTTCGAAGCCTTTCTTTGGCTTCTAAAACGGTTTCGCCCTCTTTGGTAAGAAAACAATCCACAAATTTATCTTCCACCTTTTTATATGTTTCAACAACGCCGTCCTCAACAGCCTTGTATGCGCCAACGACCTTCTTTTCGATTTTCTTGTTTGTTCGGATTAATTTGGATTTCATCATCTGGAATACCCTCCATATATTCATATGTATAAATCTTTATTTCAAATATTATTCAATGTCAACTCTACACAAATACCTCCTGATGTCTTTGTACAGTATTACCTTTATTTTATGCCTCGGATCAGTGGAATCAATCCGAGCAAAAGCGCAATACCGACAATACCGATGATCACGCCGGGGATCAATAGACCATTCCATACCATAGTCATGCACATCCCAACGCCGAAAACAATCGTCGCAATCACGCCGTAGATCACGATTCCCACTGCCCTGCCGTTAATCCTGATCGTAGGCGCATTTGTCATTTTTCTGCGTATGATCACCATAACAAACAAAACCACAACACCAATCGTAGCGCATACCACACCGGGTGTAAATGCCTCCCATTCCGGTAACAGTACCATACACATTCCAAGCGCAAATATAAGCCCTCCGATCGTTGACATCACAAGTGTGACAAAGTTTTCTTTTTTCATGATCAATACCTCCTTTGAATTCAGATATTTCCATATCTGTTGTGTTTATTGTAATCACTTATTGTTGGTAAGATGTTTGTGGAAAGTTAGAGAAATGTTAAAATGTATTTTGCCACGGAATCTTATTGTAGGATAACAAAAACGCAATCGGGTTCGTAACCATTTTCATAGAGATTCTGCCCTGAGGCACCCTATAAAAGACATCAGAAAGGATCATAAAAACATAGTCCTTTCAAATTCTGAGTGTATTGACTTTTTACGGATTCTCCATTATAATAGAATAGCGACACAACAAAAATCTCTGAATCATGTACCATAGGTGGAGTATGTCGTATGAAATCTACAAGAAGCGTGCTCAATTTTGCCAATAATGTACAGTCAGAGTTGATGCATAGAAAGGAAATGAAATATGGAGAAAAAACATGGAAGATCACCAGTGAAAATTTCAGTGTCTCCGTGGAAGCTGACACTACCGGGAAAAATTTTGACAATCTGTATCTGCTTACTGCCGTTTCTCACGCGCAGTATCACCCTGACGGTCTCAAATGCAGAACGAGCTGCTTATTTTTTATCTTCTGATCAAGTAATCGATTTTGAACAGCTTTGCCGTGAGATCGCATTGATCGCAGTTGCAGCGGCAGCGCTTGCATGGTTTGTATACGAACGCATCACAATGTTGCCGCGCCGAAAAATCTCGATGACACGAGTAACAGCAGTGATCATGGCACTGATAGGCGGATATCTGATTCTCGGACTCATTTCTACTATCACATCTCCGCAGCAATTCGTAGTGTGGCTTGGAAATTATCAGCTTTATGAAGGGTATCTGGCACTTGTCAGCTATGCGGTCATTTTTGCAGCTGCGTGGTATTGGATCGATCGAGAAGAAGTCAAAAATTTTGTCCAGAATGCATTGACCATACTTTCCATTGTGATCGGCGCTCTGGTCATACTGGAAAGCACAGGCATGTGCTATTATAACAATCCAATTGTACAAGCACTTGGTGGTCTCAACGGGAGAGTTTCATTTGAACATGCCACTCTGACATTCGGAAACCCGGACTATTTGGGCATGTATGCTGCAATGCTATTGCCAGTTGTCACATCTTTGATATTTCAGGCAAAGACAAAGAAACATCGGATCATACAGATTATTGCAGCGTTGCTTATCGCTACAACACTGTTTCTCACACAAGTGGCAAATGCGATCCTGATCGGTTTTGGCATGACTTTGCTCTTTTTATGGGCGTGGCTGATCCGCAGCAAACACGGAAGAGCAATGAAAATTCTGATTAGCGGTGTGGCTGTCATTGCAATTGTGGCTGGCGGATCATGTTTTATTATGACAAGAAGCGGCACAACAATATCTGAAAAACTTCATCATACGCTTATTGGCATTGGGCAAGAACAAACATTCCAGCTTCTGGAAGCTTCTATTAACGAGAACACGGTAACGCTTGAAAATGCTGACACTGTCCTGACTGTCACGGCAGAAGATACAACGCTTTCGCCGGAAACGTTGTCTTTTGTCTGCAACGGTGATGTGATTACGCCGGATACGTCAGACAATTTACTCGTATTCTCTGAACCGGAACTGGAACACTGTCAGGTCGAAATACAAAACGATCGTCTGGTATTTTACCTCGGATATGCAAAGCCATTTGAAGCAATCCGGATATCTGATGGCTGGCAAGCGGTCGGGATCGGCGGCACGATCCTGGATCAAATTCCGAAAGTAAGTGATTCCAGATGGCTTCAGGAAAAGTACACCTACCTCAATGGCCGCGTTTTTGTCTGGGCGAATACCATATCGGTACTCGATGATTGCTGGCTGATCGGACACGGACCGGCGACTTCACTGTTTTATCTCAATCAGAACGATCTGCCCGCACTGCTCAATATTTTCAGCACCTATGCGCTTTATAACAAGCCGCATAGCTGGTATCTGCAAATGGCACAGGATACAGGCATCCTGTCATCTGTACTGATCATTGGCATGCTTGTGACCTTTGCGGTATGCGGTGCGCGCAAATGTTTCGGAAAACGAACAACATGGAATGCCTGGAATACTGGACTTTGGTTCTCTATCATTGCATACTGTCTGACGGGCATCATGGGAGATAGTCTGATCTATCATGCCCCGATGTTCTGGTTCCTATTGGGGATCGGAACGCGGGAACTCGTTTCCACCCAGACAAGAAACGCTGTTTCAAAGTGAACCCGATATGACAAACTTGGCTATTGAGATAAAGGAAGATGATATAACATTGAAAAACATTTTGAAGTTCCGACGGAAGATCGGACAATGCATCGGTATCATTTTAGCGCTTGTCATAATATTCTCATCAACACTAGCGTTTCATGTTGCAGCAGAAAACACAGCAAAGGAAGATTTCGAGATCTCCATTCTAGATGCACAGACACGTAACGATGTTATCACAGTCTCTGCCCTCGATACGGCACAGGGGGATGTTACGCTACGCGTGGGACTTTATATTGATTCAAAGGACTGGCCATCCGATGACTATATTGACATGGCAACTGCACAATGGATCGCAAGCGATTACAATTGGATACGCTTTACAAACATCACCGATCTTACCGAGAGAAGCAGCGAACAGCAAGTAATCACATATAGCGGCGGCACATATGTTTCGCATTATACCCCCTATTGTTTTGTCAAAACCATTGAGAGTGTTCGGTATGGGCAAATGGAAATGAACCGCAATCTGGTGATCACAACAACATCAAATGCCTTTGACTCTGCATTCGGTGCTATGATCTATCAGGCGGGAGAAAATCTTGTAACATTTTCATATAATTATTACGAATCAGCAGAAGATCGGGATACAGATGTTGCAGAAGGTGTGACAACGCGTAAAAAGGTACGAGATTGTGTCTGTGAAGTACAATACACTGAAGACGGCATTCCATATATTGAATACGACTACATTCAGCAGGATGATTTTGCAGTGCATACAAAGCACTGTGAACTGCCGGGCTATGACAAATCCATTGCAGTCGGAGAAGCTGTTCCGGGTGTATGTGATTATTTCATGATGATGTATACCGGTTCGTCGCCGACAGCTTTTTTTGGTGAATCTTCTGACGAATTCCCGTTAATTACATTTGATGTTGTATTGGAACAGGGAATTCCAAGCGGTATTTATTCTGTCGATCTCGAGCCAAATCGGACGGTTCTTGCTGGGCGGCAATCAAAGTCACAAACAGCCTCTTCTGTCAATGGCATTACGATCATTGTCGATGAAGACGCCCCACAATCGACTGCACCGGAAGAAACGACTACTACGACACCAAGCACACAAACAACGGTTTCGACAAACACTTTGCCGACAGCCACACCATCCACGTCCCTCACCACAACGCTTCCCACCGAAACAACACAATCGGAAACGACCAATACAGTCACAACAACATACATTCCTCCCGATCCGTTTTTATCGAAAAAAAGCATGCAGCTTTATATCGGAGAATCCGATGAAATCCAGCTTTATGACGCCGATGACGGCATGGTCGCGTGGATTTCAGAAGACCCGGATCTACTGCAAGTGGACGCAAATGAAAAAACATATGCAATTGTAACCGGACTCAGTCCCGGCGTTGTCAATCTATATGCCATTGTTGATGGAAAGGCACTTTCCTGCAAAGTGACCATTCTCAGTGATGAATCGCTTCTGTTATGCGGTGATGTTACGCTGGATCAACAGATCACGATTTCAGATGTCGTCGCTTCATTGCGTGCTGAAATTGGTGCGATCAACTTGAATTATTATGCAAAACAGAATGCAGACTGTAATGCTGATGGCACACACACCATGATCGATGCCGCCATCCTTATGCAGTTCTTGCTGACATATATCGATAAATTACCATCTGATCTGATATAGCCAAAATGATTGGTTCAATAAAAAAATGCCTGAGATCTGTATTTTTTAGACCTCAGAGCATTTTTTTGTGCAATATTATAAAGCGGCGAAACACCCGTCAATTCTCATAATCATCCATAAAATGATGATGCACGCCATCTTTATCTTTATAGGAAATCAGCGTCTGGAGATTCACATTCTCAACGCTGCGGAAGATATTCTGTTCAATTTGAGGATTTCCTTTTTTCAGATGTGCAATCAGCTGTTTAATTTCCTGCCGCTTAGAAAGACTTTCCATCGAGTTGGTGGCACACGCCTCTGTAAATCGACAGGCACACTGAAGAAAGTGCAGATCGTTATAATCGCGCCAATGCTTGATATCAGCTTCACGGATAAAATACATTGGACGGATCAGCTGCATTCCTTCAAAATTTGCGCTGTGGAGTTTTGGCATCATTGTCTGCACCTGTCCTCCATAAATCATACCCATCAGAATCGTTTCGATCACATCATCAAAATGATGCCCTAAGGCGATCTTATTGCAGCCAAGTTGTTTTGCTTGATTATAAAGATGTCCACGTCGCATTCTGGCACATATGTAACAGGGGTTGTTATGGATGTTATAGACAGAATCAAAAATACGTGTTTCAAAAATATGGATTGGTACAGAAAGCATTGCCGCATTTTGTTCTATGATCATGCGGTTTGCTGGACTATATCCGGGATCCATTACTAGAAATTCGAGATCAAATAAAACTTTATTATGGCGTTTCAGTTCCTGGAACAGTTTTGCCATCAACATTGAGTCTTTTCCACCGGAAATACAAACCGCAATGCGATCGCCTTCATTGACCAGATTGTACGCCGCAACAGCCTTGGCAAAACGGCTCCAAATGGCACGATGAAACTTTTTGTGTATGCTTCGTTCCACTTCTTGTGCGCGGTTTCTGCCGTCAAATTGACCTTGCACCCATGTTGTATAGCCGCCGGATAGTACAAATGTATGATAACCCTTTGCAGCAAGACATTCCGCCGCCTGAATGCTCTGCGCATCGTTTCTGCCATAAAGAATTAACTGCTTATCCTGTGGCAACGATATGGTATCAAGTGATCCTTCCGGCATATGGACAGCGCCGGCAACATGTCCGAATTCATATGCCGCTCTATCGCGAATATCCAGAATCACATAAGTATCCTCTGACATTGTCAGGAGTGTGGCTGTGGTAATGGTCTGGTTCATACTATCCCTCCGCATGTTGATTTTGCTCTACTATTATAGCATACGATAGCAGAAAAAGCAACATATAGCATGGGCATATCTGGACATACCCCACCTTGGAATGCATATATTTCAATGGTTCCATCATTACCGGCTTAAAATTTCTGTTTTCTGATTTCGATTTTTCCATTTCAGCAATAATGCCGAATGGACGATCACAAGCACTGAGCCCGCATTATGAACCAGCGCTCCCACAACAGGATTGAGTATGCCGGTTATGGCGAGTGCTATCGCGACAAAATTTAGAGCCATAGAAAATGTCAGGTTGAGCTGAATCGTCATCATCATTCGTCTAGATAATGTTAGTAAATGCGGCAGTTCTTTCACCTCATCATCCACGAGAACAATATCCGCCGCATCCACAGCAATATCGCTTCCCACACCACCCATTGCAATGCCGATGTCTGCTTTTTTCAGAGCGGGAGCATCATTGATCCCATCTCCAATCATTGCCACAGGGCAGCCATCCCCCTGCGATTTGTTGATAAAATTCAGCTTATCTTCCGGCAGACAATCTGATTGTATTTCGTCGATCCCAATTTGTTGCGCTATATTCTCCGCAGCATTGTGATGATCTCCTGTCAATAAGACAGGCACAACGCCGAGGTCACGAATCTGTGAGATGATTACCTGGCTCTCTTCCCGTATTGTGTCCGAAAGGATCAGATATCCTGCAAGCACATGATCAATAGCAGTATAGATCACAGTACGACCCTGTGACAAATATGCCGCTGTTTCCAATTGAACAACATCCGAAATAACAATACCATTTTCATTGAGAAACGTTAGATTCCCGGATAAAATCTGTTTTCCATTCACTTCGGCAAAAACGCCTCTACCAGCAGTCATCTGAAAATGTTTCACAGGCAGCAGCATATTATGTTCCTGCTGATAACACGATAAAATTGCCCTGCCAAGCGGATGTTCGGAAAATTGTTCTGCTGCTGCGGTAAACTGATAGACCTCTGTTTCTTCAAACCCGGATACAGCCTTCACTGCCGTCACCTTTGGCATGCCATAAGTCAGTGTTCCTGTCTTATCGAAACATATCTTCTTGACTTTTGCCAATCGCTCCAGTGCATCCCCCTCACGGACAAGAAATCCATGTTTTGTTGCATTTCCGATACCTGCCATAATCGCCGTGGGTGTAGCCAGAACAAGAGAGCAAGGGCAAAAAACAACCAATATTGTTACAGCGCGAATGATCTCGCCCGTGATTAGCCATGTCAGAAATGCCGCTGACAGAGCAATGACCACGACCCATGTCGCCCATCGGTCAGCAATTCCCACGATTCTGGCTTTTCCTGCATCTGCGGACTGAACAAGCCGAATCATCCGCTGAATCGAGCTGTCCTCCCCCACCTTTGTTGCTTTCATCTCAAATACACCAAATTGATTGACTGTCCCACTTGATACTTCATCTCCCACAGTCTTATCGACCGGCAGAGATTCTCCTGTCATAATAGCCTGATTAACCGCCGTTTCTCCTGATAATATTGTGCCGTCAACCGGTATGGTTTCGCCGGGCAGAACACGCAGAATATTTCCGATCTCGACATCTTCTGCAGGTATAATCTGTTCCCCGTCGACGGTTATCACTCGTGCTGTCTGCGGCGTAAGATGTACAAGCTTTTCGATTCCTGCACGTGCCCGTGCAACTGTCAGGTCTTCGAGGAGCGCGCCAAGCTGCATAATAAAGGCAACTTCACCTGCTGCAAAATGTTCACCGATGCAAACTGAGGCGATTAGTGCAAGCGAAACCAACACATCAGCCTTAATGTCAAACGAAGTGACGAGTCCAATAATCGCCTCGAGAATAATAGGGATTCCGCAAAGAATAATTGCCACCCAGGCAATATCAAATTGCAGCGTCCCGTCCGGCAGGAATATACTCAACAAAAGTGAGATTCCCGCAATAACAAGGCAGATAATCTCCTTCTTCGTGCCGCCGATTGCAAGAAATGATTCCAGTTTTTTCATATAGTTTTTCATAACATCCTCCTTTTTATACATATAGGGGTATATGTATATATTATACCATAGGGAGCATATGTTTGTCAAGAGAAAAAATAAAAACAGTCGAAGTATTATCCGACTGTTCATCGCCTTATTGCATATTTGCAAAACGTTCAATCGCCTTTGTAAAGCTCTCGATTTTCTCCAAATCCCCTTGTTCAACCGCATCTTTGATGCAATGATTGATATGTCCTTCCAGCACAACTTGTCCTGCTTTATTCAAGGCAGACTTTGCGGCGCTGATCTGTGAGAGAATATCTTCACAAGGGACATCCTCATCGATCATTCTGTCTATCGCCTGAACCTGTCCGATTATTTTTTTCAATCTGCGATGCAGATTTTGTGTATCCATACATTGCTTCATATCATAATTTCCTCCTGCTACCATTAAAGGCATATGTATCATTATAGCGAATGGAATAAATTTTGTCAAGGAATTTCTGGCTTTGAACACGGAAATCAATTTTTAGATGAGTTTTTAGCAACTTGCATAAATCATATTGACAAGGTTTCTAAAAAGCAACTTTCTTGCTCTGTAATGTTGCTTCTATGACCGTCAAATACAGTTTTACAGCTTTGGTACTGATTTTGTTTTTGTGCATAATTTCAAAAATTGATTTCCGTGGGCTTTGAAACGTTTATATCCGTGTAGTGTTACAATAGAAGTGAAACCAAAATGGGTATAGAAAAAAGTGATTGAGAACTGTAATCAAAACCACCCGTTAAGTGAGTAGTTTGCAAAGGCTCTATAAGGGCATGATACTAACGCTGCCCCGCCTTTGCCAAGAATTCGTTTACAAAAAACAGCAGCCTGCACAATTTGCACAGGTTGCTGTTGGTCATTACATAGAATCTTTTTTGTTATTTTTACTGTCTACTTGACAGGGACAGGGTACCGTGAAGCAGTTTTTTTGCATTATTTTATCGTAGCAAAGGCGTAACTTGATCACGGAAACAGCCCCTTCATTTCTTCCGTGCGGATCAATCGACGCAGCGCGAGAATATAGGCGGCAATGCGTAATGTACAGTGAGAATGTTCAGATTCTGCCACGATCTCTGCAAATGCTTTTGTCAGAATCCGTTCCAGCATTTCTGTGACCTGCTCACGCTCCCATGCAAGCTCTTGAATGTTCTGTACCCATTCAAAATAGGAAACAATAACACCGCCGCTGTTGGCGAAAATATCCGGCACAAGAATAATTCCGCGCTTTTCAAGGATGGCATCGCCTTTGGTTGTAGTCGGTCCGTTTGCTCCTTCTACGATAAAGCGGCAGCGCAGTTTTGCAGCAATCTCTGCATCGATTTGGTTTTCCATTGCCGCCGGCACAAGAACATCGCATTCACATGTCAAGACTTCCGTATTGGTGATATGTCTGACTCCTGGCCTATCATATTCTTCCAGAAAATTTCCCTTGGATAGGAATTCAGAGATTTCATCGGCATTTAATCCGTCTGCACAATAAACACCACCGGAAATATCGCTGAGCGCTACAACAATTGCGCCGCGATGATAAAAAATGCGTGCTGCATTTCCGCCAACATTTCCCATCCCCTGTATTGCAACACGTGTTCCTTCCAGCGTTTCTTTATACTGTTGCAGCAAAAGTTTTGTACTGATGACGACGCCGCGTCCGGTTGCTGATCCACGTCCTTTGGAACCTCCAAGCTCCACTGGCTTTCCTGTAACAACTCCGGGACATGGCTTGCCATGAAGCATACTATATGTGTCCAAAACCCACGCCATCGTTTGTGCATTGGTGTTGACATCCGGCGCAGGAATATCCTTATCCGCTCCGATCAACGGCTCCACGGCATAAGTATAGCGGCGCGTCAGACGGCAAAGTTCTCCTTTTGACAATGTCGTAGGATCTACTTGAATGCCGCCTTTTGCACCACCATAGGGGATATTGACAACAGCGCACTTGAGCGACATCCATGTCGCAAGTGCTTTAACTTCATTTAAGTCGCAATCCTGGTGATAGCGAATGCCACCCTTGAATGGCCCACGAATATTTGAGTGTTGTACGCGATAGCCCTTGAAGACACGAATTGTGCCATCATCCATTTGTACCGGTAGATATACTTTGGTTTCGCGCTGTGGATTTTTGATGATGTCGAACATCTTCATCGAAATCCCACCGACCTGCATTGCAGATTCCATGACAGACACGACGTTTTCATACGGATCATAGTGTTTTTCCATGTTTTCCTCCATTGGTTCTTTGCCTATAATATTGCAAGAGAGACAAACACTAGATGTATCACGCAAGACGCCCATGTCCACTCTTGTTGTAGTCTATTTTATAAAATACAATAGAAAATGTCAAGCATTCTTTTGAAATCAAAAAAATGATATAAAAAGCATCGATTAATCTTTGATTTAAATTTATTTTATTACGTAAAATGATTTTTGTTAAGTTTACGACAGAAGTGGTTATCTGATCGAAAAATCTCGTAATTTCGTAGATTATTTGAAAATTGATCAACAAAAAAATATTTCAAAAAACAGTTGACAAAACTTGAAATCTATAGTATAATAAATAACGTTGCAGGTGAGACATGCAGTATTAAAATTTATAGTGATAGGGGTATAGCTCAGCCGGTAGAGCAGCGGTCTCCAAAACCGCGTGCCGAGGGTTCGATTCCTTCTGCCCCTGCCAAATCAAAAAGTAAGAAAAACCTCGCAAAATCGGTATTCCACCGAAATTGCGAGGTTTTTCGCTTTTTGCATTCAGAAAAACGGAAACTAAAAAGTAC
>CASEUJ010000022.1 GCA_949291125.1 uncultured Ruminococcus sp.
ATTTGCTTCGGCGCAAAAATTCTGTAATAGTGTCTCGAATGGTTCAATTGGCTCTCTTTGTCCCCAATTTGGAATTTTCCCATGCGTAATGTTGCCCGTAAGGTGCATTTCACGTATCCAATAGGCGGCTTTCCGTAAATATGTATTATTCCGATATCGGAATAACCAGGATTTTTTTATTGCCCTATAAGCGATTTTTTCATAAAATATAAATCTAAGCCGTTTATGACATCATCTTCATAAAGATCTCCTGCTTTCCAGTTTGCAAGAGTAATCTCCGGCACGCAAAGAAGCCACTTTTGAAGTACAACAACATCAGTAATGGAAAATGCTCCGTCAGCATTTACATCGCCATACACGTTTGTATTTGTACTTTCAGGCACAATCCAACCGCCATCGTCCACAATCAGACATAACATAGTGATGGTGTCGCCAAAATATACATCCTCTCCATAATTCAAACACATTTCTCTGATTTTATCATGCCATGTAGTATCTTCACTGCATGCTGCTGCAATCATAAACGGTGCATTGAAACAAAGGTCATTCCAGTCGGAAACGGCAATTCCTTCAGGCGTATAGCCTGCCATAATATTCCATGGATCGCCGCCCGTTTCCTCTATGATAAAGGCATTGATTACATCTGCATATTCCTTTGCATCTTCATTTCCGTTTATTAAATAATCCATGCTGATGCGCCATGGCGTACGGCAGGCATTATAATAATAGTTTCCATCATTTTCACTTTCCAAGAAGTTTGCGAGTGCCGGAATAAATTCTCCGGTTGCAGGATCTTTGATGATAAAATCAGGCAGAATACCTTTGCCATAGTCGTTCACAAACTGACGGATGATGTTATAGGTGCTTTCATACAACGTCAGCCAACGATCATCTTCAGCAGCCTTTGCGAAAACAGGCATATATTGCATCATAAAATCGGAGGAACGCGTAGCGGCATAATACTGATATCCTTCCTTCGACCAGTACGCCCAGTCACCAAGCTGTAATACCCAATCAGTTTTGTTGACTTCATAGGTCATGATATCATGGATCACATTCACTGCCGCCTGTTTATAATTAATTTCACCGTCACTACCCCAGATGCTATCAGCCATCAGCAGTGAATAGGCGATATCCATATCACCATCCGTAGCAGAATCCGCGCCAGAAGCATTGACAATCGCAGTGCCGTTATCAACTTGCTGCCATGCCATAAGATTTGGTCCAATTTCGCTCAGATGCGCTCGATAGTAACGGTACATCCCATCAAAGATTTCCTTTGCCTCACTATCATATTTCGCCATAGACGCAGCAATTATCATACCATATCCATGTGCTTCTGAAACGGTGACAGCCACCTCATATCCAGCTTCTGCATAAGTTTGCTCTCCATAAAACACATAATATTGTGTTTCATTCGTAACATAGAGATCCTGTGTCAGATATTTTTCCTTCCAGTAATTGTAGAAATTTACGGTTTCTTCTGAGAGTGTACCGGTATATAAATGATTTCCTTCATAGGAAGATGCCGGTATTGATACAAATGAAATAACACTTACTGCAGCAGTTGCTATTGCTGTAATTTTTACAAGAAAATGATTCACAAGAATTCCTCCTGGTATGCTGTAGATTTTGTATGATTTTATATATTATAACATGCCTTATCGAATAATGCAACTATAGCATGTTCACGAGCTACGGTATTTTAACGAGAAAATAAAAGATGAGTCAAAGCCCATAAAAATAAAATAATCAATTTTTCTGATAAGATTTTTTGTGCCAAAAATTGAAGTAGTGATTTAATGACGCATATCTCTTCTTTGATTCGTTTTGAAATTCATAAAAGATAAGCTTGTTAAAACACCACGGTTCATAATTGTGCAACAACATTTACTTCATGCAGAAGACCATTATAGATACATTTATAGATACATTATAAAGGACACGAAGTATTTTCTGTTGTTCTGGATTTTCGCGAAAACAGACTTGACAGAAAGGGGATTCTGTGATATGATAAAGACAAG
This sequence comes from uncultured Ruminococcus sp., assembly GCA_949291125.1. Classification (GTDB taxonomy): domain Bacteria; phylum Bacillota; class Clostridia; order Oscillospirales; family Ruminococcaceae; genus Ruminococcus_C. The sequence continues at coordinate 2,025 of CASEUJ010000022.1, forward strand.
TCAGGCAGAGTAGTAAACTGAGCGTAAAGTGCCCTTTTGGACGGGGAGTTGCCAGAGGGACGAAAAAACATTTGTTTTTGCGATTCAGTTTTCGCATCCCGCTGCTGCATACTGGATCCAAGAATCGAACTGCGTCCTCTATGTAGTGTTTTTCTACGTCAGAGGACTTTTTTATTTCATTTGGGAATTATGGCGGGAAATCTGAATAGATCAGGTGAATTATGGATCATAACGAAGCAATGCAATTTCTGAAAAATCTGTCCAAAAGCGGCAGTATCTATGGGCTTTCCCGCATGCGGCATCTTATGTACTATCTTGGAGAGCCACAGTCAAAGCTGAAATTCATCCATGTCGCAGGCACAAACGGAAAAGGTTCAGTCTGCGCCTTCCTCTCGCAAATCTTATCCCAATGCGGATATCACACCGGCTGCTATTTCTCACCTGCGCCTTTTGGATATCGGGAACATTTTCAGATCAACGGTATCCCGATCTCACGAGATATGCTTGCCGCACAAGTAACCCGGATTGTCGATGCGATTGAAAGCATGAAACGCATCGGACAAGAACTTCCAACACTGTTCGAAGTAGAAACTGCACTCGCTTTTTCCTATTTTGCAGATATGAATTGCGATTTTGTTGTCTTAGAAACAGGAATGGGTGGCAAAGAAGATGCCACGAATATCATCGCCACAACAATGTTGGAAATTTTCACACCAATTGCAATGGATCACACCGCTGTTTTAGGCGATACACTTTCTCAGATCGCCGAACAGAAAGCTGGTATTTTCAAATATGGCGTACCTGCCGTGTCTGCCGTTCAAGCACCAGAAGCCGAACAGGTTCTGAAAAACACCGCATTTGCAAAACGCTGCGTACTACACTTTGTAGATCCCTGTTTATTTTCTGATATATCTTATGGGCTGACGCAGCAGACATTTTCTTACGGCATCTGGAAAGATGTCAAGATCTCAATGGGTGGCACTTACCAGGTTGAAAATGCTGCACTTGCATTGGAAGCAGTTGTGACACTGCGATCGATCGGGCTGGATCTTCCGAAGGATTCTGTGCGTAAGGCACTTGCGCTGACAAAATGGCAAGGACGTTTTACTGTCTTGGCAAATCAGCCACTCATTCTACTCGATGGTGCACATAATCTGAACGGCGCAAAAGCACTTGCCCGATCAATCAAGCAGCTTTGCCGTGAAAAATCGTGTTATATGATCTTCGGGATGCTTCAAGACAAGGATTATCTACAAGTTTCTGAGATTCTAGCGCCTCTTGCAACTCGCATTTTTACCATACAAACACCGCACAATCCCCGCGCACTTTCCGCCACTGTTTTGGCAGATACTGTCCAGAAAACAAATCCATCCGTAGAAGCGGTCGGAACGATCCCAGCCGCTGTAGAACGCGCCATTTCGCTTGCATCTGAAGAGGATCTGGTTCTCATCTGCGGCTCGCTGTCATTTTTAGAGGATGCGCGCTTTGCTGTCTATCGTGCGCTTGAACAGAAGGGAGCTTGCCATGAGCCGAATTGATCTGATCTGCTGCCATCCCAAATGGAAACAATCTATTGAAAAAATTGCCTCCTTTGAGCGCGATCGCATCTTTTGCAAACACGATCCGGCACACTTACTCGATGTCGCACGACTGGCACAGATCGATAATCTTGAGCGGCAGCTCGGCATTTCCAAAGAATTGATCTATGCGACGGCACTGTTGCATGATATTGGGCGCTTTCAGGAATATCTAGACGGCACTCCGCATGATCAGGTCAGTGCCGCACTTGCACCCGAAATTCTATGTAACTGCGGATTTTCCCCGGAAGAAACGCATACGATTTGTCATGCCATAGCATGTCATCGCACACCCGGAACAGAAGCACATCCAAACTTAGATGGGCTGATTTACCGCGCTGATAAGAAATCGCGCATGTGTCTGTTTTGTCCGGCAAGAACACAATGTAATTGGTCGAAAGAAAAAATGAATTTACAAATCAAAATCTGATCCGCAGATTCGATAAAGGAGTGTCATTGTATGAAAATTGGGAATCGTGAATTTGATGTTACGCACAACTGTTATATCATGGGCATTTTAAATGTTACGCCAGATTCATTTTCGGATGGTGGAAAATGGAACAGCCTTGATTCTGCACGCGCACATGTTGCAGAAATGATTGCACAAGGCGCTTCAATCATCGATGTCGGTGGCGAATCGACGCGCCCGGGGCACCAGCAGATCACCGCAGATGAAGAAATCAGACGCGTTGTTCCGATCATTGAAATGATTCAAAAGGAGTTTGATATCCCCATTTCCATCGATGCCTATCGCAGTCAGGTTGCAAAGGCAGCGCTCGATGCCGGAGCGAATATGGTCAACGACATCTGGGGGCTTCAATATGATCCGGACATGGCGCCTCTGATCGCCGCATATAAAGTACCCTGCTGTCTGATGCATAATCGGAACGTTCCTAAATATCAGAACTTTCTACAAGATCTCCGTGAGGATCTGCGCCATTCCATTGAAATTGCAAAAACTGCGGGAATTGATGATTCTCAGATCATCATTGATCCGGGCGTAGGCTTTGCAAAAACATATGCACAAAACCTGTCCGCCATTCATCACTTAGAATGCCTACATGAACTCGGCTATCCGGTATTGCTCGCAACATCGCGCAAGTCTGTGATCGGAAACACGCTCGATCTCCCTGCAGATCAGCGTTTGGAGGGAACACTCGTCACAACAGTATTCGGCGTAATGCAGCATGCCGCATTTATCCGCGTGCATGATGTTGCAGAAAATATGCGCGCAATCCGCATGACACAGGCAATTTTGCAGGAGGGAAAACCAGATGCAAATGATGACATATGATCAAGTTCGCATCGACGATCTTGAGATTTTCGCCAACCATGGCGTTCTGGCGGAAGAAACAACCTTGGGTCAGAAATTTCTGTTATCCATGATCCTTTACACTGACACGCATGCTGCCGGTTTATCGGATGATCTTGTGCACTCGACCGACTACAGCGATGTTTGTCACTTTGCCACAGAATATACACATGATCATCCCCGCAAACTGATCGAAGCAGCAGCTGAAGATCTGGCGCGTGAAATCTTATTGCATTATCCACTCGTAAAAGGCATCACACTTGAACTAAAAAAACCATGGGCACCGATCGGACTTCCGTTACGATCAGTTTCCGTCAATATTTCACGTTTCTGGCACACGGCATATTTAGGGCTCGGATCAAACCTCGGCGACAAAAAACAGCATCTGGACTTTGCTGTATCACAGCTTGATAAAGTACCAGGCTGCCATGTGATGAGGGTTTCTTCCTATCAAATCACAAAACCTTATGGTGGCATAGAGCAAGACGACTTTCTCAATGCCTGTCTTACCATGCAGACCATCCTGACGCCGAAAGAACTGCTGGAACGTCTTCATATTATTGAAAAGCTCGCCCACCGGGAGCGTCTGATACGCTGGGGTCCTCGCACTCTTGATCTGGACATCCTGCTCTATGACGATCTAATTCTCCGGACAGACGATTTGATTATCCCACATAAAGATATGCTCAACCGCACATTTGTATTAAGTCCTTTATGTGAACTTGCACCAGATCTGCGCCATCCGATTACCGGAAAGACAATGGAAACGCACCTAAACCAGCTCACATCAAAAAAACCATAAGACAAGCATCAAAGGCAAGAACGTGTATCAAGGATGCTTTTTCTCCAGATCCTATTTCAGGTACATATGCGCCGTAGTTCCACTGAATCTGTCGGACAAATAGCGACGCAATTCCCACAGTGCAGGCAATGTTGTTGTAACATCTTTGCATTGCTTGCCAATTTTTGAAAGCAGAGCTTATGAATACCACTCGACAGTTTCAGAATTTCAGATGTAATTTTTACCAATAAATGAAAAGGCACCGCAATATATTATTGTTCTGTTGCACTTTTCTTTATCTTAAATGTTTGAAAGCGATTGTGAAATGCTTCTATGGGTAATTTTCCTCTTGACAAAACACGCTTTGCATGCTATAATATAACGGTGATATATAACAGCGTTATGAGAGGTGAAGAAAATAGACGGAAACCTGACAACCTTAGAACGCATCCACCGAGCTGCAAAATCGGAGTTTTTGCAAAAAGGCTACAAAGACGCTTCCCTGAGGAATATCGTAAAATCTGTGGGTATGACAACCGGAGCCTTTTATGGTTACTATAAAAGCAAAGAAGAATTGTTCGAGGCTTTGGTGGGCGAGCATTATGCGTACCTGTTGGATTGTTTCCAGAAGGCGCAGAAGGAATTCGCCAATCTTCCCCACGAACAGCAGCCGGAGGTTTTGAGCGATATTTCCGGCGCCTGTATGTTTGAGATGCTTCATTACGCCTATGAGCATCTAGAGGAATGCAAACTGATTCTCTGCTGTTCGGAAGGGACAAAATTTTCCGGTCTCATTGATGAAATGGTAGAAATTGAAGCAGAAGCAACCCACTCCTATCAAAAGGTCTTGCAGAAACTGGGACGGCCATCCCCCCAGATTGACCCTACGCTGGAGCATATCCTGATTACCGGCATGTTTCACACCTTTTTTGAATTGGTGATCCATGAGATGCCGCTTAGGGATGCGGAAAACTACGTGAAGGAAATGCGCGCCTTTTATACCGCCGGATGGATGAAAATTATGGGGCAGTAAAGCCCTGTAATTTTTGCTCAATGGTTAGCTATAACTAACTTTTGGATATAAGAAGAACGCACCTGTGTTCTCTTTATCATAAATAAAATAAAGAAAAGGAGGAACCTTCTTTGAAAAAACAATCCAATCTGTCACGGCTGCTTGCAGTTGCAGGCAGCCACAAATACCTGCTCTATGCTTCATGGGTGCTTTCGGCAATTAGCGCCCTCGTCACATTAGTGCCCTTCTACTATATCTGGAAAATCATCCGGGAAGTGCTGGAGGTCGCGCTGGATTTCAGCCATGCGCAAAACCTGACCCATAACGGCTGGATGGCGGTGCTGTTTGCCGTCATTGCGGTATTGGTCTATATAGGAGGGTTGATGTGTTCCCACAAAGGAGCGTTTCGCATCGCTACCAACCTGCGCCTGCAAACGATGGAACATATCGTCAAGCTGCCCCTTGGTTTTGCAGAGCAGTTCGGCAGCGGCAGGCTTCGCAAGATCGTCAACGAATCCAGCGCCGCTACCGAAACCTATCTGGCTCACCAGCTTCCGGACCGCGCCAACGCTATTGCAACGCCCTGCGGTCTTTTAGTCCTGCTGCTGGTGTTTGACTGGCGGCTGGGGCTTTTGAGCCTTGTTCCGGTTGTGCTGGGATTTCTGATTATGATGGCAATGACCGGAAAGCGGATGCAGGAAAAAATGAAAGAATATCAAAATGCCCTTGACGACATGTCCAATGAAGCGGTGGAGTATGTACGAGGGATTCCCGTTGTCAAAACCTTCGGGCAGACCATCTTCTCTTTCAAAAAGTTCAAGGATTCCATTGACCGGTATAAAGTATGGGTGATCGCCTATACCAAGGAGCTTCGGGCACCCATGATGTTCTACACGGCAGCCATCAACGGAGTGTTTGCCTCACTGATTGCCGGTGCGCTGATTTTTACCCAAGGCGGCGTTACCAAGGATTTCCTACTGGATCTCATGTTCTATATCATTATTACGCCCATTATCTCCGTCACCCTCACCCGCATCATGTTCCAGAGCGAAAACGCCATGATTGTGGACGATGCCTTGCAGAGAATCGACAGCATATTAAATCTTAAACCGCTTGCAGAACCAAAACAGCCGGAACACCCAAACGACGCTTCGGTACAGCTTAACCATGTCCATTTCAGCTATGATGGAGAAAATGAGGTTATCACGGACATTTCTCTCGGAATCCCCCCAGGGCAGAAAGTGGCCTTTGTAGGACCGTCCGGCGGAGGAAAAACCACCCTTGCCAATCTGATCTGCCGATTCTTTGACCCGCAAAGCGGCAGTGTAAAAATAGGAGGCGTGGATGTGAAAAGCATTCCGAAAGAAGAACTTATGAATACTGTCTCTTTTGTGTTCCAAAACAGTCACCTAATCAAAGCCTCGATTTTGGAAAATGTGCGCATGGGCAAACCGGATGCGACCCGCGAAGAAATCATGGCCGCACTCCATAACGCGCAGTGCGATGATATTCTTGAAAAACTGCCCCAGGGCGCGGATACCGTGATCGGCACAAAGGGCGTTTACCTTTCAGGAGGCGAACAGCAACGGATTGCGATTGCCCGTGTCATGCTGAAAGACGCGCCTATCGTTATTCTTGACGAGGCCACCGCTTTTGCCGACCCGGATAATGAAGCACGTGTGCAGGCGGCTTTCTCTAAGCTATCCGAAGGGAAAACGGTGATTATGATTGCCCACCGGCTCTCCACGGTAGCCAGTGCGGATCAAATTTATGTCATCGAAAACGGCCGGATCGCAGAAAACGGCAATAGCCAGGATCTGTTGGAAAAAGGCGGCATTTTCAGCCGGATGTGGCAGGACTATCAGACTTCCGTTCAGTGGAAGGTTGCAAAGGAGGTAAAATAAAGTGATGAAATGGCTTCAAAAAAGATATGCCCTTTCCGAACAGGGGGCTAAGGATCTGGTGAAAGGCTGTCTGGCCTGCGTCCTTCAAAATCTTTCCTTTATGTTTCCCGTGGGGCTTTTGTATTTTTTAGTGGCCGATATGATAAACGGCGGCGTTCCCGGTAAAAAAATTATCTTTTACATAATCGGTTGTGCGGTGTGTATCGGCCTAATTCTTCTTACCACTTACATTCAGTACAACGCCACTTATTTTGCCACCTATACAGAAAGCGGTGTGAGGAGGATTACGCTGGCTGAACGACTGCGGAAAATACCGTTGTCGTTCTTCGGGAAAAAGGATTTGGCAGATCTGACCAGCACCATCATGGCCGACTGCACCTTTTTAGAGCAGAGCTTTTCCCATTTTATACCTGAACTGGCAGGTTCCATTATTTCTACGGTCTTGATTTCCATTGGTCTTTTGGTGTTTGACTGGCGCATGGCACTGGCGGCGCTGTGGGTGCTGCCGGTTGCCTTCGCCATTGTAGGCTTCTCTGCAAAGGTGCAGGAACGGCTCAATCAAAAAGCGATGGATGTGAAGATGGCCTGCGCGGACGGGATTCAGGAGTGCATTGAGACCGTACGCGACCTGAAGGCCAACAACGCGGAACAGGAATATCTGAAAGGATTAGAAAAGAAAATCCGCGCTGTAGAACACCGCTCTATCCTGAACGAATTTGGACTGGCCGCCTTTGTAGTTTCCGCATCACTAATATTAAAGCTAGGAATTGCCACGGTTGCACTGGCAGGCTCAGTCCTGCTGATAAGAGGCAGTCTCGATGTACTGACCTTCTTTATGTTTCTGCTCGTTGTTTCAAGGCTTTACGACCCGCTGCAAGGAGCGCTACAAAATCTAGCGGCGGTTATCAGCACCCGCACCAACATCGCCCGTATGAATGAGATCCTCGATCATCCGATTCAACAAGGAGATACCGCACTTTCCAACAAAGGCTATGATATTGCCTTCGATCATGTAGGCTTTGCCTATAACACGGGGGAAACCGTGCTGAAAGATGTTTCCTTTACCGCAAAGCAGGGCGAAGTCACGGCTCTGGTTGGACCGTCCGGCGGCGGCAAAACGACGGTTTCCCGGTTGGCGGCAAGGTTCTGGGATGTGAACCAGGGGAAAATCACTGTGGGCGGCATGGACATTTCTAAAATTGACCCGGAGGCACTGCTTTCCCTGTTCTCCATTGTGTTTCAGGACGTTACCCTGTTTGACAATACTATTTTAGAGAATATACGAATCGGGAATAAGGACGCAACCGACGAACAGGTATTAGAAGCGGCAAGACTTGCCAATGTAGATGAATTTGCCGAAAAGCTGCCGGATGGCTGGCATACCACTATTGGGGAAAATGGCTGCGAGCTTTCCGGCGGGGAGCGGCAGCGGATTTCCATCGCGCGAGCTTTCCTGAAAAACGCGCCGATTATTCTTTTGGACGAGGCTACCGCTTCGCTGGATGTCGAGAATGAAACCCTGATTCAGACCGCCCTTTCCCGCCTGATCGCAGATAAGACTGTGCTGGTAATTGCTCACCGGATGCGAACCGTAGCCGGAGCGGATAAAATCGTGGTGCTCTCAGAAGGAACCGTGGCAGAAGAAGGCGCACCAGAAAAGTTGATGAAACAAAACGGCTTGTATGCTCGTATGGTGAAGCTACAGACGGAGAGCCAGAATTGGAAGCTGGCGTAAATTTTTTCTTTGCCGCTGTTTCATTGTAGTTAGGTGGTGACAAGATGGGAAATTAGTCGTACTGGACTTGGAGGAATCCGGCAGGCAAATTGACGAAAAACTGTTTGCTGTGTTTTCTCTTAACCAAAATAAGGGACTTGCTCAGTTTATCCATGACTAAAGCAAAACTTGCTGAACCAATCCCTGACAGAAATCCGGGAAGGTAATTTGTATTTTTGTCTGGAGAAGCGCTTAGTGACAGTGCGAAGCCAGATAATCCCGCTGACGATCAAGGAATTTGAAATCTTCTCTTTGCTCATACAGAATCCGAAGCGAGTATTCACCTATGAAATGCTTATAGATTTGGTGTGGAAAGAAGAGTACACCTACTATTCCCGCAAGGCTGTCAACAACCATATCAGTAACCTGCCGAAGAAAATCAGGATTGCCCCGGATGTACCGGACTAAAAGCCTGTTGAAAATATAACGGCTGAAAAGTCAGGCAGCCTTTTTCAATCTTACCACAGGAACATGTTTATGTTTCCCCGATCAACGCTTGAATTTCCGCCTGCGTCGGCATCACTATGAGTGCGCCTTTTCGGGTCGTGATCAACGATGCACCAGCATTTGCAAAAGTAAGTAAATTCTCCAGATCCCGATGCGTCCAAGTTTCCATATCGTGTTCCAATGTGTAATTGAGCGCACATCCTTCAAACGTATCACCTGCACCCGTTTTCTCGACCGGTTTGATTCTTGTGAAAGTCGGCATATATGCTTTCATGTCCTTGTAATACACGCTGCTCCCATTCTTTCCGAGCGTCAGGAACAAAACCTTGATATTAGGGTATTCTCCGCGCAACATCTGTGCGCCCTTTTCAAAGTCGGTCGTCCCAGTCATAAACTCCACTTCATTGTCCGAAATTTTTAGGATATCACATTGAGACAAGCCGTAGGCGATCTCTCTTCTGGCATCTTCAAGATCTTCCCAGAGCGGCTCACGCAGATTTGGGTCAAAGGAGATCCACGCACCGGATTTCTTTGCTGTCTCCACCGCAAAGCGCGTAGCTTCCCGTACATCTGGATGGGTCGAAGAAAGCGTGCCAAAGTGAAATATCTTTGTGTTCCGGAGCAGATTAATATCGATCTCTTCGCGTCTGAGCATCATATCTGCCCCGGGATTGCGATAAAAGCTGAACTCACGTTCGCCGTCCGACAGCGTGTGAACGAAGGCAAGTGTTGTATGCACGGTCTGATCAAAAATGAGATCAGAGGTATTAATGCCGCACTGCTGCACAATATTTGCAAGCTGTCTGCCAAACGTATCCTCGCCCACTTTTCCGATAAATGCTGTACGCTTTCCAAGTCGGCTGAGCATTGCCAGCACATTGCATGGCGCACCACCGGGGTTTGCCTCTAATACGGGATTCCCTTGATCGCTGATTCCGTTTTCCGTAAAATCGATCAGCAATTCTCCCAAAGCCACTACATCAAATTGTTTCATCCCATACGCCGCCCTTCTCCATTTTTCATTTTACACTACGATACTGGAATTCAATCTTCGATCGCAAAAAGTACATATCGATCGCCTCGGATCTCATTGGATAATCCATAAACGACATTGGTCAGCACATATTCTCCGTCGTTGACATACACCTCGATTAGATTCGAATCCACATAGATCGCAAGGTGACAGCCATTGTGAAGCCTCGGCGTTTCAAACCGACATTGAATTTCATCGTGTCCAGCGAATACAGCGCTGCGGTCAGCACAGAACTTGCCATCACGATATTGAAGCGCATAACCGCCGATGGAAAAGACTTCACCTTCTGAAAGTTCGGTGCGCAACAGATAGCCACCCTTTCCGGCTTCACTGGGATCCTGTATCGGACGAGTGAATCTCCCTGCCACATCAGGATGTGGACGAAAGTAAACATGATCACCCTTCACCTCTACCACGCGCGGCATACAGAACATGCCGTTCCACTTGCCTTCTACCGCTTCCGGCATTCTTGCCCATGCGATCACAATGCGTCGTCCTTGTGCATCTATCGTACTCTGCGGTGCATACAAATCCAGACCATAATCAAGCATTTGATAACTGTCCGGAATCTTCATCTCACAAACAGTTTCATCAAACTGTGCCAATGTACAAATGGCAACAGCGCGATAGAGCTTTTCTGTTTTCAAAAATTCCATTGGCGAAAAGATCAGAACACCCTGATTCTCCACTTCAAAATAGTCGGGGCACTCCCATCCCCAACCCCAGCCATGATGCTCAGCAAAGCTCTGAAATGTCCAGTGTTCGAGATCACCGCTGCGGTATAACAGCACCCTGCCTTCTTTCTCCGCAGTACTGCCAAGAATCATATACCATGCATCTTTGCCGCGCCAAACCTTCGGGTCACGGGTATGATTCTTACATCCGATGGACTGATCCTCGATTGGCGGTATGACTGTAATTTTGTCACGAATGTTGTCAAAATGAAAGCCGTCTTCCGATGTTATCCGCATTTGTGCTGCGGTAAAGGTGTCATTGATACAACAGTTGATATTGTCGGGGTCTTCTTCTGTGTAATTGACACCGGTATAAAACAGATATAGTTTTCCATTATGTTCCACAGCGCTACCGGAAAAACAGCCGCTGCGATCATTGATTTTCGTGGGATAAAGCGCGATACCCTTGTGCTCCCATATCACCAGATCGCGGCTCACTGCATGTCCCCAGTGCATTCTTCCCCACTGTGTCGAATAGGGAAAGCATTGATAAAACAGATGGTACATACCTTGAAAATAGATAAATCCATTGGGGTCATTGATCCAACATCCCGGCGCTTTCAAATGTATCAGATTTTGCTCAGACATAGCACACCTCCGTGTCTTTATCAAAGAAATGCATTCTTGCTGGAGTAAACACAAATTCAATGTTGTCACCGACACTACTGATCTCGTACTTAGACACTCTTGCCACTGAAGGACTTCCGCCGAAGGTAAAATATAGGTTGTTCTCATTACCCATGACTTCCGTGTTCTCTACAACAGCATGCTGCTTTTCGTGCTGATAGAGCGAGAGGTTCTGTTCGTCGAGCTTAATGTCCTCGCCGCGGATGCCAAGAATCATTTCGCCGTGCTTGCCGCTAAGCTTTGCAACAACAGATTCTGGTAGCGCGATTGTTTCACCAGTGGAGAATGTGACAACATTGTCTTTTACCGTAACGTTGTAGAAGTTCATCTGCGGCGAGCCAATAAAGCCAGCGACAAATTTATTTGCTGGGTGCTCATAGAGTTCCATTGGCTTACCCACCTGCTGGATCACGCCGTCCTTCATGATGACGATCCGATCCGCCATGGTCATCGCTTCAACCTGGTCATGCGTGACATAGATCGTGGTGCTGCCGAGTTCGCGGTGGAGCTTGCTGATCTCATTGCGCATGCTGACACGCAACTTTGCATCGAGGTTCGAAAGCAGTTCGTCCATGAGGAACACTTTCTGGTTCTTGACAATTGCGCGTCCGAGTGCCACTCTCTGACGCTGACCGCCGGAAAGATTCTTCGGCTTGCGATAGCGATATTCTGACAGTCCGAGCATATCGATTGCCCAGTCTACTTTTTTCTTGATTTCTGCCGCCGGAACCTTCATGTTTTTCAGCCCATAGGAGATATTCTTTTCCACAGTCATGTGCGGATAGAGCGCATAGTTCTGGAACACCATTGCAATTCCTCTGTCGCGCGGTGCCGTATCGTTCATTTTCTTGCCATCGATATAAAGTTCACCGCCGGTGATTTCTTCAAAGCCGGCAATCATACGTAGCGTTGTGGACTTACCACAGCCGGATGGGCCGACGAACGCAATGAACTCGCCTTGTTCGATCTCAAGATTAAAATCTGTAACGGACTTTTTATTCGCATTGGCATACTGCTTGTCAATGTGTTTCATTTCAATAAAGCTCATAACTTAGCCCTCCTTAGAACCTGTGGAAACCACGCCTTCTACGATCTGTTTCGAGAAGAGTGTATAGATAATAATCACTGGAATGGTAATCATGGTGATGACAGCAAGTGTCTGTCCCATGGTGGTGTTGTCGTTGGAAGTGATGGAGTTCAGACCGATCTGTGCCGTCAGAAGATCACTCGAAGTGAATACCAACGACGGCCAGAGATAGTCGTTCCATACGCCGAGGAAGGTAAAGACGCTTACCGTTGCAACAACTGTTTTCGACATGGGCAGTACCATTGTGAAGAAATACTTTAACGGGCTGCAGTAATCAAGCTGCGCTGCCTCCCAAACATCATCCGGTAAACTGATAAATACCTGTCGGAACAGGAAAATGTTAAAGGGGTTGACGATCATAGGAAGCACATAGCCGAATACGGTATTGAGCAAACCCATTTTTGCAACAAATAAGAAGTTGATGGTAATGATCGTTTCTGTTGGCACGATCATCAATAGCATAATGATCAATACCCAACGTTCTCGGAACGGAAATTTAATCTTTGCCAGCGCATATCCTGCCAGACCATTGACTACAATGCCTGCAATAATTAGAATCGCTGCATAAAAGAGAGTATTGAGCATATAGCGGAGAAAATCAGTGTCCTTTAAGATGGTGATATAGTTATCAAAAAATCCACCATTCAGTGCCGGCGGCACAAATGCCTTGACCGTATTCATATCCGCGGTAATCGCAGCATCTGTTTTGAATGAGTTCGCCAGCATCCAGATGACCGGGAATAAAAAGAACAGCGATAATATAAATAAGACAACAGCTAAAATAATATTAGCGGTTTTTTGCTTTCTTGTACGCATGTTTACCCTCCTTATCCTTTGTTAGAATGGTCTGAATGATCGTGAGAATGACCACGAATACGGTAAAGACAATTGCCATTGTCGATGCAAGACCAATCTCCCAGTTCACAGTACCGGTTTCGTAAATATCGTATACCAGTGTATAGGTCGAGTGCGACGGACCTCCGCCGGTCATGACCATTGGCTGTACGATCATGCGGAATGCACCGATCGTGACAGTAATGAAAACAAAAACGCAAAGCGGTTTGAGTTCCGGAAGTGTGATATCCTTAAACTTCTGCCAGCCGCTGGCATGATCCATCTCCGCCGCTTCATAAAGCGCTGGATTGATTGCCTGCAATCCGCCGAGAAAAATAATCATTTGATAGCCAACGCCTTGCCACACACTCATGATCGCAATCGATGGCAACGCCTGATCTGCACTATGGATAAAAGGCTGAGCATTGATCCCAATATGGCTGAGCAACGTATTCAAAATGCCCTCTGGACTATAGATCTGCATCCACAAGCTAGAAACAACTGCTAGTGACATGACAACCGGAATAAAGAACGCAACCTTGAAATACTTCTTACAGATGGTCACCTTATTAATCAGAAGCGCCAATACCAGTGCACCGATGCTCTGCGCCGGAACAATGATTAGCACAAACTTGACCGTATTCCAAAACGCCGCAGTAAACAATTCGTCGTCAAAGATCTTGGTATAATTCTCAAATCCCACAAAGTGGGTCAGATCCGGGTTCAGCGCGAAATAATCTGTGAAGCTGAAAATCAGCGTCAACAGCATCGGCAGGAACAAAAACAGAATCAAAAGCAACAATGCCGGACCGAAAAAAGCCATTCCCATCAGGGAGCTTGCACGATTCTTTTTCATTTTCTTGTATAACGCTCTAATTTGGCGTCGATCCTTTCTACAGATTTATCCAGTTCATCTTGCGCATCCTTGCCGCTCAGTCCCACACTTTCGAGCGCCTGTTGGAAGGATGTGCTTACCTGTGGATAGACAGGTGTTTTTGGTCTTGGGTGTCCATAATCACGTAGCTGTTCATACAACGCCCTATAGTTCTCATCTTCATCGAACAGCGTGATCTGTTCATATGCCGCAAAGGTCGAAGGCATGCTCTTGGTGTTCTCAAAGAGCAGGACGCTACTTTCTGTGCCGCTCATCCACTTCACAAGTTCTGTCGCAGCCTCTAAGTCATGTGCTTTCGAAGTTGCTGCATATGCCCACGATCCGGTTGGCGTATATTTGCCGCCATCCCAATTGTCGCTGACTACATAAGGTGCCACACCGAGTTCAATATCTGGATAGCTTTCATAAATGGTGTTGACCTCCCATGCGCCATCAAACTTAAACGCAGCTCTGCCACTTTCAAACAGTTTTTCAATTGGCGCCTACGACATATACTGGTTGTCAACAAGGCTCCGGAAATATTGCATTGTTTCGACGTTTTCCGATGAGTTAAACACACCGTCTACGGTAAGACCGTCTTCACTGACAAGATCGCCGCCGTTTGACCAAATAAAGGGAGCGTAGTAGTAAATGCTCGACTCCCCCACCGGGAATGTCATATCCAACGGATAGCCGTTTTTCTCGTCCATGATCGGCTTTAACCGTTCTAAGATTTCTGTAAATTCTGTCCACGTCCAAGGATCGTCTGCCGCAGGAACTGTAATACCGGCTTCTTCGAGAATTTCCTTGTTGTAATAAAGCCCGACGCTGGACTCCATGGCGCCGAGGGCATAGAGCTTGTCATCATATGTTCCTTGATCAAGGATGGAATCCAGGTAGGCACTGCACTCATCGTCACTCAGTTCTGCAAGCGGTTGGATAATGTTGTTCGCCGCATACGCCGCCACATTCGGGCCGTCGACCGTAATGACATCCGGTAAATCGCCGGACATAACCGAGGCGTTGATCTTATCAGAATATCCACCGCCGCTGTCGTTACGCGGAATAAACTCCACATCTGCAAAATATGTTCCGTCATAGGCATCGTTAAAGCTTTTGACAGATTCCAGATACGCCTGTCCTTCTGGTGTATCCTCAATGGTATGTACCCACATACTGATGTACGTTTCTCCGGCATCATATCCCGACACATCGCCCGGCTGAACATTTTTTCCGCCACAGCCCGTCAGCGTCGCCGTGAGCAACAGCGATGAGATGCCGATCGATACTGCTTTTTTCATAAATTCGCTCCTTTCCGAATGCGTAGTGTAAAGGATGGGCTTCGTTATAAAACCGGTTAAGTAACCGGTTACTTTATGCTTTTAGTATACGTCATCCCACAACATTTGTCAAGCGTTTTTTGAATTTTCGTAAAAATTGTCGAATACGGGATACTCCATTTGTATACCTTGCATATAACCGGTAACGTTACCGGTTACTTTGTTCAGAAAATGTTCTTGAATTTCTTTCCCGGCTATGGTATGATAGCATTAGAAGAAGGTGTTTCCATGAAGAAAAAGAACGTCACATTCCAGGATATTGCAGATTATACTGGCTTTTCCAAGACCACAATTTCGCGATATTTCAATAACCCGGACTCACTCACGCTGGAGAATCAACAGCGCATCGCCGATGCGCTTGTTGCACTGGACTATAAAGAAAACAAAGTGGCACGAATCTTAGCCAGCGGTAGAACGGAATACATCGGCATCATTGTACCGAATCTCTATCTCCACTATTATTCCGAAATGCTCAACCAACTGCTCTCCACCTATGAAAAATACGGGTATAAGTTCCTGGTCTTTGTCGGCAATGAAAAGAAAGATATCGAGCGCAAATATATCTCTGAACTTTTAGCATATCAGATTGAGGGCATGATCATTTTGAGCCACACGATCTCCTCTGAAGAGCTTGCGGCATATCGCATCCCGATCGTCACCATTGAACGTGAAGATAAGTATGTTTGCAGCGTGAATACCGACAACTATATGGGTGGGATACAGGCAGCAAGCCTATTGGCAAAGGACAACTGTGACATCCTAATCCACATTAATTCTGACATTTCGCCGGACATCCCGTCCTACGGGCGAATTCGCGGCTTTCAGAATATATGCGAAGAAAAGAAACTACCGTATGAAATGATATTCGAAGACTTCGGGAATTCATACGAAGAGGCAACAAAAAAAATGGCAGAGATCTTTCAAAAAATAGAGGAACGCTATCCGACGCAACAAAAAGGAGTCTTTATTTCGAATGATACACACGCCAATATTTTCTTGAATCTAATCATCCGCAAATACAGCATTTTTCCAAGCAAGTATCGTATTGTGGGATTTGATAACTCCCCGATCTCGTCGGAGGCAGTTATTCCGATCAGTACTATCGGGCATCAGATGGATGTAATGGCGGATCAATCGATGGAGCTTTTGTTATTTCAAATCAATGAACGCAAAAAAAGACGTCCTAAGCCTCTGAAAGAACCCATTCACAAAGTTGTGACACCGGTACTTTATCGTCGGAATACCACAAGATAACTGAAAAATATTTCTACAAACGAACTTTACTTTTAGGAAAATAAGGGCAAAAGTATCCATTTACCCTGATAGATCCAGTGAATAAAACAGCTTCGGATATTATATCTCAAAGGCAAGAATACAATTTCAGCCAATTAAATGATATCCAACCGATTTAGCGACAGAAAACCAGATATTTTATCATCGATATGTGGTGTACCTACCCCGATTCTCTATCTGTGCGATTCAAAGCCACAGTGCAAAATTGATATAATGGCATTACGATTCATGATGCTTAGAGCCATAGCAAAACAAGCAGCCACTTTTCAGCAACTGCTTGTTTGCAAACTTTTTCACTTCTCTTCCTAACTATTTCCAGAAAACCTTTTTGTGCCATCTACTTGTCTGGAAAAACATAGTATAAATCTGACGAAAATCATTTTTTAATTTTTATCTCATCTTTCTGCCACGATTCATATTTCGACCACCACAGTTCTGGTCATAGGACGGGTTGCAGCAATAAAAGTTCTTTGCATCAAGATCGTCCTGCACCATGCGCAGGGCTTCACCGAAACGAAGAGATTGAAGCGGAGTGAGTATGTCGAAAAGCTGGTAGTGCGGGAATTGTGTAAAAATTGCAAAACAAAAGAGAGCTGGCTGCACGAAAGTAAGTGCATCAGCTCTTGTTTTGGTTGTCTCTTTCTTCATAATCTTTAAATAATCCCAACTATTCCTAATGTCCCATGTGAAAAATCCTAATAATCCATATGTACCAAAAAATTTTACACTTTGATCGGACATACCCTCACGCACTTACCGCACCGTACACAAAGTATAGGGTCAATTTGCGGATAATCAAATCCTTCTTCATCTTCCACCATGGCAATAGCATTCCGAGGGCAAATGGAAAAACAAGCTGTACAGCCACAACAATCCTCTTTTTGTTCATATAAAATGGGAATTGGTTTTTGAGATGCGTCCATGTTATTTTTTCCCTTTCTCTAAAAGTAAACGCTTAGATTTTCGAAGTATGCGTATAAGCTGATGTGTATAACTCTCACTTGTGATTTTTTTTAGGTTTTTCCAGGTTTTCTTTTTTTGATATGCATACATTTTTTTGTTTCTTGAAACCGAAGTCATAATATTAGGGTTAAATTTTAAATAATCAGTTGACGTAAGCTCTTGACATACTATATTAGACATTATAATATTCCATAATTTCATGCCATATTCTGAATGAACTAAAACAAGCGATATTCCTTTATCATCAAATAATTCAGAATGCATTTTCCAAACACCCCATAAATCGGCTAATGTGATGTCAACATCTCTTTGCAAACCTTTAAATCTACAGGAGTAACATGATGGCCGAAGATAGATATCTTGTAAAAAGCCTTTCATATATAAATCTTTTTGCTGCGGTTGGCGGTATATTGAACCATCAGAAAAAACAATTTTTAATGAAAATTTCTGCCATCCTTCTGTCTTATCACGAAAGTAAATATTGGATATTTTTCTTCCATTCGAACGTAAGCTTAAATATTCTTTCCATGTGTTTTGACTTGGCACACCATGACAAACGAAATCAACTGTAATAAGTTTTTTAAAGTTTTTTCCTAAAAAAGATTTTAACCCAGCTATTTGGCATGGTGTTCCAGAGAACAAAACTAATCGCCCTGATTCTAAAAACAATTTCACTTTTGAAAACAAATTTTGCATAGAGCTTTGTACATATTTACTTTGCAAAAATGAAATTACACCTTCCATAGTATCAGAATAATCATGTATTACATTCCAATTTTCATCAAATTTTGCACCGCACACAATACCACCTTGTGATATTGTCCATTTTGCCAATGCAAAAAATATACCACCGGAAGAACTCTTTCTTCGTACTTCTTCATCCACATTATAGCAAGCATATGCTTTTGTTCCCATGCGTGTCTCCTCTCAGCAAAACCGCTTTTCAAGTTGTAACTTTCCCTTTGTCATCCGATCGACCAGCTGTACACACTGTTTGAATTGCTCTGTCTTTCGATAAAAGACCAGATAAATTATATTCGGCACAATCAAGCAGATTACTCCCCGAACCAACAATGTCAGCCAATGCGACATCTGAATCCAATAACAAATGCCAAAACAAACCAAGCAACTCAGCAACACAACCAATGCATAACGAAGCAGATGTTTTAGATAATCTCCAAAAAATTTTTTAGGGAAAAGAACCGTAAATAGATTATGCAGCAACCATGGCATTCCCACAAGCAGTGTTGACAACACAGTGGATAAAAGCACACCATAAATGCCCCAGAATTGCACCATAATCAGGTTCATTATTAAGTTTGCACCAGCTGTCACAAGCGGTCGGAACCGATCCTCATGCCATATTCCAGCAGCATCTTTATAGGTATTCAGAAGTTGGTTAATTTCATAGATAAAATAATACGCACAGAAACAAATTACTGCAGAAATGCCGAGCATCAAATCTTTGCCAACCCAAAGTTCCATAAATGGCTGATACAAGCATAAAAAACTACATGTGCAAAATCCGGCAATCCATGCAATTAAGAAGGTGAATTTTTTTAAATCGTTATAGTTTTTTTCTTTGGTCTCCACAATGACACTGTTGCCAATTCCTGCGGTGCAAGCATTGAACACGATTGTCACAAGACCAATCACAGAAGTCAGAATGAAGTAGTAATTCTGATATACTGCCAGTACAGTAAGTCCCAGAAATGCAGAAATGACAACTGTGTCTGCAGAATTAACAATGACAGCGCCTAATTTTGAAGTGAATAGATCTCGGATACGTTGGTTAATATCCTTGACTGCCGTCTTTTCTAGTTTCCCAACGGGTTTATAATCTGGATACGCCCTTGTTGCACGAACTGCTGTGATTACATTGGTCAAAATCTGAGCAAGGAGCATTGCCATAATGTACAAGTAATAATCCTTGATCCAAAAAATAACTGCAAATTGCAAAAGATAACGAATGGTACTGGTCAAAATCGAGATTTTACTGACAACGTCCACACGCTGATGTGCCTGAAATAGTGCATTTTTGTAGGCAAAGAGCCAGTAAGAAAGTACCGTAGCTGCTAGATTCAATAGGTACAGCACATAGATATTCAGTTCGGGAGGAAGATCACTTTTAACCAGTGCCGGAATAAATGGCGTCAATACCGCTCCCACAACGGCAATAACGCAACCAATTACTCGATAATATGTACGATACAAGCGCATCAAGGCACAGATTGTTTTAGTATCATCCTCTACGATAGGCTTGTACATACCATAGACCATGGCACTGCCGACTCCAAGTTCTGCCAAATTCAGTACTTGAAGAATAGAAGTGAACAAGCTGTCCAGACCCAAATACTCCACACCCATAAAATAGATCATGGCAGTGCGCAGCAAAAATGGCATAGCAATTTGGTAGATTTTGAGCGCCATACCGAAGACAATATTTCGGGTGGCGTTTTTTGTGCGTTCGAGTTTCATAGGGTCACCTTTTCTGAAATCAATTGATTATCGAAATCCAATCCAGGATAACAGTTGTAAGCCGAATTTGTTTTTGGCAAAAATATGGTTTACAAAATGTACCACACTAAAACTGATACCAACAAGCAAAATCCAAGTTAGAATGTAATGCAATAACCACATCTTGGAAATGCCCAGAATATCAAAGAGCTTTTGAATAAATATGAGAAAGAACCAATGGATGTAATAGATCCCATAAGAGTCGTCACCCAGGCGTTTTAAGAAGCCAAGCTTTTCTGCATTACGCGTGGCTTTCGCATGTATCTGACGCACCCACAAAATCAGCATGAATGTATACAAGAAGGTGCCAAATTTAATCTGGCTGGTGATGAGATCGTTGCTACACCCAAGTCCCAACAGAAGGAAGGCTTCTGCAATGGCGATACCCAGTGCGGTCAGAACGGCAATGGGGTTGCCGAAATAACGCTGTGCCGTTTTGACACGCCGGACGCAGGCCGGATCCGCTTTGATGCGCAGTCCTAGATAATAGAAACAGAACCACGCCGGAAAGAAGGTTTCATACAGCATGGGCAATGCTCCGTTGACGAGGTTGTAGAGGTACAAGCCGAGGATCCACAGAGGCGTAAGACCATAGAGCAGCAGAGAGCCGCGGGAACTTTTTCGAATCAGCCGAATCAGAATCGGGGTCAGAAGCGTCAACTGCATCAGAACAACAATGTAATACAAAGGAGTAGACGCCTTTCCAACAAGAATTTTTAATAGTATGTTTACCCCGTCTATTTCCTACCCGTTGCTGAGATTTCTTGCAATATTTATGCCTGTATAAAAGACAGACCACAAGAGAAATGGAACTACCAGGCGCTTAACACGCCGAAAGATATATCCCACTGGGTTTGCTATGCATTTGTCCGAATTAACAAAGTAGCCAGAAAGAAAAATAAAAATCGCTACCGGAAAGTTGATTACTTGCCGTATCACCAAATGGGTGGTAAATTCAAATGTTCCAGCGCCATAAGCGATGCCGCTAGAGCAATGAATTAACATTACTGCCAAAATACATATGCCTCGAATAATTTGCCAGAATTGATCTTTTTGGATAGGTGAAATTTTTGTTGGCATTGTATCAATCTTTCCATTCAAATTGTTGCATTCGAATTGCATGAGATCACCTTTTTAGTCAGGAATAGATTTTAAGTTTTCTTTTAGGAATTGAAGAGAATCTGCGCGCCTTTCTGCCCAGATCTGATCTGCAGAAGTGTCAAACATCCCAATATTCTCCCAAGTGAAATTGGCATTTGTAAATCGATGATTCTCTAAATGAAATGTAGAACACAGCTCATCAATACGAGAAGACATATCCTGATCATGGCTAACACGTTCAAAAACAACAAATGGCCTTTTATAAATGAACGAAAGCACAGATGCATGAAAGGAATCAGTACATACCATATCAGCATGATGGATCAAGTATACAAACTCCGCTGGTCCTATTGCCAAACCACTTTTTTTACAGTCTACCACTTGTAAATGATGTTTTTGCGCATATTGCTGGATCTCATTTTCATGTAAATTTTTACCTAAAAAATAGGTAAATAAATAGGGTGACTTTTTCATTTTTCGTGGTTTCTTTTCTAATTGTGTCCAGTCTTCTCTTGATAATAACAGCGTCGGATCTAAAGCTAAAAATGCATCTTGACCAGTAAGTTCCTTTACGATTTTTACACCACTTTTTTCCCGAACAGAAATAGACCGGATCTGCTTCAGGTAAGAACCAATACGACTGCGCTCTGATTCTGGAATCGTATCAATGCCAAAACTAGCCGCATATGATATTTTCTTTTCTTTTCGAATAAAAGGTAAAAAATCTTCTTCCCCTATAAAATCAAAATCTATGTTCCAAATTTGATCACTTCCGATGACGAAGCAATCATAGTGCTTTTCTATGTTTTTGCTTATTTTATTTTTCGACACCACATCTCTGCTCCATTGTATTTTGCGATAAAAAGCATAAAAATTGGAGCGACTATCTCTTTTAATCAAACTCCGAAAGTTTTTCTTTAAGAAATACATTATTGTTTGTGGTTGACGATTAAGCGTTTCAACAGAAAGTCCAAGATGCTTTAAAATTTCTTGCAAAGCATAATTTTGCAGACGATTTCCGTAGTTAAAACTACATATAGTCAATATTGCAATTTTTTTCATACGCAACTCCTTAGTAAAAATCTACTTATATTTTATGATACATTTGCTTTTCTAAGTTTTTTATACAGTACTGGGAAAAAAATTATGAGTATAATTCGCAAACGTGTTTTGAAATCACTTTCTTTGCATTGCTTTTTTAACTGTTTTTTTATCAATACAATTTGTGATTTGTTTTCTTTTTTATTATGATATAAATCAAGAATAGCAGTAGATTTTAGTGTAGCAGAAAAATAATTTGCAGACTTCAATAAATCCGGAAAATTTATTCGACACTCATCTACAATTGCATTTAATGCTTGTAGGATAGAAAGTTTTTTTTCGTCATAACGTCGATGGCAAAGACTGCTAGATGATATGAAGTAATTATATAAAATTCGATCATTGACAGCAATACGGGAACAAGTTCTCACAAGTTGTGTTAATATAAGCACATCTTCGCATAAGTGAATATCTTCCCGAAATCGAATAGTGCCATCTTTTAAGATAAAGAGTCTTTTTTCAAAGAGTTTGTTCCACAGCACACCCATAAATTTATAATGAAATATATCCGAAAGCAACTGTTCTCTTGTGATTGTTTTCTCCTGTTCATGATAAGCAGCATCTTCTGTTTTATCTTCATATACCAGACGATATCCACAAACAGAAATGGAAGCATTTTGTTCTATCATATTTGTCAAAAGATCTTCGTACATAGTTTTTTCTATATAGTCATCCGAATCAACGAACCCAATATATTCCCCTCTGCACACTTCTAATCCACAATTTCTTGCAGAAGATGCACCACCATTTGGCTTATGAATTACTTGAATACGAAAATCTTTTTTTGCATAATTATCGCAAATTGCACCCGATCGATCCTTGGATCCGTCATCTACCAAAATAATTTCTAAATTGGTATACGTCTGATTTATAATGCTCTCAATACATCTGGTGATTGTATTTTCACAATTATAAACTGGGATGATTATACTAATCAACTTTTCTTGCATATATCCTCCACTTATGATCTAGTTATCCCAAAATTTTCTTTTTTCTTTTAGATAATATTTCCATGATTTTATATTTATTATCAGGCTGTAACAACTGAACAAAAAAGAATAGAGTAAAGTTGTATTTTAATGAGCACCAAGAATTTTCTGTAAACGCATATAATGCCATTGCAATAACTGCGATAATATAGATATACTGCTCTCGTCTAACTAGTTCTCGCACCATTGCAAAATGCAAAATTATGAAAATTAAGCTTCCGACAATTCCAAAAACCAAAAGTAATTGTACATATCCTGAATCTACAACTAAATATTGGTAAATATCCAACTCTTTATAATTTGTAGAACTGCTAATCAACCCGATATCCGTATGCTCTAAAATTAAATTTGTCAATGTAAATCTATGACTCAGCATTCTATCCATAGCATCTACCACTTCACGGTATTTGACGCCATCTCCTATAAACAAACCGTATCTTACACTCAACGGCAGATACAAACTAAGAAACATCAGAACAATGGGTAAATATTTTCCCAATATATTTAATACTTTTTTTATTTGGAAACATTTAAATCCAATTGTTAAAAGCCAGATTAACAAACTCGTAATCAGACCTGTTCTCGACCCGGTAATCACAAAGCAAAGCAATATTACAAACAGCATTGCAACCAATTTGTACATATTAATTTTTTCCCAGTAGATGCACAGAAAAAGCAAAATCAAATCCACAAATGTTAACATCAATAAATTGCCATGCGAAAACCCTAAAACAATTCTTCCACCGTTGGCATTCATTATAATCGACAAAAGCGCCACACTCACTGTTAAAATTAATTTTTCAAAAAACGTGACTTTTAGAACATTTTGCAAATCTAAATCTCTTATTGCAATAACTGTTATAATTAATACCAATATTCGTGAATCTTTTGTAATATAGAAATTATAAAAAAATATTGCAATTAATACTGCCAAAAATACAAGTTTTTTCGGCTGATACTTATTTTTGAGAAAAATGTGCAGTAAAGACAACATTAAGGACACCAGCAATAAAATTGTAAGTATGCCTGTTTGAAATATGGTATCGCTTAACCCATAATATAGATTTGTTAAAATAATTGAACAATAAATTAATATATTGCTTTTTTTTATCGTGATATTCATTTTAACAGAATGTCTCTCCTCTTTTATTGTTCAAGTACACTTTGATAAAGCCCTTCTAATCGTATCGTCTCCTGTGTTAAATCATATTTTGATGTTGTTACAGAATGTCTTTCCATAGGTTGATTTTCAAAAGCATTTTCAAAAGCCCTACACCAAGTTTGTGGTTCTAATTTTAAGAATTCCACTCTGCCTGAAATGTCTACCTCTCTTGGAACAGCTTCTGAAACAATGCAAGGCAAACCGGATACCTGTGCCTCAATATTTACAAAACCAAAACCTTCGTAAATGGATGGCAATACAAAAACATCCATTGCAGAATAAAAAAGATCCGGCTGTGTCACCTTTCCAACAAGAATAACATACTCTTCAATATCAAGGGCTTTTGTCTTTTCTTCAATTGCGCTTCTTTGAGAGCCATCTCCCACAAGAAACAAACAAAAATCTTTATTTTTATCAGCATACAGTTTCAAAGCATCTAATATAAATAAATAATTTTTTTGGGCTTCAAGTCTTCCCACACTGCCAATTACGAATTTATCTTGTATGCCATATTGCTTTCTTATTTTTGCTCGTAATTCTGAATCAAAATAAAACTTACTTGTTTCAATTGCATTATTGATAACCGCAAACTTTGAGCTTTCCATGAAATGCCTTGTATATTTACTTGCTCCGGATTCTTTTGAACAACTAAAACCCATATCCACAATATGGGAAAGAAATATCTTAAAGCAAAACCGGATGAAGTTATCTGCCAATGTATGTTTTGGCATACCAGGATTATGGGCATGCGCAATGACTTTTGTTCCCTTTGTACGCCACCCAGGAATTGCCCCACGAAAGATCCCAATAAAAGAGCAGGAATGGCAGTGAATGATATCATAGTGATTATCGCGCAACACTTGCTTTACTTGCCGTATTTGTGCCAAAAGATTACGCCATCTGTTTTGGTGCTGATTTTTGATGACATAGATCTGACTTCCCGCCGATTTTACTTCCTCCAGAAAATCCATCTTAGAATCATCATAAATAACAAAATCAACTTGAAACTTTTCTTTATTTAGATGGCGGAAGAAGTTCATGACGAAAATCACATTTCCGCCCATACCTAAGGAATTTACAGACATCAGTACTTTTATTTTTTTTGACATATTTCTCCATCACTTTCTGTTATTCTCAAGCCACTGCAAAACCGTTCCCCAAGAATATTCTGCATATTCACTTAATATTGCCTGTATTTCTTCCCAAGGAATATGTTCTTCGATTTTGAAATCTGGATTATCAATAGTTCGCTGCGGCAATTTTACCATATCTAGAAGCCGCAACAGCCGCAGTTTCTTCTTTCCTGTATTTGAAAAGCAGTAACAAGCAAACTGTCTTTCAAAAATCAGCGAAAAAACTGTGCCATGGAAAGAATCTGTAAACACATAATCCGCATATTTTACCCATGACAAAAAATCTGTTGGCGAAAGGTGGGAGAAAAAAGAATATGATTTGTTGCTGATAAGCTTCAATCCTTTTTTGCGGCTAAACTGTTCTGCTTGTTCAATCAATTCCTTAGATTCATGAATCATAAACAAAAATACGTATGGCTCTCTGCAAAACCGCTTTGAAGCAATACTATCCCATTCCTCAGCCTCTAACAACAATGTCGGATCGCACACCACCGTATAATCCTTTGCAAGATTTTTTTTCAATGCCTCTGAGGCAATCTCCTCTCGCACGGTAAGCAAATCAAACTGATTTAAATACTTTGTCAACGACAAATCCGTAATGGGATCATCCCCAAAGGATGGCGCATAGGCAATTTTGATCTGGTTTTCTCCTGCAAAATCCAGAAAATAGCTTGGATCATGATTCGTAAGTCGCGCACACCATACTTGATCACTTCCAGTAACCAAAATATTGTAAGCCGTCGTTTTCCTTTGTAAATCTTCTTTCGAAAATTTTGGACTTAGACGAAATACTGCACAATTAAATGTGTCAAATGCATGTTTTTTGTTTATATAAAATACTGCTCCAAATACCGTGTGTAAAAATGTTTTAATGTCCGTTTTCTGGAAATTCCATAATTTTAGCCTCTTTTGAATCTCTGCATTATGATAATTGATTATTTCCACATCCAAGAAGATCTCTTGCAATTTTTTTTGCAGTGCATATGCCTGCAAAGACGCACCGTAGTTGCGCACATCGTGGAATGTTAAGATTCCAACTTTATCATTATACATGCAACTTACTCCTTATTTTTTTGAAGACATATCTCCAATTCAAAAAGACATTGTTCTTGGCGTATTTTCGTATGATATAAGGAAATGATTTTGTCTGATAATCTCTCCAGAATTCTCCTTTATCCCTATGTGGTGCAGATGGCTTTATCAGGGCTTCTTGACAATAATCCACAAATTGTACTTCTTTTACGTTCATTTCATGGGCAGTGTCTGCAAAAAATGTTCTTGCCTTTTCTGTATTTATCAAAATCAGAGAAACACCCTTTTCATCATAAAATTCCGGATTTTTTTCCTTTATGCCCCATGCATCTCCAATTGTAAAATCCCCAAGTCGTTCTTTTCTGGCGTATTGGCAAGTATAGCAAGAATCACGCAATGCTAAATTGTTATAAAACAAACTTTTATGATATTCAGAAAATGTCACTTTTCCACTTTCAAATTTAAACGCACTTATATGACTGCCCCATTTTCCAGCCGCTTTACTTCGGAACACAACATCTTTAATTATAGAATGCCGCTCCTTTTCATAATATTGAAGCAGATCACGCCACAAGAATACAGAAGGTACTCCATGGCAAATCAGGTCTATTGTATATAACTTGTCTGTTGAAATCAGACGTTGACCCAATGCTTGATACACACCTTTTACCTGACATGGCGTTCCGGAAAACAAAACAATTCGATCTGCCAACAAGTCGTTTGCCAGAGTATCATAGACAAGATCCATACGACTTTGAACGTATTTGCTTCCTTTCAACTTTTCCAAACCGCTCAAATCTGTGATCCGGATATGGTGTGCTTCAAATTTTTGATCCAGTGCCGCACCGTACACTACACCACCCTTTCGCAGTACTGCATGGGCAATCGCTGTAAATGCCCCACCAGATTGAGATGCCATCTGTGCTTTTGGATTGTTTAATTTTCCGATATATGCATACTTTACCAAATGAAAAGAAATAGAAGCATGGCAAACTTGCATACATTTCCCGCAAGAAATGCAGACATCGGAAACTCTGGGTTCCAAAAAGCCTTTGTTATTTTCTACCATGGTGATGGCTTTTTTCGGGCATACTGCTTTGCAAGCACTACAGCCGTAACAGACTGTTTCATAGATTTTACCAATCAATATCAACACTGCCTTTAAACTAATTTATTTTGTTTCCTAGTCAATATTGTAAAAATCACTTCAAAATTTCTTTTAAAAATTCAATTTGCGCTTCTTGCTTTTGCGCTAATCCTTCAAGTTGCATCGGCTTGCCATCAATTTTCTCAATACCTACACTTTCAAATAATACCTTTCTCGGTGAATCCGAATATAGTACTGCTTTATTTCCAAATGACAATGTCGGAATGCATGCATGGACTCTATCTGAATATACTGTGTCAACATTTCTATATAACAATAAGTAATCTAATGGATAATCAGAAATTAAAAAGTCATTCTGTTTGACTAATTTACTAATTTTTGTATACGGAAAAGGTTTATGATTACTATAAATAATTTTTCTTCCTTTTCCACGAAGTTCCTTTACCAATATTTCTTTTGTTTTTTTGTGCTTTGGCTCTTCAATATTTACAACATCATACGATGAATAAATAGAATCAAGCTTTGGAATTTCTAATTTATTTACAAAGAAAACATTGTCTATGCCATTGTATACATTGCTGCTGCATTTGCTGTAATGCTGAAACGCAACAGCATCCCTTGTCATAATTGCATATGGATTCAACTTTTCTAAATATTGTGTCACAAAATTAATTTCATAATCTGTATAGTAATTTCCACTGGCTCCCAAGAAAACCAATTTACAGCCCTGCGCTATTTTGTCCTCTAAAAGCTTTCCATAGATAGTGAAAAACGGCACTGTTAATACACATCCCGGAATAATTAAATAATCAAAATGAAACATGCTGGCCGCTGAAAAAACATCAAGTGTACTCACTGCTTGATAGGATCGATCATGAAGTCTATTTGCAAAATTCTGCATTATATGCGTCCACAGCCAGTTAACAACACAATTTTCTTTCAACATAAATGTTTTTCCCATAGAGGCTGCAAAATTAGCGCACTGACTTACCTTAATAATCTTTGCCTCTTCAGGCATTGTAGATATTGCTTCCCGTATGGCCATTTCTGCACCAAGATCAATAAACCCATTCCCAATATTATTAAAGTAAACTGATGTAAAAAGACCTATATTCATTCACAAGACCCTCCTAAGAATCTTAAAATCATACCTTCATTTTTATCCCAAAACTGACCGATAAAAGTCCACCAATTTCTGAGCCTCACACCGAATGGAATATCCATGTTGAATCACCAAATCCCGATTATCGCATCTCACGTAGTTTGTATACGCCAGAATCTGTTCAGCCCATTTTTCCGCTTGCAAATCCAAAGATAAAAAGCTGACATTCTCTGTAACTTTGATCTCTTTCGGAATCTGATCAGACAATACACACGGAAGACCACTACATTGTGCCTCCACCGTTACCAAGCCAAAGCTTTCATACAGCGACGGCATCACAAAAACATCAGCCATTTGATATTCTTCTTCCGGGTGCAATGTCTGTCCAACAAAAGTTACGTGCTGCTCCAAACCATATCGCTTGACCTTATTACGAATCTCTTCCATTTTGTCACCCTGTCCCACAAGGCGAAGTCTTGCATTTGAGTTCCTTTTTGCAACTTCTCGAAAGATATCAATTAAAAAAGTGTGATTTTTCTGTTCATTAAACAATCCCACATGAAGAATCACAAATTGATCTTGCGAAATATTCCATTTTTCTCGCATCTTTATTCGAAGTTCTGGAATCCATCGGAAACGTTCTTCTTGAATGCCATTGTTTAAAATAATATGTTCATTATCGCCATACAGCCACTTTCCAGCTGCTTTGCTGCATGCAATTCCATAATCATAATTCTTAATGAATGCTTGATATAAGAGTCGATGCAGCTTTCGATGAGTACAATCTGTATTATGACCATGTACCACACGAAGTGCTTTAGTCTTACTTTTTTTGCAAGCGAATAGCTCGATTGTCATCAGCGCACTGTTTCCATGAATATGAACAATGTCGTAATTTCCATTACGGATAATCTGGGATAATTGCCAGACATACAAAAAAGGCAATTTGTTTCTGTTATGCAAAACAAAGATTTTGCTGTTCCCAGCTAAAATTTCTTTCTCGTAAGATGGATGTATTTTTTCATCGATTACAAAATCGTATGATACCTGATCTTTTGTATAGCGATAGTAGTTCATGATGATGGTCGATATACCATTTATGCAAAATTCGACTGTATTGATCACTAATACTTTCATTAACACATCCTCATTTATTGACCCAATAATTCTGCCACGATATTCTCAATATGCCGGTTAAAGCGCTTATTATTGCTTTTCATAAAAGACGGCATTTCACTTACAATAGAATCATAAGTGAAAATCACGTCTTGAAGCTTATCCATATTTTCAACTACAATAATATTTCCCATTCGTTCTGCTACTGTCTTGCAAAACTCCACCTGATGATCATTAACATGCTCATCAAACTGCTTTTTCCGCGGAACAACAATTGGTATTTTGCCAATTTGCAAAGGCATAATAAAACTGGATGGACCACCATGGGTAATCACAATCCTTGCGTCTCTCACCTTATTTTCCATTTCCAAATACGGGAGTAACTTTTTCCATTGGCAGAATTTGGGTTCATAAGTGCTAAAACCAGTCTGTATGAAAACTTCTTCTGTAATTATATCATCGCGTTTCAACTCATCTATTTTTTTTATCAACCTATCAAACGGTTGCTCGTGAGTTCCGACTGTAACAAAAATCATGCCACATACCCCTTAAAAAATACTGCCCAGATTAATTGCTTTTGGATAAACCCGCTTCATTTCTTCCCATTCAACAATAAACTTATCCACAATAGGATATACCATCTTTCCAGTCAATGTTGGCTTATCGATTCGATCAAACACTTCAATATAGATTAACTTTGCGCCCATCAGTTTTCCGATATAAAAAAACGGAACTGCAACAGCCGCACCAGATGAGATGATGAGATCTGGCTTTTCTTTGTATAAAATCTTTATAGCCAAAATTGTATTTCTTATCAAATTCCATAAATTTCGATTGGTTGGAAAATAGCAGGGATACATTTTTTCGTCTTTTAGAATGCTTTTTGCGTCCTCCTTATCAAATGTAACCCAAAATCGTTTTTTATTTTCCCAAAATGGTTTCAACATGTATAAATGTGTTAAATGCCCTCCGCTCGATCCCACAAGGCAAATGTTGATTTTATCTGATTTTTTACCCAATTTTATCACCCATACTATACACTAACCTATTTATTGAATCATTATCTCAAAATTGACATCATTTAAGATACCTTCAAATGACAATAAATAAGCCAATCAGACTTCAAAATAACGCAACGATTGAATTTACGATAATATTATAGCACAAGCCACAACAAGTGTCAAGAAAAACGGTCGGCAAAAAATCTGGAAACGTGAAAAAATGCAAAAAAAGATTGTATTTTTTCTGTTGATATTGCCTAATTTTTCTATAATAAGTTTCCTATTTTTCTGGAGCAAAGTGCTATAGATTAATAAATTCAGTATAAATCGTCAAAAAAACGAAAGGACAACTGCGATAAATGCTTTTTCACTCGTTATTATTCATATACCAATAGAACATTCCGAAACCTTGCATGCAGATTGATTCCGTAAGTCATGTATCTTCCACATCAACCTGACACCAAACGCGGATAAACTCCTACACAAATATATAAGGTTTTCCTCTTACACCACATTATACACGATCACACCGCTTGCAGCAATGTCGAAACACAGCATCTTCAAACCTCTATCGCAGTGCTAAATGCTGAAAATTTCCCATATGATAAGCAGAAGAAAGGAGGCATTTGCCATGGAGATTACTTCTACATCCAAACCAATTAGTGACACCGAAAAAAAATCAATTGAGGACCAATTATACGACATATTCATAAAATATTTAGAATATAAATTATTATCGTGAATGCATTTTCAACCTGAAGTCTGTCTGACAGTGCTATATTAAATGTGTACTGTTAGCCTTCTTTTTCAGGAGGTTATATGATTGAAAACAATTGCAATTTATGCCAGAAAATCTGTAGAACGCATGGATTCGATCTCCATCGAAAGTCAAATCGAATTCTGCAAATATGAGGCGAGAGGTGGATTATATCAAATCTATTCCGACAATGGCTATAGCGGCAAAAACACCGACCGACCAGCATTTCACACCATGATGCAAGACGTCTGTGCAAACCGGATCAGCGCTGTCATCGTATACAAATTAGACCGCATCAGCAGATCGATATTGGATTTTTCCGAAATGATGGAGCTGTTTCAAAAGTATAATGTGCAGTTCATCTCCGCAACCGAAAAGTTTGACACTTCTTCTCCCATGGGGCGTGCCATGCTGAATATCTGCATTGTATTTGCCCAGTTGGAGCGTGAGACGATTCAACAACGTGTGACAGATGCGTACTATTCTAGGTCTAAGCGTGGCTTCTACATGGGTGGCAGGATTCCATACGGATATCAGAAAGTGGATACCGTTGTCGATGGTGTGCACACTGCAAAATATGTTGCAGTCCCAGAAGAAGCAGAAGATATCAAAAAAATGTACATACGATACGCTGATCCGGGTGCAACACTGGGAGACGTGGTAAGAGCACTGCAATCCACTTCAAAATATAACAAGAGAGGGCATGCGTGGAACACGGCGCGAGTCAGTGATATGATGCGCAATCCTGTTTATTGCATGGCAGATCAGAGTATTTACCGATTTTACCAATCCCAGAAGAGCAATATCTACAATGCGCCGGAGGACTTTAATGGACGCAATGGGCTGTATCTATTTCGCGGCACAACAAATCCCAACCGAAAGACGTGGGATCTTGCAGAAAAAGAGGTGGTTATTGCGCCGCACGAAGGAATTATCGATGCAAAGACATGGCTGATCTGCCGAAAGAAGCTGCTTCGAAATCACACGGCCAAAACCGGAAAGGCAAAAAACAGCTGGCTGGTGGGGCTTGTGAAGTGCGGACGCTGTGGATATGCGATGAGCATCAAAAAGTCTAAGAGAAAGGACGGCGTTGTGCGGTATTTTTGTTGTAGTTTGAAAAGCGCATCCCGGACTTGTGAGGGTGCCGGCAGAACGGTTCATGCCGACGATCTGGAAGTCATCATATCTAAGGAAATCCGGCAAAAGCTTGACACCTTGTCCATCACGACACCGAAAGTGACGGTACAACATAACACGCAACGTGATGCTACGGAAACAGAAATACAGCGATTAAACGCTGCCATTGATGCACTTCTTTCAAAGCTTCCAGATGCAAACGATGCCCTGATGAAATACATCAATGACAAAGTGATGGAATACGACCGAGAGAAAAGTGAATTAGAACGCAGACTGATTGCGTTGCAGCAAGGCAATGTCAAAATGCCAATTCGTCAGCTGCATAATTGCATGGATGTCTGGGACGCTTTGTCTTTAGAGGATAAGACAGGTGTCGCAAGGCTATTGATTCACAAGATTACGATCTATCCGGATCGGACGCATATTGATTGGAACGTATAACAGATACAAATTCCACAGGTTACATAAGACATGAACACGAGTTCGTGTTATTTTTTCAGGTACATTCCGCTTCAATAACCCCGTTTCGCTTCGCCAAAACGCTGGAAATGCACGATTTCCCGCTGGCGCAGGAACTTGATCGGATCCCGGACATCTGGATCATCGCACAGCCGCAGGATGTTATCATACGTGGAGCGTGCTTTTTGTTCTGCGGCAAGATCCTCCGTCAGATCCGTGATGGGGTCGCCCTTCGACTGGAGAT
Organism: uncultured Ruminococcus sp.; assembly: GCA_949291125.1. Taxonomy (GTDB): domain Bacteria; phylum Bacillota; class Clostridia; order Oscillospirales; family Ruminococcaceae; genus Ruminococcus_C. Next base: position 35,576 of record CASEUJ010000022.1, read on the forward strand.
AGGCAGTCGTAAAAGGCATACCGGATGCACCCTGCGGATAGATGCCAAGTGTGTGATCCACAAAATAGGTGTCAAACCCTGCCTCTTTGATCTGCTCCGGCGTCAGGTTTGCAGTGAGCTGGTACAAGATGGCAGAGACCATTTCCACATGTGCAAGCTCTTCAGTTGCCACATCCGTCAAAATCCCCTTTACCTTATCCGGCTTCATGACGTATCGCTGGTTCATATATCGCAGCGATGCGCCAAGTTCACCATCAGGACCGCCAGATCTCAAAAACAGAGAACGCCAAGGTAAACATTCAAATCTTGTAACAAATCGTAACTTGTGTCTTTTTGCGGTCGAACTCGATTTTTTTCACAAACGTGCACAACACATCGTTTTTTAGTGCTTCTGGGATTCCTTCTGCTTCTAAGATCGCCAGGTTTGATTTAATTACCTTGTGCGGTTCTTTCGCCTGCTCCTGCACTTTCGGTGTACAGTCCCGTATCTGTTCTAAAAGCATACCCATTTCCGACTGCACACGTATCTTATTCTCACGATATTCTTCGAGGGTGTCGATACCAGCCTGATAAGATGCTTTTACTCTATCGAGCTTTTGCTTTACGCGACCAAGCTGTTTTTTCAGAAATCCATAGCGATCTTCAGAAATCTCTGAATCGCCGTCCAAAGCTGTAATGAAATTTCCTGTACCCATGTCTTCTCTGATCTGATCTAGCACAAGTCGGTTCAGTTTTGTGATCCGGATAAAATGTGATTCCGTGCACTTGCCGCGTGCATACTGGTGACATTGTACGCCGTCATTGCGCCTTGACATTGTAAGCGTATAGCCACACGCACTGCACTTTACAAGTCCTTTGAGCATATACATCATCCCGTGTTCTTGATGTGCATTTCCGGCGTATTTCCGTTTGTTTTGCGACATCCTTTCCTGAACAGTCCGGAAAAGCTGTTCTGGGATGATCGGCACGTGAGAATTTGCAGAAATAATCGTATTTTCAGTAATTTTATCTGCGTGTGCTTGTCGTTTTGTGCCGCCCGGTGTCCAATGCATTTTCCCAGTATAAGTACGATTGCGTAAGAGATATTCTACATTCCGATTATCCCATCGATTTCCATATCTCGTTCTAATCCCAAATTCATTCAGCTGCATAGCAATTTTTCGCGTTGATTTTCCTGCGGCACAGTCTTCAAAAATCTTTTTGACGATCGGCGCTTCATCTGGATCTGGTGCAAGCACGCCATTCTCTATATGATAGCCAAACGCAGCACTGCCAAGTACACCGCCGCGCCGCGCTTTTTCTGACATGCCACGTACGACTTCTTCTGCAAGATTGATGCTATAATACTCATCCATCGCTTCCAGCAAAGCCTCGATTAGGATTGAAGTTTTATCCTCCCCCAACTGTTCCGAGATTGAGATCACATCAATCCCGCACTGCTTGCGCAGCATGGATTTATATATGATGCTGTCCTCCCGATTCCGAGCAAACCGTGAAAACTTCCACACAAGGATCGCCTCAAAAAGACGCGGCTTTTGTTTTGCTGCCCCAATCATGCGCTGAAATTCCGGCCGCTTGGTATTGCGTCCGCTGATCCCTTCGTCCATATATATAAATGTTTCAGGGACGATGTACCCGTGCTTCTGCGCATAGTCCACAATCGCCTTTTTCTGACTATCCGGTGAATATTCAATCTGATCGTCGGTAGATACCCGGATATATGCCGCAGCAATTTTCAAAGGATCATGCGCCTGACGACTGATTTCCCCGTTCCCGGCGCGTACCATATACACCATCTCCTTTACAGCGATTACACCGCATACGCCAACCATTCAACCAAAAACAGAGGTCTTTTTGTAACGTGCGGTTGATTCATTGTATGCCGAATCAAGCGAAAAGACGCTTACGAGTTCTAAAAACAGAACTCAAAGCGTCTTTTTTCGATGGTGATTTTTCAAATGTTGATAAGCCAGATGCCCGGTGATGTGCGCTTTTATTTACACAGTGCGGAGATTCTGCTCTAAATTACAGGATTTGGAAATACCGTCGTCTTCATACAGCGCATATGTGGCATCATTCCATCCCAAAAAGCACAAACGATTTGTGTCCAACGATGTGGTATTGTCTGCGCTTTGCACCAGAGGAATCTTTTTCCCATTTCGAATAAAGAATATCAGTTCATTGCATTTTGCTGGAACATAATGATGTCCCTTTGGAAGGATCTGTGTTTCCAGATCCTCTAATCCTCGCATCCGTACCAGCATCATTTCTTCGGGCAAGTAGACATATCTGCCCTGTGCATTCTGCTGATAGATTGGCGTGATCATCAGCTCATCGCCAAGGAGAAGCTGATCTTCCACATTTCTTGCCATATCATCTTCCCGAAACACAAATCCGAGCGGCTGGAACATCATATCCCCATTCAAAACTGCCTTCATATACTCGCTATAGATGTACGGGATCAGACCATAACGGATCTCGATCATCTTCTTGGTGTCGGCAACATTCGCAAATTGATAAAGCTCTTGTTCTCTTGTTCCGAGGGCAGAATGGTTACGCATCAACGGCGTGAAGATCGACAGCTGTAACCAGCGCATCACTAAGTCCTCTGTCGTCTGACTGCCAAAACCACAGGTATCTGCACCATTGAACAAAAAGCCTGCCATATTGAGAGAAGGAAGCATCTGTAGGTTCATCAGTAAGTGAGACCACCAGGACTTGTTGTCGCCCTGCCAAATGCCGCCGAACCGGTGTGCACCGATGTAAGATGCACGAGAGAACATCAGAATCCGTTTGTCCGGCACAAGACGATCAAACCCTTCGGATGCAGCCCGTGTCATCTGATAGCCATAGAGATTATGCACCTTGCTATGCACCACTTTTTCTCCATCGATCTCATGATAAAAACTATCATAGTCTTCTCTGCGATTGCTGATCCCTTCCACTAAACCTTTGAACTCAAAGAACTCATTCACGCCCATATTTTGCTGACTCAGATCATTGATGCGCTGCATTACATCGTCCAAATGTTTTTCTGTATAGAATATCGCCGGCTCATTCATATCGTTCCAAAAGCCGTCGATCCCCATGTCCAGCAGGATCTGATATTTCTCGCCAAACCAATTTCTGGTCTCCGATTTCATGAAATCCGGAAAGTGCACCTTGCCGGGCCATACTGCGCCGACAAAGTCTTTTCCTTCAGCGTCCTTGCAGAAATAGTCGTTCTGAACACCCTCTTCATAAACATCATATCCTTCTTCAATCCTAACGCCGGCGTCGATGATTGGCACCAAATGAATGCCCCGTGCCAGCATATCACTTTGCAGCTGTTTCAAATCTGAAAAACGCGTCGGATCAACGGTAAAGTCCTTATAGCGCTCCATGTAATCGATATCCAGATAGATGCTATCGAGCGGAATTCCGTATTCTGCGTGCTTGTCCGCAATTGCACGAACATCTTCTTCGGTTCGATACCCCCATCGACTCTGTCCATAACCAAACGCCCACTTCGGTGCGATATAGCTTTGGCCGATTATGCTGCGAAACTGCTTGACAATCTCCCGCTCTGTTTCTCCGGTGATCATATAGATCATACAATCAGCACTTTCCAGCGTAACCTGAAGTACGCTGTGATCGGTAAAGCCAACATCGAATTCCACCATGCCGCCGTAATCAAAAAATACACCAAACAATTCCTTTCCGGAAATTAAAAGGAAATTGTGTGCACCGTACAACGACTGTGTATCTTCCTCATGATTCGGATTGTCGAAGTTAAAGCTCTGGTATTTCCAGCCGCGCTTGTTGATGCCGCGCACCTGTTCTCCTAATCCGTATACAATATCTTCTTCCGAAAGCCCATAGGAAAACGTCCGGTTTTCATTCGTCGTCTGAAAAAACGGCAGTGTTCCATGAGAGAGTGAAATCTCTGTGACGACTGCTTCTGTTTCGATAGGATTTCCATATTGATATTTTTGAATCATATTATAACCTCCATAATACGAAAATCAGCTTTTCTGAAGCAAGCAGTTTTTGGGGTAGATCCATCTGGATCGATCCTCACAGACTTTTGCCTCGCATACCATTTTTCATCTTTTGCAATTTTATGCAACCGATTGCGTTATCATTATACCACAAGATATAAAAATTGCAATACTTTTTCACAGGTTTCTATGTTTTAACTAAATACAAAGATATATTATTGTTTGATTATGACAAATTATCAAAAAACTCCTTGAATGCAAGAATTTTGCATGCAATTATTTTGCAAAGACATTGACAATATTGCATGAACGTGGTATAATATTCTCATAAACGAAGAGAAAGGAAGAATGCATCTATGATCACCATGGAAGATGTAGCAAAAGCGGCTGGCGTATCGGTTTCAACGGTTTCCCGCGTTTGCAGCGGCAATGCATCAATCAGTGAAAAGACACGCGAAAAAGTTCAAAACGCGATCAAAAAACTGGGATATGTGTCAAATTTCCAGGCTTCAAGTCTGGCAACGCACAACTCCCATACAATCGGAATTGTTCTGCCACCATCAGATCAAGCAGCATATCAGAACACTTTTTTTCTGGAGATCATCCGCGGCATCGGTATGATATGCAATACAAATAAATATATGAGCGCCATAATCACGGCACAAACAGAGCAAGAATTATTGCAATCCATTCATGATTGTACAAAAAGTCAGTTCGTTTCCGGATATATCCTTTTATATTCCCACGAGCAAGACCCAGTTACTGATTATCTTCAGCAAGAACAGATCCCCTATGTCATTGTCGGGAAACCCACCAGTGCAACTCAAAATGAATGCAGCGTGGATACAGACAACATTCTAGCAGGGCGCGAGGTAACGGAATATCTAATTGCAATGGGACATCGAAAAATTGCGTTCCTCTCTGAAAAAAGCAATTACAACTTTTCACTGGACAGAAAACGCGGATACCTTCTTGCATTGACGGAACACAACATCCCAATTGAGCAGAACTATATTGCAGAAACTACAGAGCCGCCTTGCCCGGAGGAACTAGGCATTCATGCGATGCTCACTTGTCCCGATCCACCATCTGCTGTCATTGCAGATGACGACATGCTGGCGGTTTCTCTGATCCATGCCGCACACATGTTGCAGATCCATGTACCAGGCGATCTGTCCGTCATTTCTTTTAATGATTCTCTTCTCGCGCGTTTCTGCATGCCGCCTCTGACAAGCGTCAATGTCCATGCACCACAGCTTGGAACAGAAGCAGCGCTGCGTATGATTCATAATATTGAACATCCCGATGAGAAACCTGCCAAAGCTGTGGTGCCGCATCAGCTAATTGAACGTGAAAGCTGCATTCCTCCGCAGGCACAGCGCAGAGATCCCAGAAACGAAATTATCCCCAACAAACCATAAAGGCTGCTGTCAGATCATCCAATCATCCAAAACGCAGCAGCCCTATATATCTTTTATATATAAATTTTATCGCACAAATGGATCAGATGTCAGAAATTGCATTTGTGATCCCCTTTTCATTCATCTGCATTCTCCTTTGATAAAGTATGCTGTGTGCGCCATTCACGCGGCGAGATACCATAGATATGCTTAAACGCTCGGGAAAAATGCAGCGGATTAGAGTATCCTACCGCACAGCCAATGTCCCCGATAGGCATTCCGGTCAAGATCAGAAGCTCAGACGCCTTGACCATTCGATACTTCATCAAAAACTCCTGCGGCGTCGATCCAACCGCTTCCCGAAAGATCTTTCCAAAATAGCTGCGATTCAGACCACAGGTTTCGGCGATTTCCTCCACCGTAATGGGGTTTTGAAAATTATGTTCAATAAAGACAATTGCCTCATGGATATAATTGTCCCGGAGAGCACTGATGTGATTGATGCGTGTTGTAGAAACCGAGCGGATCAGATAATCCAGAAACAAGTACAGGTGTCCAATTAAATGAAAGGGTGACATCTCCCGATGATCAATGATATATAACAGCTCTTGTGCCATTTCCTCCCGGAACTCTTTGGATTTTGCACTGTATACTGGGTGCCCCGGAGAAAAGCCCGCCGTTTCGAGCAAAGACTTGACCCGTAGCCCGTCGAACTCAACCCAGACATATTCCCACGGGATATCTGAATCGGCTATATAGGTTGTGATTTGGTTCGGAAACAGAAAAAATCCCTGCATACTCCGGATCAGATACTCTCGATTTTCTCCTTTGTTATCTGCCGCAATTAGTGTCCCTTTCCCAGAGAGAATATAGTGAAACAAATAGTGATTTCGCGCCGCCGGCCCGAAAGAATGGGCAGGTTTACAACGCTCCCATCCAAATTGAAAAAGCCCCAGATCAACAAAGCTATGGCTGGGAAAAACAGAAAAAATCAAATCATTCATTGTGATATGTCCCAAAGAAACGTCCTTTCTCAGAAATTCTATTAGGAATATTGTATCATAGAACATGCCAAAATGCAAGATTCATTTTGCAAAAATAAATAAATATAGCATAAAGGTATAAAATACGCCGATTTATGCTATTTACGCATTGCATTTTGATATGATATAATATATACAATGAAATTCGAAAATCAAAGGAGGTCATCTTATGAAGAAAAGAAGATCGGCAGGGATTCTGGTACTGCTCGGCTTTCTGACCCCATCTCTGCTGATGTTGCAGGGATGCGGTTCAGACAAAACCAGTGATGGAAAAACCATCGTCACAATGGTGCAGTATAAACCAGAAGCAGTATCGGCATTTGAAGAGATCGAAGAACGCTTCAATGCCACGCACGATGATATCCTACTTCAAATCGAATCCCCGAACGAGGCCATGACGGTGCTCAAGACACGCTTTATCCGAGAAGACTATCCGGATATCGTAGGCATCGGCGGCGACATCAACTATTCCAACTTCCTAGATGCAGACATGTTCATGGACATTTCCGATTTTGAGGGCGTGGCAGATATCAAGCCCGCTTATATGGAAATGGAAGATGCGTTGGAGTTCATTCCAAAAGAAGGCATTTATGCGCTCCCCTATGTGGCAAACTGTGCTGGGATTTTGTACAATAAGGATATCTTCCAGGAAAACGGTTGGGAGATTCCGACAACCTGGACGGAATTCATTGATCTCTGCGAAACGATCCAGAATACTACAGACATATATCCGTTATATTTCGGATACAAAGACACCTGGACATGTCTGGCACCATGGAACGCACTGGCAGTAGGTCTGTCCTATCAGACCGTGTGCAGCGATGTCAATGCCGGCTTAACGACATTCAGCGATGAGTATGTTGAAGTCGCAGAAAAAGACAAACAACTTCTGCAGTATGCCGAGTCGAACCCCTATGCCTACAGCTATAACGATGCATGTACTGCCTTCGCAAGAGGACAGGCGGCAATGTTCCCCATCGGCAGCTATGCCGTACCGCAGATCCAGTCCGTCAACCCGGATATCAACATCGATTCCTTTACATTCCCGGCAAATGAGAATGCCGAGGACAATGTATTGAACTCTGGCGTCGACCTGCACTTCTGTGTCATGAAACAGACGGAGCATAAAGAGGAAGTCTATGAGGTTCTACGCTTTTTATTTGAAGATGAGACCATTCAGATCTATCTCGACGATCAGAATGCGATCCCCTGTAAGGAAGGCGACTTTGAGCTGCCGTCTATGCTTGATGGCATGTTAGAAGATATCGAAAGCGGCAACATGGCGGACTTCCACGACCACCATTATCCCAGCGAAATGAGCGTGGATGCAATGGTACAAACTTATCTGATGGATGACAGCCCAGATGCAACAGAAACCTTCTTAGCACGATTTGACCGCGAATGGGTACGCTATAATCGCAGGTTGATCGAAAGAGTAAAAGAATATGAGGAGGGATTGTCATGAATTCGATCCAGAAAGTCAGAAAGCCCATGACCAAACGAACAAAAACATTACTTCTGATGACATTACCGGCCCTGATCTTATTTATCCTATTCAATACAGTGCCGCTGATTACCGGCGCATTTTACAGCCTGACGGATTATCGCGGCTATGGTACCTATGAATTTGTAGGATTACAGAACTTTATCGATCTGTTTCAAGACAGCCGTGTCGGAAAATCCTATCTGTTCACTTTCAAATATGCTATCGCAGGAACCATTCTGGTCAATGTGCTTTCTTTGCTGATCGCAATGGGACTAAACAGTAAGATCAAGTTCAAAAGCACCTTGCGCGGCATCTATTTCCTGCCGAATATTTTAGGCGGACTGGTTGTCGGTTATATCTTCAGCTTTATTTTCACTTATATCATTCCAACTGCGGCACAAGCACTACACATCGATTTTTTAAGCAGCAGTATTCTTGCAAGCGAAACATGGGCATGGGTCGGCGTATTGATTGTCGGCGTATGGCAGACCGTCGCCATGAACACCATCATCTATATTTCCGGTCTGCAAACCATTCCGGCAGATATTTATGAGGCGAGTTCGATTGACGGCGCCGGAAAATGGTATACTTTCCGCAAATTGACATTGCCGCTGTTGATCCCGTTTATTTCCACCAATCTGATCCTGAGCACCAAGAATATGCTGATGGTATTCGATCAGATCATGTCATTAACCAAAGGCGGTCCTGCACAGAGCACCGAGTCGATCTCCTACCTGATCTACCGCAACGGTATGGACGGCGGACAATTCGGCTTCCAGAGCGCGAATGCAGTCGTATTCTTTGTTCTGATCGTAACGATCTCTGTGATCCAGCTTGCTATCACGAATAAAAAGGAGGAGCAGTTATGAGTTCTGAAAGACATCATGTTCCGCAATTACCCGAAGTACATATCAAACCAGCCAGTGAAATCCGGAATGACAAAGACAGCAAATCGAATATTTTTCTGACCATACTGCTGATACTCGGCTGTATCACGATCTTATTCCCGCTTTATATGACAGTGATCATTGCGCTCAAATCGCCGTCTGAAATGACAAACGATATCGCAGGTGCACTGAGCTTTCCGAACAGCTTTAGCCTTGATAATTTCGCAGAGGCCATGCGAGTCACAAACTTCTGGAACTCTCTGACCAATAGCTTGGTGATCACCGGCATTACTATTATTCTCGCACTTATCATTCATTCGATGGCCGGTTATGCGATCGGCAGAAGTATGGCACGGCATAAGGGTTTCAAGCTGATGTATTTCTATATCGTCAGCGGTATGTTCGTACCGTTTGCAATCCTGATGATGCCCCTTGTCAAAGAAACGGCAAAAATGAATCTCGACAATATGTTTGGCGTAATTCTTCTGTATGTCGTCTTCTATATGCCGATGAATGTTATGCTTTACAGCGGTTATCTGAAAAATGTTCCCCTTGCAATGGAAGAAGCAGCAGACATCGATGGTGCGTCCACATGGAAAACTTACTGGACGATCATTTTCCCGATGATGAAGCCGATGCATGCAACCGTTGCAGTATTAACAGCACTCGGCACATGGAACGATGTCATGACGCCGCTTGTCATCATGTCTGGTTCGGAACATACCACATTGCCGCTTGCCCAGCTTAATTTCCAGACACAATTCGGCACGAACTATAACCTGGCGTTTGCCTCTTATCTGCTTGCCTTGATCCCGATCCTGATTTTCTACATTTTCTGTCAGAAGCAGATCATCGGCGGCATTGCAAACGGCGCAGTCAAGGGGTAAAACTCTAATACATCAGAGATCGGATGGATCTCTCTGCATTGGGGCTAAGCCCGATCAAAGATTCATGCTCTGCGTCCACAGAAGACATCATTTCTGTGGACGCAGTTATTGCAAAGGAGATGTGTAATATTGGCAATTTATGTAATAGAAGAAAAAAAGCTCTTTCAGATCGTAACAGCACACACAGAATATCAGATACAGGCAGATTCCTATGGAGTTTTGCGGCATCTCTGGTATGGAGAAAAGACCAGATGTGCCATGGATTATCTGCTGGATTATCCGGACGTAGGGTTTTCCGGAAATCCGTATGATGTAGGAACATGCCGCACCTATTCGCTGGACACCCAGCCCTTAGAATATGCTTGCACCGGAAACGGGGACTATCGCATTCCTGCACTGACGGTCACACAGCCAGACGGCAGCTGTTCGGCAGACCTGCGCTATGAGAGTCACAAGGTCTATTCCGGCAAATATGCCATCCCGGGACTTCCAGCAGTTTATGATGACAAGGGCGAAACGCTGGAGATCATCCTCCGGGATCGGTATTCCGATCTGCGTGTCATCCTGCGCTATGGGGTATTGGCAGAGCTCAACATCATCACCCGCAGTGCCATCATTCAAAACGACGGCAGCATAACAGTTCGGCTGGAACAGGTCGCAAGCTTCAGCCTTGACATTCCGTCCCGCGGCTGGGAATGGATACACTTCTATGGCCGACACGCCATGGAACGCGTCACAGAACGTGCGCCCTTGATCCACGGCATTCAAGAGAGCAGCAGCACACGTGGCACTTCCAGCCATCATCAGAATCCCTCTATGATTCTCTGCCAGAAGGATTGCACAGAAACATCGGGCGCATGTTTTGGTGCTTTTCTCATGTACAGTGGCAGCTTTCAGACTAAAATCGAACTCGATCAGCTGCATCAGACCCGTGTTGTAATGGGCATCCACCCGGAGCTGTTCTCGTGGGCGCTCCAGCCAGGAGAATCGTTCTATACGCCGGAGGCTGTACTGACATACAGTGACACTGGTCTGGAGACATTATCTCACCGCTTTCACAAGGTAATCCGGGAACATGTTTGCCGAGGCAAATATCAGCTGGCAGAACGTCCGGTGCTGATCAACAACTGGGAGGCAACGTATTTCGATTTCGATGCAGAAAAAATTTACAACATTGCCAAAGAAGCGGCAACATTGGGTGTAGATATGCTGGTGTTAGATGACGGCTGGTTCGGCAAGCGGGATAGCGACGATTCCGGACTGGGGGACTGGTTTGTCAATGAGAATAAGCTTCAGGGCGGTTTGAAACAACTTGTGGATCGGATCCGGGGGCTTGGAATGCAGTTTGGCATCTGGATCGAACCGGAAATGGTTTCTGAAAACAGTAATCTATATCAGGTTCATCCGGATTGGATCATGCAAATTCCCGGTAGAGATCCGATTCGCGGCAGATATCAGCTATTGCTGGATATTTCTCGTTTAGATGTCCAGGATTATCTCTATGATTGTATCAGCAAGCTCCTGACAACCGCAGACATCACCTATATCAAATGGGACATGAACCGCAGCATCTGCGACTGGTATTCTTCCCTTCTTCCATCCCAGCGCCAGGGCGAGCTTCCCCATCGCTATGTTCTGGGGCTTTATGCGCTGCTGGAACGGCTTGTCACCGATTTTCCGAATGTGATGATCGAAGGGTGCAGCGGCGGTGGCGGTCGATTCGATGCTGGCATGCTGTATTATTGTCCCCAGATCTGGTGCAGTGACGATACAGATGCCTATGAACGCACCACCATTCAATATGGCACCTCATATATTTATCCCATCTCCGCAGTCGGCTCACATGTATCCGCTGTTCCTAACCATCAGACCGGAAGAGTCACTTCTTTTGAGGCACGGGGCATCACAGCGATGGCTGGCAGCTTTGGATATGAGCTGAATCTGGGCATTCTAAATGAGGATGAGAAACATGCCGTAACAGACCAGATCCACCGATTCAAAACATATGGTCCTCTGATTCATAATGGACGGTATTATCGACTCAGCAATCCGATTACCGACGAAATTGCCGCATGGAGCTTTGTGGCAGAGGATGCCAGCGAAGCTCTTGTGCAAGGCATGGTATTCCGCACACAGCCCAATGCGCTGCGCCATACACTCCGGCTTCGGGGACTGGATCCGAAAGGGTTATACCAGATCGACGGCACGGATCATATACTTACCGGCAGTGCGCTTCTGCATGGCGGCGTACTACTGCCAAAGACATGGGGCGACTATTATCCGTTTGAGATACACCTGACAAAAGTATCCGCAACCGATCGATGAAACAGCAGGGAGGAATCAAAAAATGAGCCCACAAGAATGGATCGAAACCATTGTACGGGGAAAATCAGACGCATCTCTGTCCTATCTGTACGGCGACGGTGAATCGATCATCCGACAGCGACAGCGATATCTCGATGCAATCCGGGAATTTCAGGTGCTGTTCCCGGAGAGAAAAGAAATCGCTCTATTTTCTGCGCCGGGACGAACGGAGATCGGTGGAAATCATACGGATCACCAACATGGGTGTGTCTTAGCGGCAGCCGTAGATCTGGATGTCATTGCCGTTGTCGCCTTTCATGATGAGGACGTCATCAGACTGAAATCCAAAGGCTATCCCATGGATACAGTCACGCTGGATGACCTATCTATACAGAAATCAGAAACAGGGCGCTCTGCCGGAATCATCCGAGGCATGGCGGCAAAGTTTGCCGCCGCCGGTGTAAAGCCAACAGGATTTGATGCTTATACCACATCCGATGTACTCAAAGGAAGCGGCATTTCCTCTTCCGCCGCATTTGAAGTGCTGTTGGGAACGATCTTCAACTGCCATAATAACATGAGAAAAACAGATCCGGTGGAGATTGCAATGTATGCCCAGTACGCAGAAAATGTCTACTTTGGAAAGGCAAGCGGTCTGATGGATCAGATGGTAAGCAGCGTGGGCGGATTCGTATGGATCGATTTCAAAAATGCAAAACATCCCGATATCCGCCGGTATGATGTAGATTTCGCAAAAGCAGGCTACACCCTCTGCATTACAGATACCAAGGGCGACCACGCTAATCTGACCGAGGATTATGTTGCAATTCCCGAGGAGATGCAACAAGTTGCGAATTATTTTGGTAAAACTGTGCTCCGAGATGTGCAAGAAGCAGCGTTTTATGACGCAATTCCGGCGCTGCGTCAGACTTGCAGCGACCGTGCCATCTTACGGGCGGCACACTTCTTTGCAGAGACAAAACGTGCCACAGATGAAGCGAATGCTCTTGCAAACGGCGATATGGAAACATTCCTGCGGCTAGTTCATGCGTCCGGGGAATCTTCCGCAAACCTGTTACAAAATCTATATCTCTGCCGGGATGCAGGCGCTCAGGCAATCCCCTTGGCGATCATGATGAGCCGACGCATTCTCCAGGATACAGGTGCTGTACGTGTCCACGGCGGCGGCTTTGCCGGAACGATCCAGGCATTTGTTCCGCAGGATCAGGTAGATGCCTATCGAAATGAAATGGAGCGGCTCTTTGGAACTGGAAGCTGTCATATCATGCGCATCCGACCAGTGGGTGGCGTTGAACTCACAAAACATGGATTCAAATGTAATGGAGATAATGTATGATGAAAATTTTAGTTTTTGGCGGAGCAGGATATATTGGTTCTCACACTGCACTGGAATTGGTACGTGCCGGAGAACAGGTCATAATTGCAGACAATCTGGTCACAGGACACAGACAGGCAATTCCAGAAGGTGTCACATTTTATGAAGGTGATCTCCATGACCGCGCATTTTTAGACCGAGTATTTCAGACCGAACAGATTGATGCTGTCATTCACTTCGCTGCCTTTTCACTAGTGGGAGAAAGCGTGACAAATCCGCTGAAATATTATGACAACAATCTGTGTGGCACAAAGGTACTGCTAGATGCGATGGTAGCAAATCATGTGGACAAGATCGTCTTTTCCTCCACGGCTGCCACCTACGGAGAGCCGGAAAATATTCCGATCCTAGAGACAGACCGCACCTGCCCCACCAACCCTTATGGGGAGACAAAACTGGCAATGGAAAAGATGTTCCACTGGACTGGGCTTGCCCACGGCATGCGTTATGTTTCGCTGCGATATTTTAACGCCTGCGGTGCAGACGCCAGTGGCACGATCGGCGAAGATCACAATCCGGAAAGCCACCTCATTCCTCTGATCCTGCAGGTACCCAACGGAAAGCGAGAAACCGTCTCCATCTTCGGGACAGATTACGACACACCAGATGGCACTTGCATCCGGGATTATATTCATGTCACAGATCTGGCACAGGCGCATATTTTAGCGGTGCAATATCTGGCAAACGGCGGCGAAAGCGATATCTTTAACCTGGGCAATGGCGTCGGCTATTCTGTCCGTGAAGTAATTGAGACAGCCCGCAAGGTGACAGGGCATCCGATCCCCGCCGTAGAAACGCCCCGTCGAGCGGGAGATCCTGCAAGACTGGTGGCATCCAGCGAAAAAGCACGCCGTGTACTGGGCTGGAATCCGGTGCACGATAGCTTAGAAGAGATTATCGCCAGCGCATGGAACTGGCACCACAATCATCCGAACGGGTTTGCACAGCAGTGAAAAGAGGGATGCACATGATTTGCCAGAATATTCAGAATTTACTTGACTATGCGATCTGCAAACATCTGATTGAGCCGATCGATGAGATTGTTGTGCGCAATGCACTGATGGATCTGTTCCACATCGAAACATGGGAAGTACCCACAGAACCTAAGACAGATCGACCAGCGTCGATCGACGCCATTTTAGAGGAACTTGTCGACTACGCCTGCGCTCAGGGCATGATCGAAGACACCAATGGCTCCAGAGATCTGTTCGACACCCGCATTATGGGTTATCTGACGCCATACCCCCGAGAAGTGGCACAGAAATTTCGGGATGCCTATGCGGTATCTCCGAAGGCGGCGACAGACTGGTATTATCGCTATAACCAGGATGTGAACTATGTCCGTGCCGGTCGAATCGCAAAAGATCTGAAATGGACCTACACCTGTGATTATGGAACACTGGATATCACTATCAACCGTTCCAAGCCGGAAAAAGATCCCCAAGATATTGCCAAAGCTCGGACGCAACAATCAGTGTCTTATCCCAAATGTCAGCTTTGCCGGGAAAACGCAGGCTTTGCTGGTACTGCCACTCATCCGGCCAGACAGAATCTGCGTCCGGTTCCCATCACACTACAGGGCATGCCATGGGAATTACAATATTCTCCCTATGGCTATTATCCTGAACATTGCATCGCCTTTTCCGACACCCATGCGCCTATGGTAATCGATGGGGCAGCTTTTGAAAAGCTCTTTGATTTCGTGGATCTCTTTCCCCACTACTTCATCGGCTCTAACGCCGATCTGCCCATTGTCGGCGGCTCAATTTTAAGCCATGAGCACTTCCAAGGCGGCTGTTATACATTTGCAATGGCAAAAGCACCCATAGAAACCGCATTCGCCATTTGTGGCTATCCGATGATCCATGCCGGCATTGTGAAATGGCCTATGTCCGTCATCCGTCTGGAGAGCACAGACCGCAATGCACTGGCGGCAGCTTCGAATATAATCTTAGAAAAATGGCGGGCGTACAGCGATCCAGCCAGTGGGGTTTATGCAGAGACAGATGGCACGCCCCACAACACCATTACGCCCATTGTACGGAAGGTGGGAGAGCCGTATCAAATTGACTTGGTGCTACGCAACAACCGCACCACGCCAGAACGCCCCCTGGGGATATTCCACCCGAACCCGTCGCTGCATCATATCAAAAAAGAAAACATTGGGCTGATCGAAGTTATGGGACTTGCCGTTTTGCCATCACGCTTGTCGGAGGAACTGGACGCGGTGAAACATGCGCTCTTATCCAGAACAGATCTCCGGAAAGATCCCCGCACGGCAAACCATGCGGATTGGGCAGAAACACTCCAAAGGCGCCACCCGGAATTTTCACCGGAGAATGCAACAAATATCATTCGTGCAGAAGTGGGAAGTGTATTTGAACAGGTATTGCATGACGCCGGTGTGTTCAAAACAGATCTGGCAGGACGCCAAGCATTTTCACGGTTTTTGGATACACTGACATCTTGATTATTTTGCAGGCATACACCGCATCATTCAATCAAAGAATAACAGGACACTTGTATCATGAATCGCATACAGGTGTCCTGTTTTCACATAAAATCTGTTTTTACGCCTCCGGCTTCAATGGACCGTAGAAATAAGATGCCGTCGCACCACCATCGATCAGGAAGTCTGCACCGGTAATAAAACTTCCCTTTTCACTCATCAACAATTCTGCCACATTTGCCACTTCATCCGCAGTTCCCGGGCGACCGGCAGGACATCTGGCAAACATATTTTTGTAGAAATCACCGCGTGGTCCATTGAACTCATCCAACGCCAACGGCGTCACGATAATCCCCGGAGAGATCGAATTGATTCGTGCCCCCTTATCGCCCCACCTTACGGATTCTGCCATAACACGCTTTTCATTACAGCGTTTTGCCAACTGGTATGCATGCAGTGTATCGCGAATATGTCCCGGCTGGAGCATCTTTAGCTGCAATAGTTCTTCTGTCGGGGTACAGGCAAGCTGTTCATCCTCTTCCGGCGCCAGCGCCGGCATACGATGTCCAGACTGGCTTGAAATCGTCACACCAACGCCGCCAGGTGCGATGATCTTCCCAACCTCTTCAAGTAAAACTGCTGTGCCATACAGGTCAACTCTCAGGATCGTCTCAATGGATGCCTGACTCGGAGATACGCCAGCAGCATTCACCATCTTCGTGATCGAACCATAATTTTGTGCCTGAGCAATCATTTTCAAAATAGATGCTCGTGAAGAGAGATCCATTTCCATCCCGATTGTATCAAAGCCGGCTTCGTTCATGATCTTCGAAATTTCATTTGCATTTTCTGGATTTTTATCGCCAATGATGATCTTCATGCCATACCCGGTTCTTCTTGCAATCGCCATGCCAATCTGACCAGCGCCGGTCAGGATCATAACTTCTTTCATAGAAATATCTTCCTTTCTGATCCGCGATGCACATAAAAGCACTGCAACAGCAGGCATTGTGCAAACACTCTGTGTTCAATAATGCTTTATACTCTTAATTATACTCTGAATACAAAAATAAGCAATTCCGTTTTTGATGATTTCAAATAAGTTTTGCTTATCCGAAAAGCACAAAGCCATACAGTGCAGCGATTTACGAAACAGATGTACCCGAAGTCCCCATATCGTTTTACCGGAGCAGCCAATCTTAAGGCATCATAAAACTACGCACAAACACTTTTGGCATCCATGCGTAGTTTTTAGAAATGTGGCAAAATAAAATACCTAAGGCAATACCACACAAAGGCCTCCTGACGGCTTTGTGTGGTATTGCCCTAAATCGCGATCTCCTGTGTCATTGCACAATCGAAAATATCACCGTAGCGCTGTTATCCCCAAGTGCGTCTAACAGCTCGGAGGCATCTTCGATATGTCCGATCCTAGTATAACTGTATGGAGTGGAAAATGAGTCATAAAACAGAACAATACAGCTGTCTCCGTAAAGCATGATATCGCCTGCATAGATGTTCCTGACTCTTTCGGGCGTGCAGGGCAGTGACGTATCCAGATAGAAATATTTCTCATTGCCGTTGAGTTCAGACATTTCCAATGTTAAAGGAAGCAGATTGTATAGTGCCTGAACAGTATCATTATCTTCCAACGTCACGGAAAATATCTTGCCATTTATCGATAGCTGCATTTCATATGCCTCCTTTATCTCAGGATCTTCCATCGGTGTGGTTGCTTCTGGTGTCAATAGCACCATCTCAGTTTCTAAAACAAAACGATTGCTCGTTTCAATCAGACTGGTTTCCGTTTCCGTCACAGTCTGATCTATATCATTCCCACAGGCGGTTAGTGTACACATCAAAAGACCGGTCACAGCCGCAATTAGCTTGTTCAAAACGTTGTTCTGATTCATACAGACTTTCTTGACCAGATGCAAAAATGGCATGAAACACATCACTTCAAGTACTCGCCATAGAATGCCGCAAGCTTATCGAAAGGGATCACCTTTTTCTCGCCGCCATCATAGAGATCTGTGTGTGTCGCGCCCGGGATAATGAGAAGCTCCTTGTTTTCTCCCGTGAGCATTTTAAATGCGTCTTCGCCAAAGTAGCGGGAATGTGCCTTTTCTCCGTGCATCACGAGCACTGCAGAGCGGATCTCATGGGCATAGGAAAGAATTGGCATATTGATAAAAGAAAGGGAAGAAGTCTTGTTCCAGCCGCCATTGGAATTGAGCGAACGAGGATGATATCCGCGGGAGGTTTTGTAGTAAGCATGATAATCCTTCACAAAGTCGGGGGCATTCTCCGGCAGCGGATCAACTACACCGCCACCAAGCGCATATTCGCCGGACTTGTAGTCCTCAATACGCTGTGCATTGAGTGACTGTTTCATTGCAAAACGTGCGTCGGCATTATCAGCTTCATCAAAATAGCCCTTTGCATTGACTCTTGTCATATCATACATCGTAGAAGCAACAGTCGCTTTGATCCGGGTGTCGATCGCTGCGGCGTTGATCGCCATACCACCCCATCCGCAGATCCCGAGAATGCCGATCTTTTCCGGATCTACCTGCTCCTGCACGGAAAGAAAATCTACAGCGGCACAAAAATCCTCTGTATTAATATCCGGAGAAGCCACATACCGCGGCTGTCCGCCGCTTTCTCCTGTATAGGACGGGTCGAATGCGATGGTCAGAAATCCACGTTCTGCAAGTGTCTGTGCATAAAGACCGCTGCACTGTTCCTTGACCGCACCGAATGGTCCGCATACGGCAATCGCCGAAAACGAGCCAGTGCTATGCTGTTTCGGAATGTACATATCAGCAGCCAGCGTGATCCCATAACGATTGTGAAATGTCACTTTTTTGTGATCAACTTGTTCCGACTTTGGAAAGGTCTTATCCCACTCTTGTGTCAGATGCAGCATTTCTTCTTTCATGATTCAGATACCTCCATCATTTTTTTAAGTGTGTAGATGAAATAGTCAAGGCAATCCAGTTGCGCCGTATAACTGTGAATATGGTCAAGCAACGCTCTCCGATGCACAGCAAGCAGTTTTTCCAGATCCGAATAACGCTTTTCATCCAGCATCTGCACACAACGATCTATACTATCCGCGCAAAAACCTGCATCACTCAGATTTTCTCGGATAACCGCAGTTTTATCTGTCGCATTTGCCATGCTCTCATCTCCTTATGTTTTGTAAGCTCAGTATAACACAGAAAAGCAGAAATGTAAAATACCTATTTTTAATTGCTTGTGATGCTTTACAAGAATCACAAAATATTGTATAATATTTCTATATTACAGCGGAGGTACAAGATGGAGATCAGAGTATTGCGCTATTTTCTTGCGATCGCAAGAGAAGAAAATATGACAAGAGCCGCCCAGCAGCTACATATTTCACAGCCTTCTCTTTCGAAGGAAATCAAAAAGCTTGAGGAAGAATTAGGGCACCAACTGTTTATCCGTACGAATAAAAACATGCGTCTGAATGATGAAGGCATGCTTCTCCGAAAAAGAGCCGAGGATATTCTTGCAATGGTTGATAAAACAACAGAAGAATTCAATCAACTCGACAGCATCATCGGTGGAGAGATCCACATTGGATGCGCAGAGAGTTATCTGATCAAATATCTTGCACAAAGCATTCGATCATTTCAAAAACAGTACCCGGATTTTATCTTCCACATTTTCAGCGGCGATACTGATCCTGTCACAGAGCGTCTTGACCGCGGCCTGCTCGATCTTGCTGTAATCGTCGAGCCACCAAACTTGTCAAAATATAATTACCTCACAATTCCCGAAAGCGACAAATGGGGCGTCGTCATGCGGCGTGATAGCCTGCTTGCGCAAAAAAAGGAAATCACCTTTGAGGACTTATATGGACTGCCGCTATTTTGTTCTAAGCAATCCATTCAGGTGGACTTCCCTCGATGGTGCGGCGAAGATATGGACAAGTTGAATTTTGCAGGAACATTCAATCTTGCTTATAACGGCTCGATATTTGTGAAAGAGGGGCTAGGATATCTACTGACCTTTGAACATCTGATCAATACAAGTGAAGAAAGTGGACTATGCTTTCGTCCGATCACACCTACGCTAGAAACCAATATGTATATTATCTGGAAAAAGTATCAGGTATTCTCTCCGATCGCTGAGCTGTTTCTGAAGCGACTGAAATCAGAGTTCTGACGACTCGCTGTGAAGCCTTTCGAATACCTACTATCCATCATATTTGTTTACCATGGATGATCATATGCCCATTGCAAAGCCTTTACCACGTCGTCATAGTGCTCTGGATTCTGACGCACAAAATCTGCGACTGTGACTCCAATGCGCTTAGCAATGATTTCCCATGCACATTCTCTCTCCTGTACGGACAATGCATTTAGAAGCATAAGATCATCGTTGTTTTGAATCATGCTTGTATGCATGCAGATCACCTCCTGGGTGATAATCTATGCATGACTGCATGTACATTTTCATCATCGATTAGTCTTGATTCCTTAAATGTGCGTATAGAAGTACATCGAATCTGTATTCTCTGTTTTGGATACCAGGACCGCCAAGCTGTGAGATAATATACTTCGCCGTCTTCGCATTAGGCGTCTTGATGCGAACGGGATATTGCAATTTTTTCTCATATACCCACATTCAATTCGCCTCCTTTTCCCATGGCCATGGTCCTTGATTCCATCCCCATGGTGCATTGCCGTCCGTTTGATCCGGCTGGATTGGGCCATATTTCTGCACATAGGTCTGTACCGCTTTCTTCCGCATCCCCTGATACTTGTTCCAGAGCTTCAGTGCCTCTGGGCAGTTCGGATGTGTATCCAGATAAAGCTGAAGATCATAAAGTGCAAAGTCATATTTGCGGATCATCATCATGAGCTGTGTCTTTTCATGCATATGATCCACCTCCTCGCAGCGGATAGTCAAGCGCCGGGAAAATCGTTCCGATCGGAAATGCAGTGTCCATGTCATACGGTGTTTCCCACTGCTGATATGGAACATATGCCATGCCCGGCGGCGTCTGGGGCGGGAATGGCGAGATTTCATTACCGTTCTCATGCACCGATGCCGTCGTGACGCTCAACGGATCTGGTTTAGAAAACGCTGACTCTTGCGGTGAATAGTCAAGCAACATATTGTGTTGAAAGTGATATCCGAATTGATTGTGTGCCATAATCTCTCCTTTCTACGCAGGTTCTGTCACATCCTGCGTATTCCATTCTATGCAAAAGCAATCATCATGGTGAGAAACCATGCCTGTGAAAATGTATATGTGTTAAGAATAGTTACATAATGATTACAGTATAAAAAGCAAATCTTGACACGTTCAGCTGCTTGTGCTATAATAAGTCTACTGCATCTGTTTTGCATAATTGAATAACAGAAAGGAACTGATATGAGTAACGCAATCAAATCACAGATCCTGCGGCTGAAAAATTATCAATTTCTGTTTGAAGAACTTGTTAAACGTGACTTTAAGAAAAAATACAAGCGCACGATCTTAGGTATGTTCTGGAGCGTCCTCAACCCTCTACTTCAGCTATTGGTGATGAGTTTTGTTTTCACCAATTTCTTTGGCCGCAACATGGAACACTATACGATCTATCTGTTCTCCGGAAACCTGCTTTACGCTTTTTTCAAGGACTCTACCTCCGGCGGTATGCACTCGCTGATGCAAAACGCCGGCATCATCAAAAAGATCAATCTGCCAAAATATCTCTTTCTCCTGTCCAAGCAGGTTTCATCACTCATCAATTTCGGTCTGACACTCATCGTCTATTTTGCCTTTGTCATCGGAGATGGTGTGCCGATCACATGGCGGTTTGTTCTGCTACTTTATCCGATCCTCTGTCTTGCGATATTCAACATCGGATTCGGATTGATCCTCTCGGCATTGTTTGTGTTATTCAAAGATATCCAATATCTCTATGATGTTTTCACAATGCTCTTGATGTACTTGTCTGCAATTTTTTATACAACAGACGGATTCAGTCCGTTGATCCAGAAACTATTTTATCTCAATCCGATCTACACGTATATTTCTTATGTACGTAAAATCGTATTGCACCAGATGGTGCCCTCTCTTGCCCATCATGGATTGTGCCTGTTCTTTGCACTGGCGGCACTGATCATAGGATGCCTGATCTATAAGAAACTCAATTACAAATTCCTGTATTATATGTAAGGAGAAACGCACGTGGGAAAAGAAGAAATCACAATCGCAGCAAATGATCTCTCGGTGCGCTATGTACTTGGAGATTTCAAGGAGACCGGAATCAAAGACTTTGTGATCCAGAAGCTGAAAGGAACATATGAAAAAAAAGTATTTTGGGCGGTCAAAAACGTTTCGTTCCAGTTAAACAAGGGCGAACTGCTTGGAATCATCGGTGCAAACGGCGCCGGAAAATCGACACTGTTAAAAATCATTTCCGGGATCATGATCCCCACCAAAGGGACGCTTGCGGTCAAGGGCTCGATTGCATCCCTGCTTGAACTCGGCAGTGGATTTGACGGCGAACTGACGGTCAAGGAAAACACCTTTTTGCGTGGTGCAATGCTTGGTTACACACGGGAATTCATGAACAACACCTATCGGGAAATCCTTGAATTTGCCGATCTTGTGGACTTTGAAGATCGTATGTTCAAACAGCTCTCCTCGGGCATGAAGTCTCGCCTTGCATTTTCCATCGCCTGTCTGGTCAATCCGGAGATTCTGATTCTGGATGAAGTACTCTCCGTCGGCGACGGTGCCTTCCGGCAGAAGAGTGAAAAGAAAATGACTGAAATCATCCAAGGTGGCGCCACAACGCTATTGGTATCCCACTCACTGGCACAGATACGCCGACTTTCCACCAAGGTACTATGGCTAGATCATGGCGAACTGCAAGCATTCGGCGATCCAAAGCCGATCTGCGATGAATATGAAGCATTTCTAAAAAAGCAAAAATAACGGTTTGATACGCTTCGATTTTCTTGTCATCGACGAGAAAATCGGAGCGATTTTACATTATGTCTGAATTATGCAAGAAATCGCAGAGCCGATCTGAGATAATTAAAGCAGAGTGCCGATTTAAAAAGTCATGTGCGCAAATTCGTGAAAAATTTACAATTTGCACTTTACATCCTACGCTCTGGTGCTTATAATGAAAGAGTAGAATTTGTGTGCTGCTGAATACGGCGGTACATAGAGATTTTGCGACCAAAAAGCTGATATTGATTTTACAGGAGGAAACGAAAAATGGGAAGATTTACATTACCGCGTGACCTGTATCATGGTTCCGGCTCACTGGAAATGCTCAAGACGCTGACCGGTAAAAAGGCAGTTATCGTTGTTGGCGGCGGCTCGATGAAGCGTTTTGGCTTTCTGGACAAAGCAGAAGGTTATCTGAAAGAAGCCGGATTTGAAGTCAAGCTGATCGAGGGCGTTGAGCCGGATCCGTCGGTAGAAACCGTTCTGAAAGGTGCTGCAATCATGCGAGAGTTTGAGCCGGATTGGATCGTTTCAATGGGTGGCGGCTCGCCGATCGATGCGGCAAAAG
>CASEUJ010000023.1 GCA_949291125.1 uncultured Ruminococcus sp.
ACCTGAATAATAATTTCATCTTGACAATCGAATAATCATGTGCTAATATGCAGATAAGACCGACTGCTCTCACAATCGGTCTCATCATATACTTTTCTATTGTACTATTTCACGTTTACACAGAATTCGGGATTGACTCATCTCAAATTTTGGATTTACAAATTAGGGGTAGACCCAGACGATGTTATTCACCTTTTCCATATACAAATTATATGCTATTTTTGAATTCATTCCATATCCACGTTGCCCTGTGTATATTCCACCACGCTGATAGGCTTTTTATATTATCACAAAAAATGATGGCAGTCACGTTTTTTGTGTCTACCACCATTATATCATTTCAGTTCCAAAAAAGCTGCCCGTTTTTGTGTATCACTCGCTTGTTTCAAGCTGTGTTGTCGATGTTGCCACTGCACCCGATTCAAACCGCACAAATGTAATCGCGGCATCATAGCCCTCCATCTCAAATCCCACGAGCGCTCCGGTCTTATCAAGCGTCAATACATATGGATTGCCCTCCCATTCGCCGGATACGGCGATCTGATCCTCTTGCGCTTCTCCTGTGATCTGTTCTTCCTGTGCCAGTGTGTCCACGACCTGAATAAGTCCGGTGAGCACGGATTTCGCCGGCATTGCCGACTGTGGGATCGAAAACGCAAGTCCTTGATACGATGCGGTCACCTCACTCCCGGAAAAGTCCAGTACAATGCCAGCCAGAGATGATGGCTCAGAGAATTCTGCGCGCCACTGTCCTTCGCCATAGCGTGCAATTGTTCCGACTGCGTCTGAATCTTCCATGCTGAGGGTCATATCTGCGGTAAAGCTGCCGCCCAATACTTGCGCTGCACTTGTTTTGCCGCCTTCTCCGCCGCTGCATCCGGTCAGGGCAGCAGCCCCGACTGTCAGCGTCAAGCTCCATATCAAAACGTTCCGAACTCGTTTCATCATGCGGTTCTCCTTCCTTGTCAGAACTGTCAAAATGGATTGGGACAAGGAAGGAGCCGATCGTGCCCCATCCGGATCAGGCTCGATCGCGCAGCTGTTCCAGCTCTGAAAATACCTGCGGAAGACACGCAATTAGATCGCTTGGCAGCATTGCCTGCTGGGAATATTGCGCTGCTGCTAGATCGCCGGCAAGCCCATGCAGATAGACGCCAGCACATGCGGCATTCCATCCAGACAACCCCTGTGCAGCAAATGCTGCAATCATTCCGGCAAGAGTATCTCCGCTTCCGCCGCGGCTCATGCCAGGATTCCCTGTGGGATTCTGACAGATACGATCTCGCTGTGCTACAAGCGTTCCGGCACCTTTCAGCACCAGCGTTACTGCGTGACGGTTCACAAAGGACTTTGCCGTTTCTTCGCGCGCCTGTTGGATCTGTGCGATGAGTTTTCCGCTCAGACGTGCCATTTCGCCGGGATGCGGCGTCAGGATCAGCTCTTTCCCTGTCCATCTCTCTATATCTATGCTGCTGGCAATGGCATTTAGACCATCTGCATCGACAACGACCGGACAGCTTGCGTGTGATAAGACCCAATGTGTCAGTTTTCTTGTTTCTTCAGTGAGTCCCATACCGCATCCGATCAAAACGGCATTTGACTTTTGTAGATGCGGCAGAAGCAGTGCATGGCTTTTCTCGTCTGTTAGAAAGCCGGCGTTGTCCGTCGCTCCGCTGAGCCACATTGCCTCTGGGATTGTGGATGCAAGCCGCATGGGATTTTCCGGCGTTGTAAAAACTGTAACAAGCCCGGCACCACTGCGCAGTGCCGCATGTGTTGAAAGCGCACATGCGCCGGGCATATTACGACTGCCAGTGATGCATAACAATTTGCCGAAATCGCCCTTTTGTGCATCCTGACGGCGTTTCGGAAATAACGCAGCAATTTCAGAAAACGTAAGTGTGTGCATGAATAACTCCTTTCTGGGATCAGTCAATGTTAGCCACAAGCCGGCTTGCACGGGTGGCGATATCGCTGTCTTTCGCTTTGGTATGAAACGGGATTTTTCTTCAAAATGCAAAACCTGTCTGCACATAATATAGTGCAGACAGGTTTTTATGACATGTCGCTTTACACATATATGCATCTAGAAGTTTAATATTCTCCCAGACACTGTCCGAATAGAATACAGCGAATGCCATCATCTGCGCCGGAGTTACACGTTTGCAGTGCGATGATATTGTCGCCATATTCCGGTAAATCGTCCTCAGGTGCATACCAGACCAGTGCCGTATCTTTGATGTCCTGAATATATTCCTCATATTCTTTTTTGTTCAGTTCATTACGATTCCAATAGTCGAATTCTGCACCATCAAGACCATTGAGGACAGAACACGCCACGATCCGGTAGAGATAACGCTTTTCGATTGAGGCAACTTCAAAATAGATATGCTCTTTGCCCCATGCCTCTTCCTTAAAGTTCTTGACAGCATGGAACATTGAACCATTGCCCATATTATGTCCATAGAAAAGGGTATTTTCTGTTTCATCGATATCACAGCGGAAGTCTTCAAAGATGCTTCCTGAATGGCTCGAATTTCCTTGCCAGTCGCGGTTTAAATAGTATTCGTTATCCTCACTCTGTACGACCGGATAATCGATCACAGTGTCGCCGATATAGATCCATCCGACTACATCGGGATTTTGTTCATGATATTCGCGCACTTTATCCATATCGATCTGCATTGTATAATCATAGGTAACTGTGATTGTCGTAAGTTCAGTTGTCGTCGTTGTTGTCGTCGTTGTCGTCAATAGTGGAATCGTCTGGGGCGCAGATACTTCATCTGCACGTGCAACCAGAAAAACACAGCCCAGAATGATAACCACAAGCGCCGTAGCAAGTCCGATGAGAATTTTTTCAAATGGTTTCAGCTGTCTGATGGTGGACAATATTTTTACCTCCCGTTTTATAAAACACAGCACAATCTGCTTGTTTTCTTATTACCTTTTAAGTATATCTTTTTTTGCCCCATTTGTCAAGTCGACCTAAGAAAAAATGTGATATTTCTTCCATGAAATTACTCCATTCTCTGGTATGTCGTTCGTCATGTACAAATATATCAAATCGCCGCCTTAATATCACAGGGAAAAAAGCACAAAATATCCACGATATCATTCAAGGAAAAAGCGGCAGGCTTTTAACTCATTTGTGTATTTAGATAAAAAATAAGAAAAATCAATAATAAAATTGTGCAATCAAACGAAAATGTAAAAATCCCCTTGACAATCGATAAAAATCATGGTAAATTGTTATTAGCACTCAGGGAGATCGAGTGCTAACACTTCAAAAGTGATTCTGCCAGAAAGGATGGTAGACGTGGATGCGCGAAAACGAAAAATTCTGTCGGCGGTTGTAGATCTCTATATCCGTACAGGCGAACCGGTCGGATCGAAAACCATTTCGCAGCTGCCGGATATTCATGTGTCTGCTGCAACCGTCCGCAATGATATGGCGGTGTTAGAAGAGCTCGGCTTTCTTGAACAGCCGCACACCTCTGCTGGACGCGTACCGACATTCAGCGGATTCCGGATGTATATCGATCAGCTTGGGGAAGAGAGCGTTCTTCCAGAAGAAGAACGCAAGCGGCTCGATGAAATGCTTGGAGATGAATCCGAGTTGACGGAAGATCTAATCTTACAGAGCGCGACAACGGCGCTTTCTCAGATCACAAAGTGTGCGACAGTTGTTTCTAACTTTGCACCGAAATATTCGGTGATCACAAAGGTGGACGTTGTTTCTACGGGAAAGCGAATGTATGTGGTGTTGCTCATCACTTCCGACGGCAAGATTCAGAATCGTGCCTGTCGGCTGCAATTTGATCTGACCGATGAGCATATGGAGTTTTTCAAACATTTTATGGAAGAAAACTTAGAGGGCATTTCGGTATCAGAGCTTTCGCAGGAAAAGATGGACCAGATGGCGGCGGCGCTGGGGGCATATATGATGACGCTCAGTCCTTTGATGCAGGGCATTTATGAAATGTCCAAAGATTTGCAAAAGAACGAGCTGTATGTTTCCGGGGAACAGAATCTCTTCTCTTGCGAAGAACTGGACAAAGCAGAAGTGGCGCAGTTCATCATGCATAAGCAAACACTATCGAGACTTCTCGATGATTCGTTTCAAGGGGTCAAGGTGGTGTTCGGAGAAGAAGGCGGCGATTTTGTCATCGGGAACTCCAGCATGATCGTTTCGAAATATCAGAAGGATGGTCATACGGGTGGGTCGCTTGGCGTGATCGGGCCGGTGCGGATCAATTACGCAAAGATTATTCCGTATATCGAATATTTCACTGATAAGATCTCACACCTGATTACAGAAGAGCAGGAACCGGCGGAATTGGAACTGTTAGAAGATCCGCTTCCGCCGGAACAGATAGGTCAATAGAGAAAGGATGTGTGTTTGTATGGATCAGGAAAAAAAGGAAGATCTGAAAGAAGAAACCACAGCTGCGACGCCGGAAGAAGCAACGCCGGAGTCGACCGAAACAGCAGCATCTGCAGCGGATGAATCAGCGATTCCGGATCAGGCGGATGCACCGAAAGAGAAGAACGACAAGGAAGACAAAAAGAAAAAGAAGAAAGAGCGCAAAGATGCTCTTGCACAAATGGAGGCAGAACTGGATGCACAAAAGGATCAGCATCTGCGTCTGATGGCGGAGTATCAGAACTATCGCAACCGAACCACCGAAGAAAAGAAAAAAATCTACGGTGATGCCAAAGTCGACTGTGTCAAGGAACTGTTGAATGTCATGGACAGCTTTGAACGGGCACTTGATGCACCGTGCGGCGATGAGAATTATAAAAAGGGCGTGGAAATGACCTTTGTTCAAATGCAGAAGGCATTCGAAAAGCTCGGTGTCACGGAAATTACCGCACTAGGCGAAACATTCGATCCGAATTTACACAATGCCATCAAACAGGTAGACGATAGCGACTATGAAATTGATAAAGTCTGTGAGGTGTTCCAGAAGGGCTATCTTTTAGGCGATCGTCTGATCCGTCCGGCTATGGTGGCGGTTTCGGTGTAGCGGAGGTAACGCGTGAAAAAACGGATCATGCAGCTGATCGAAGCAGCAGCGCTTCTGACGATCGCGTGGATGTCCGGCTGTGATACTGGAAATACACAGACATCGGCATCAGAACATGCGACTGCACAGACAACAGCGTTGACAGTCATTTCACAGGAAACTGCACTTTCGGTGATCAACACCGAAAATTTGGCGCAAGCACCTGCCCGAGAGGGCAGTTGATACAAATATATTGATTATATTGATGAAAAACCGTTCAAGATAAACGGGTAATACAGAAAGGAAGAGTTACAATGGGAAAAGTAATTGGTATTGACCTCGGAACCACAAACTCCTGCGTTGCTGTTATGGAGGGCGGTCAGGCAGTAGTCATCACAAACGCAGAGGGCGGCAGAACGACTCCGTCGGTTGTTGGCTTCTCTAAGACCGGCGAACGTCTGGTCGGTCAGACAGCAAAGCGTCAGGCAATCGCAAACCCGGAGCGTACAATCTCTTCGATCAAGCGCCATATGGGCAGCGATTATAAAGTTGAAATCGATGGCAAGAAGTACACGCCGCAGGAAATCTCAGCAATGATCCTGCAAAAGCTCAAGACCGATGCAGAGGCTTATCTGGGTCAGCCGGTGACAGAAGCCGTCATCACTGTTCCTGCGTACTTCACCGACGCACAGCGTCAGGCAACCAAGGACGCCGGTCAGATCGCAGGTCTGAATGTTAAGCGTATTATCAACGAGCCGACGGCAGCAGCACTGTCTTATGGCATCGATAAAGAAGAGGAACAGCGCATTATGGTCTATGACCTGGGTGGCGGCACATTCGATGTTTCCATCATTGAAATGGGCGATGGCATCCAGCAGGTACTCGCTACAGCCGGCAACAATCGCCTTGGCGGTGACGATTTTGACCAGCGCATCATTAACTGGATGGTAGATGAATTCAAGAAGACTGAAGGCATTGACCTGTCCAATGATAAGATGGCAGTACAGCGTCTGAAGGATGCTGCAGAAAAGGCAAAGATTGAGCTGTCTTCTACTACCACCACCAACATCAACATTCCATTTATTACCGCAGATGCAAATGGTGCAAAGCACTTGGATATGAACCTGACGGTTGCAAAGTTCAACGAACTGACCAAGGATCTGGTCGATGCGACTATGGGTCCGGTACAGCAGGCACTGTCTGACAGCGGTCTGTCTCCGTCGGATCTTAACAAGGTGCTGATGGTCGGCGGTTCTTCGAGAATTCCGGCAGTACAAGAGGCTGTTCGACAGAAGCTCGGCAAAGAACCGTTTAAGGGAATTAACCCGGACGAATGCGTTGCTCTTGGTGCCGCATATCAGGGTGGTATCCTCGGCGGCGATGTCAAGGATGGTCTGTTGCTGCTCGACGTTACACCGCTGTCGCTGGGTCTGGAAACCATGGGCGGCGTATGTACCAAGATCATCGACCGTAACACCACAATTCCGGTAAAGAAGAGTCAGATCTTCTCCACTGCTGCAGATAACCAGTCGGCAGTCGATATCAACGTCCTTCAGGGTGAACGTGAATTTGCGCGCGACAATAAGCAACTCGGCACTTTCCGTCTTGATGGCATTGCACCGGCTCCGCGTGGTGTACCGCAGATCGAAGTTACCTTCGATATCGACCGCAATGGTATCGTACACGTAACAGCAAAGGATCTGGGAACTGGTAAGGAACAAGATATTAAGATCACTGCATCGACCAATATGTCTAAGGAAGATATTGATAAGGCAGTCAAGGAAGCAGAACAGTATGCGGAGGAAGATAAGAAACGCCGCGAAGAGGTCGACACGAAAAATAACGCAGAGAGTCTCTGCTTCCAGTGCGAGAACGCACTCAAGGAATTCGGCGACAAGGTGGATGCAGCAGATAAGTCTGACATCGAATCCAAGATCGCAGATCTGAGAAGTGCACTCGGTGGTACAGATTCTGCAGCCATCAAGGAAAAGTCGGATGCACTCCAGCAGGCATTCTACGCATTGTCCTCTAAGATGTATCAGCAGAACGGCGGTCAGCCGGGCGGCGATCCGAATATGGGCGGTGCAGCCGGCGGCAACACTGGTGCAAATGATGACGGCGTTGTTGACGCAGACTTCAAGGAAGTATAATGCATCCAGATAAACCGGAATCCGGTTTCGCATAAACGCAACGATGACGGGGCAGGTTTCGGCATGTCCCGGCATCGTCATGTCGGGCAGCCGTCGCTGTCCCATAGGGAAAGGAGCCGAACAGTATGGCAGAAAAACGGGATTATTACGAGGTGCTGGGGCTGAAAAAGGGTGCATCGGAAGAAGATATCAAAAAGGCGTTCAAAACGCTGGCAAGAAAATATCATCCCGATTTGCATCCAGATGATCCAAAAGCGGAAGAAAAATTCAAAGAAATCAACGAAGCGCATGAAGTGTTGTCTGACCCGGAAAAACGCGCACGCTATGATCAGTTCGGCCATGCCGGAGTCGATCCCACTTATGGCGGCGGAAACGACAGCGGATTTGGTGGATTCAGCGGCGGTTTTGGTGGATTTGGGGATGTCGGCGACATTTTTGACTCCATCTTTGGCGGCGGATTCAGCGGTGGCTTCGGTGGCGGTAGATCTGCTGCACAAAATACCAATGCCCCTAAACGCGGCGGTGATATCAACGAAAGGATTACCATCGAGTTTATGGAGGCGTGTAAGGGTACGACAAAGAAGATTCGCGTGGCACACATGGAAAAATGTAGCCAGTGCGGCGGAACCGGCGCAGACAGTAATACCAAAACAACAACTTGTACAGAGTGTAATGGACAGGGATCTGTCCGCGTAAATCAGCGCACACCTTTTGGCACAATTTCTACCACACATGTCTGCTCGAAATGCGGCGGCAAGGGCAAGATCGTTACCAATCCGTGCAGTAAGTGCCACGGCAGTGGACGCCTACGCACGATAAGTGAGATCGAGTTGAAAATTCCGGCAGGTATCGACAATGGTCAGATTCTGCGTGTCGGCGGAAAAGGTGATGCCGGCGTCAATGGTGGCAGCAGCGGCGACCTGAATGTTCAGGTCACAGTAAGACCACACGAACTTTTCGTCCGCAGCGGCAATGATATTTCCTGCGAGATCCCGATCGCCTATGCACAGGCAGTGCTGGGCGACAAGATCACCGTGCCTACTATCGACGGTAAAGTCGAATACGAGATCCCGGAGGGAACACAAAGTGGCACAAAATTCCGGTTGCGTGGCAAGGGTGTAAAATATCTCAACCGCGACACGCGTGGCGATCAGTATGTAACAGTTGTGGTCGAGGTGCCGAAAAAACTGACCAAACAGCAGAAAGAGCTATTAAAGAAGTTTGATGATTCGCTTGAGGCCAAAAATCAGACAAAGCGTGAAAGCTTTTTTGAAAAATTAAAACGAAAGTTCGATTAAACCTGAACCAGCGAAAAATACCGCAGTTCCATTTGGAGTCAATTCAAATGCACTGCGGTATTTTTATGTTTCTATGTTACTTCGACCTTCTGCGGTTTAGTCGATGTAATAACATCTGCCTTCTTTTCGTGCTGCGGGCGCAGGCAGTTCACAATCGGCATATCCGAGCGCCAAATGTCCGATGCCAATATAGTCACCGGTGATACCAAGACGCTTTAGGATCGCTTTGCCGAAATCCGATTCCATCTCTTCTTTCGCACGGTGGATCCAGCATGAGCCAAGCCCCAGTGCATACGCAGCTGTTGACATGTTGGCAAGCGTTGTCGAGCCATCATAAATGGCATTGGGCGCGGATTTATCTGCAATGACAAGTAAGATCACGGGTGCACCATAAAACGGATCAAATCCGGCATCCCAGCCGCCGATTTTGCGGTTTTCTTCGGCGATTGCATCGCGAAGCTCTCGATTTGTCACCGCGATAATTACCGGAGACTGTAATCCTCTTGCGCTGGGTGCATAGAGTCCGGCCTCGATCACCTGATCGATCAGTGCCTTTGGCACCATGTCCGGTTTGTACTTGCGAATGCTTCTTCTCTGTACCATAGCACGAATCACTTCATTCATAATAAAAAACCTCCTAAAAAATTGAATCAAATTGTCGTGTGGCGGAATCTTATATTCCTCTCTGTTTCAGATAATCGTTCAAAAACGAAAGCAATACATCCATCTGGGCATCCGTTCCGATCGTGATCCGCAGATAATCCCGGATTCGTGGTGCATCAAACCACCGCACAAAAATATGTACTGCCCGGAGTGCTTCAAATAGTGCGTGTGCATCGAGCTTCGGGTGGGTCACGAATAAGAAGTTGCTCTTGGAGTCTGTGCATACAAACCCCATTTTTCGCAGTGCCGCTTTGGTGCGCTCGCGGGTTGTAATGATCTTTCCGGTCGTTTCTTTCAGATATGCCGCATCCTGTACCGCTGCCGCCCCTGCCGCGATCGCTGTGCGGTTCATTGTGTAGGAATTGAACGAATATTTCACATCGTGTAGTGCTTGGATCAGTGTTGGCGAACCAATTGCAAAGCCAATGCGCATCCCCGCCATTGCACGCGATTTCGAGAATGTTTGCACCACCATGAGATTTTCATACTTCGAGAGTAGCGACAGTGCCGACGGCGTGCCAAAGTCTACATATGCCTCATCCACGACCACAAGCGAATCCGGATTGTGCGTTAAGATTTGTTCGATTGATGCAAGCGGCATTGCAATGCCGGTCGGTGCATTCGGGTTTGGAAAGACTATTCCGCCATTGGGTTTTTCATAGTCCTTCGGGTCGATCTCAAAGTTGTCGTTCAGCGGTTGCACTGCATATGGGATTCTGAATAGATTGCACCAAACCGGATAAAATGCATAAGTGATGTCCGGGAACAGAACTGGCAGATTGTCATTGAAAAATGTCAGGAAGATCATCGCAAGCACATCGTCTGAGCCGACTCCGGTGAATACTTGGCATTCCTCCACACCGTATGCCTTTGCAATCGCAGCATTGAGCGCATGTGCGGTTGGATCAGGATAAAGCCGCATCTGATCGGATTCGCTTTGTTTCAATGCCTGTTCTACCGCCGGAGAAGGCGGATAGGGGCACTCATTGGTATTGAGCTTGATCATATCGGGAAAGTCCGGCTGATCTCCCGGCACATATGGCACGACTTTCCGGATGTTTTGCATAAAACGTTTCATATCGATCCTGTTCTCCTTTAAGTTAAGATTCATGTGCACGCCAGAGCGCACGAGATTTTGCCGCAAGTGCCGGAGAGAGATGGATGGGATATTCGCCCGGTTCAGATAGCCGCAGCAGACGTTCCGGCAGAGTTTTCAGCTGCTTTGCAGCGTACTGTCTGGATTGCATCAGCGTTGGCATAGCTTGCACAGATGCACCACGACGGACAACCGGCATCAGAAGTGGCTTTGCAGAGAGCGGGTCATCCGGATGAATGGAAAAGACCGATTCCATCGGTTCTCCTCTGCTTGCGATCCAGTCACCGACACAAGTTCCATCCGATGCAAACTTTCGCCAAATCTGTTTTGGATCAGGCAAGGTGGACTTACTGTGCGTTTCGCCGCGCTTAAACTTCGGGATGAGTGTGCCATCCTTCTGTACCAGCGCTGCAAGCTTCATGACGCATCCCAATACCGGCTCTTGCTTTGCCGTAATAAGACGTTCGCCAACGCCATAGCCATCGATCGCTGCACCCTGTTTTTCAAGTGTCTGAATGCGGTATTCATCTAGCGCATTTGACGCAAAAATGCGACAGGTAGAGAGCCCTGCCTCATCAAGCATGTGCCGCGTTTCTTTTGACAGTGCCGCCAGATCTCCGGAATCCAGACGCACCGCAAATTCTGTAATGCCGCGCGGCAACAGCACTTCTTGGAAAGCACGGATCGCGTGCGGCACACCGCTCTGACAAGTGTCATAGGTATCCACCAAAAGCGTTGCACGCTCCGGGCTGTGCTTACACCATGCGCAGAACGCAGCATATTCGCTTGAGAACTGTTGGACAAAGGCGTGACCCATCGTTCCCATGACAGGGATGTCATATGCTTGCTGTGCCGCCACGCAGGAAGTTCCAGCAAAGCCTGCCAGATACGCGGCACGTGCTCCCTCGATTGCAGCATCGACACCGTGCGCTCGTCTTGCGCCGAATTCCCAGAGCGGCTTTTCCTTAGCTGCACGCACCATGCGGCTTGCTTTTGTGGCGATCAATGTTGCATACCCTAGCTTCTGGATCAGCCGTGTTTCCAGAAGGTATGCGACCGGAAGCGGCACACGGAGCTGTAAAATCGGTTCGCCGGGGAAGATCGGCGTGCCCTCCGCGACTGCATAGACGTCGCCGGAGAAGCGTAGACAGCGCAGATATTCCAGAAAAGAGGCCTCAAAACCGCCTTGTTTTCGCAGGAATGCCAGTGTTTCTTCATCGAAAGAAAACCGGGCAAGTTCCTGTAACACCGGTTCTAATCCTGCTGCAATGGCAAAGCCGCCATGTTCTGGGATACGCCGGAAAAAGATCTCAAACCAACCATACCGATCGCCCATGCCACATTGCAGTGTTTGCTGTGCCATATATAGCCCATAGGCATCGCAGAAAAGACGGGAATTTATCATGATCTTCTTTGTTCACCGCCCTCTGTCCGTTGTACGGATCTGCAGCCCTTCTAAGACCTTCAACGCCGCCGTGTGTAGTCCTGCATCCGGCGATGCCACGCAGCGGCTGTCAACGAGGATCTCTGTTTCCGGCAGCGCGGCTTGTGCTAACACTGCGTTGGAAAGCACGCAGACATGCGTCACAACTCCTACAAGTTCCACTACTTCAAACTGTTGTCGCCGCAGCCAATCGAACAATTCCGGAGAACCGTAGGCGTGTTTGATAAAGCAGCGATCTTGCGGCTGTTTCAGCTGTGCCACCTTCCCGTAAAGCTGTGCGCCTGCGCTTTCTTTGCAGCAATGCAGTGTCGGTATGCCCTTTCCTTCACGCGAAAGCGGATAAGTTTCACCATCATGTTCATCAAGTGTGAATACAACTGTTTCTCCGCATGCATGATACTGCATAATTTTCTCGGCGATCGGACGTTCCAGTCGCAGCGCTGCCGGAAAGCCGAGTGTTCCCGTTACAAAATCTACCTGATAATCAACCACGATCAGACATCGCATCTGTCATCCTCGCTCCATTCCATTATGATTTTTCTTACAGATAGGATGACACAAAACAGGGGATTTATACGCGCTGATCAGACGGCATATGTGGCTATATTTTTTTGTTTTAAGACAAGACGCCGCCGCACGAACCGCAGAATTTACTACCTTCTGTGACCGGTGCACCGCAGTGTGGACAAGTTGTACCGGCAGAAGGGGCATTGTCCACCTCTGCATGTGCTTGTACAGTTTCCTTCTGTGGTTCAAACGGCTGATAGGTAAATGCTGTGGTCGGTTCTGTGTCTGGCTCTTGCGGTGTTTCCGCTGGCTCTGCCGATGTCGCTGTTGATGCTGGTTCGGAAGCTTGCACACTGGAGTCGGAAACGACACGTTTGGATTTTGCGACGCCGTTTGCGCAGATACCGATCGAGGCGATCAATGCCCCACCAAGTGTATAGGCAAGGCTTGGCCAGATCATGGGAACAAGCAAAACCGGCAGCGAATCGATCGCAAACGACAGCGTCGGAATTGCGTCGAGCACCGTCACCAGAAGCAGCAGAATTCCGCATGAGAGCAGCGCCAGTGCATTTGGGAGCACCACAGCAACACCATAACCGGTGAGCATTTTACCCTTACGCCAATGTCCCTTGACTGCAAAAATAATCCAGAGCACAAAGAGCAAAAGGGTAAGCGTACCGGCAGTGATCACGCCCGGAAGCGTACAGAAAAAGCGGATCATCACCTTTCCGATGCCTGTGCCGACAATTTGATGCATTTCATTATTCCACTCCGGAATGTCCTCGCCGGTTGCCCAGAGGAAATAGCTGCGGTCCTCTTTCAAAAAAGTCACGCCGGTTTCCTGAGAAAGGCTGTTCTGTTGCATGGCATCGGCAAGCTTTTCCGCATCGAGCATCGGCAGATCATTTGTTTCGCGCATCAGGTATTGTCCGAGATCCGTGCAGTATGCCGTGAACACACCTTTCACTGCATCGTTTCGCAGCGCCGCCTGTGCAAACTCTGGCGTCAGATTCGGCGCACCTTCCATATACCAGCGATAGACCCAACTGCCGAGATCCTGCCGCACACCATCATCGGTAAGTTGTACAGCAGACAGATCGGTGCGATCGATTGTCTTTGTTAGACTGTTTTGTGAAAACGTAAGATAGAGCGTACTGCTGCACAATAGTACAGATGCCATTAGGAATGTTAGGATAAAAAATACAATTGATCCGATTGCTGCACCAGCGCCTGGCTTTTTCGAAGCTTCCGCCTTCTGTTCCGATGTACGGCTTTGTTTTTTTGCCATAATCATATCCTCCATTTGGGTCAGATGCGCCGGGTCATTGCGGCGCACGAGTTTTCAAAAGTTTCTGTTATCTATTATACCATTCATTTGACTGTGCGTCAAGAATAACACTTGCCGCGATGGTAGAAAAATTCGCGAAAATGCTGTAAGCGTTCGTGTAATCCGTTTACTCAGGTTTCACAAACACCGCCTTGCAATTTTACACATACTATGCTATAATACAAACCAACAAATCCGGGTGGCATGGATCATGCCATGCTTAATGATCCTGCACATGCTTTCGCGCGGGATCAGTTGCCCCTTGACTTTTCTGAAAGGAGAATTTTTCATATGATCGTAAATTATCACACGCATACGACACGCTGTCAGCATGCCTTTGGTGAAGACAAAGAATATGTGGAAGCAGCAATCCTGGCGGGCATACAGGTGCTTGGATTTTCTGACCATTGCCCTTGGGTTTTTCCCGATGGATTTATCTCTGATATGCGCATGCGTCCGGAAGAGATTGATGGTTATTTCTATTCCCTTGAATCGCTGCGGCGTGAATATGCGCGCGACATCACCATTTATATTGGCTTTGAGTCAGAGTATCTGCCCGATCTTATCGAAGAACAAAACCATCTGCTTGCTCAGTATCCTGTGGATTATATGATCCTTGGGGAACATTTTCTGGCAAGCGAAATGTGCTCGCCCTACACCGGACGCCCGAACGATTCTGAACAGATGCTGATCCAGTATGTTGACACCGTTATCGCTGGTATGGAAACCGGCAAGTACCTCTACACGGCACATCCCGATTTATTCGATTTTACAGGAGATAATGTGATTTACCACCGGGAATATCTGCGGCTGTGCCAATATCTGAAGGCACATGACATTCCGGTTGAAATCAATCTTCTTGGCATCGCAGATCACCGGCATTATACCTCTGAACGTTTTCTGCGGATTGCACAAGAGGCCGGAAACAGCGTAATCATTAGCTGTGATGCTCATTCGCCGCAGCAGCTGATGCCGAATGAAGCAAGTGCATGGGCAGAACGCTTGGCAAAGAAGCTTTCACTTCCGATTTTAGATTTTTTGCCTGGACTTGAGCCAAAATAGTGAGCTTATCACACGAAAAGGGCTCCTCTGAAGATAATCACACCATAATGTAACCCCGTCCGGCTGTGTCGGACGGGGTTTCCGTTTTTTGTTAATTTCAAAGTGTGTTTACGCACCGATCACACGCACATTTAAAACACCATCGATTGCGTGCAGTGCTGCCGTCATATCTTCTGTTACTCCATCTACATCGAGGATCGTATAGGCGTAGTCCTTCTTGCTGGCGTTTACCATATTCTCAATATTGGCGCCGGCATTGCCGATGACTGATGTCATAGACGAGATCATCGTCGGGATATTGCGGTGGATGACGCAGACTTTGGTATATACGGCATCGAGCTTTGCATTCGGCAGGTTGACGCTGTTGCGGATTTCTCCGCGCTCTAAATATGCCCTCAGCTCATCTGCCGCCATGCTGGCGCAGTTGTCCTCACTCTCCGGTGTGGACGCACCCAAGTGCGGTGTGGCAATGACGCCTTCTGCATGACAGGTTTTGTCATTGGGAAAGTCGGTGCAGTAGTAAGAAACCTTACCGCTTTCGATGGCGGCTAAAATATCATCATCGTTGACCAGCTCACCACGGGCATAATTGAGCACGCGCACGCCGTCCTTCATCTTATTTAGGGTTTCGGCGTTGATCATACCCTTCGTTTCTGCGTTATAGGGCACATGGATGGTCAGATAGTCTGCCTTCGCAAAGACCTGATCTTGCGTTTCTACCACAATAACTGCAGGGTCAAGACGCAACGCCGCCCCCACCGAAAGGAACGGGTCTGTGCCGACTACCTTCATACCAAGGGATACTGCCATATTGGCCACCAGCGCACCGATGGCGCCCAGACCGATGATACCCAGTGTCTTTCCCTGGATCTCCGGTCCTGAAAACTGGCTTTTGCCCTTTTCCACCAGCTTGCCGATGCCATCTTGCCCGGCAAGAGAAGCAGACCATTGTATAGCCGCTGGGATTTTCCGGGATGAAAGCAGAAGACCGGTCAGTACCAGCTCTTTTACGGCATTGGCATTTGCGCCTGGTGTATTGAATACACAGATACCCGCTTCACTGCACCGGTCGACGGGAATATTATTGACGCCGGCACCGGCACGT
This sequence comes from uncultured Ruminococcus sp., assembly GCA_949291125.1. Taxonomy (GTDB): domain Bacteria; phylum Bacillota; class Clostridia; order Oscillospirales; family Ruminococcaceae; genus Ruminococcus_C. The sequence continues at coordinate 15,662 of CASEUJ010000023.1, forward strand.
GCGATTGCCTTCAGGTTATCGCCAAAAGGCATATCATGAAGCGCAGCGCTGCGCACCAGAATTGCATCTGGGTTTTCGGCGGCGTCAGTCACAGTATAGTTTTCTCCAAAGCGGTCAAGACCTGCTTTTGAGATCTTATTGAATGTCTGAATGGTATACATATCTTTTGCTGTCCTTTCCTTATGCGTTGTCTTCCTCAAATTGGCGCATGAATTCCACCAGCTTTTTGACGCCCTCGATCGGCATTGCGTTATAGATCGATGCACGCATGCCGCCGACGGTACGGTGCCCTTTGAGGTTGACAAAGCCTGCTGCCGCTGCTTCCTTCACAAACTTTGCGTCTAGTTCCTTATCGCCGGTCACAAATGGTACGTTCATCAGCGATCGGTCTTCTTTGCGCACGGTGCCGCGGAACAGTTTACTCTCGTCCAGGAAATCGTAGAGGATTTTCGCCTTCTTCTCGTTGTGCTTCTGCATTGCCTCTAAGCCGCCCATTTTCTTAATCCACTGGAACACCTTGCCGCAGATATAGATGCCATAGCAGGGCGGTGTGTTGTACAGAGAACCTGCGTCCGCCTGTGTTTTCCAGTTGAGCATTGTGGGGGTGTTTTCCACTGCCGGTGTTTCCGGGATGAGATCCTCGCGGACAATCACGATCACTACGCCAGCCGGACCAATGTTTTTTTGTACGCCACCATAAATCACGCCATACTTGGTCACATCGATCGGTTCGCTCAGGAAACAGGACGAAACGTCTGCCACAAGCGGTTTTCCCTTGGTGTTCGGCAATGTCTTAAACTTTGTACCATAGATGGTATTATTTTCGCAGATGTAAACGTAGTCTGCATCTACGTCAATGGGAAGATCAGAGCAATCCGGGATATAGGAGAAAGTCTTATCTTCTGAAGATGCGATCTTTACTGCATTTCCGTACTTTTGTGCCTCTTGATATGCCTTCTTTGCCCACTGACCCGTGACGATATAGTCCGCAACGCCATGTTTCATCAGGTTCATCGGAATCGCCGCAAACTGCTGTGATGCACCGCCCTGTAAAAACAGAACCTTGTAATTATCGGGAATACCCATCAGATCCCGCAGATCCTGTTCTGCGGTTTTGATAATGGTATCAAACGCAGCGCTGCGATGACTCATTTCCATCACGGACATGCCTGTGCCGCGATAATCGAGCATTTCTGCCGCTGCCTCTTGCAGGACTTCTTCCGGCAGCACTGCCGGGCCCGCACTGAAATTATATACTCTATGCATAAATCAAAACCCTCCTGCAAACTGGCCGTGTACGCCGGTACATGGCTGGGTCTGCGAAAAATTCTCGTTTTTAGAAACGGTACTTTTTATTATACGCTTTTTTTGCAGGAATGTCAAGGATTTTCCAGAATTGGATCAGGGCTCACGCATGAAGGGCATTTTGTATGAAAAATCCATTTGAAAATTTAACTTATGCCTGATTAGTTCGGTGAAAAGAACTGGGAATAGCAATACAACGATATATTTGTGCATTTTGTATGTTCATGCGTAAGCCCTAGACTGTGCCAAATGTACCCTTGACAAATATGTCTGATATTTGCTATAATATTGAGGTATGAAATGCGTAGAAGCATCGCATTGTTGCTTTACGCGGCGTATTTTCTGTGTTGTTATCGCGTTTTGTAAGGACACAGAGCGATTTACGAAAGGAATGATGGACATGGGACTGACCCTGACAGAAAAGATCCTGCAAGCACATCTTGTGGATGGGGAAATGGTGAGAGGCTCTGAGATCGGTATTCGCATCGACCAGACACTGACACAGGATGCCACTGGTACAATGGCATACCTGGAATTTGAGGCAATGGGTGTGCCGCGGGTGCGTACAGAGCGCAGCGTGGCATATATTGACCACAATACACTGCAAAGCGGTTTTGAAAATGCAGACGACCATCGCTTTATTGGCAGCGTGGCAAAAAAGCATGGCATCTATTTCTCCCGTCCGGGCAACGGTATCTGCCACCAAGTACACCTCGAGCGCTTCGGTGTACCGGGCAAGACTCTGATCGGTTCTGACAGCCACACACCTACCGGCGGCGGTATTGGTATGATCGCCATGGGTGCCGGTGGATTGGATGTTGCCGTAGCGATGGGTGGCGGTACATATTACATCACCTGCCCGAAGATTGTGAAGGTAGAACTGACCGGTAAGCTCTCTCCATGGGTAGCGGCAAAGGATGTTATCCTCGAAGTATTAAGGCGTCTTTCTGTCAAGGGCGGTGTCGGAAAAGTTATTGAATATTGCGGTGAAGGTGTCAAGAGCCTTTCTGTTCCGGAACGTGCGACGATTACCAATATGGGTGCAGAACTGGGTGCGACCACATCGATCTTCCCGTCGGATGAGGTGACAAAGCAGTTCCTTGAGGCTCAGGGCAGAGGCGAAGTCTGGACAGAACAGAAGGCAGATCCAGACGCTGTTTATGATGAAGTCGTAGAGATCAATCTTAGTGAACTTGTACCGCTGGCAGCATGTCCGCATTCGCCGGATAATGTCAAGACGGTTGCAGAGATTGGTAAGTTGAAAATTGACCAGGTCTGCATCGGCTCTTGCACCAACTCCTCGTTGCTCGATATGATGAAGGTGGCACACATTCTGAAGGGCAAGACCGTACATCCGGATGTATCACTGGCAATTGCACCGGGCTCGAAACAGGTGCTGAACATGATGGCAGATATGGGTCTGCTGGGAACCATGATCGATGCCGGCGCAAGAATTCTGGAAAGCGCTTGTGGTCCGTGTATCGGGATGGGACAGGCACCGAACTCCGGCGGCATTTCACTGCGTACTTTTAACCGGAATTTCCTTGGACGTTCTGGTACTAAGGACGCGCAGATCTATCTGGTTTCGCCGGAACTGGCTGCGTACTCTGCACTGACCGGTTATCTCAGCGATCCAAGAGAACTGGGCGATATGCCGGAATTTGTGCTACCGGAGAAGTTTACGGTCAATGACAATATGATCGTGCCGCCGGTACCGGAGGAAGAGATGGACAGCGTCGAGATCTTGCGTGGTCCGAACATCAAGCCCTTCCCGGAGACAGCACCGCTCGAAGAGACAATCACTGCTGGTTGTTCGCTGAAGGTCGGCGACAATATCACCACTGACCACATCATGCCGGCTGGTGCTAAAATTTTGCCGCTGCGTTCGAATATTCCGGCGATTTCGCAGCATTGCTTTACTGTTTGTGATGAAACCTTCCCGACAAGAGCGAAGGAAATGGGCAAGAGCATCATTGTTGGCGGCTCCAACTATGGACAGGGGTCGTCTCGCGAACATGCGGCGCTAGCACCGCTGTATTTGGGCGTGAAGGCAGTACTGGTCAAGAGTTTTGCTCGGATTCATCGTGCAAACCTGATCAACGCAGGTATTCTGCCGCTGACTTTTGTGAATGAAGCAGATTATGATCAGATCTCCCAGGGCGATATGCTGGAGCTGGCAGATGTACGCAAGCATATCGAAAATGGTGAAACCACGCTGACGCTGGTGAACAAGACGACTGGTGCAGAAATTCCGGTGCTGTGCGAACTGACTGGCAGAACGAAGGACATCATTTTGGCCGGCGGTCTGCTGGATTATACTAGGGATTCGTTGAATCAGTAATGGGATAGGATTTGGTAAGAAGCCAGTTCGATAAGAGGAGATTGGAAATGGCAGAAGAAAAAAATGGCAAAAGCGGCAATTGGAAAGAAGTTCTTGGGTGGATCGCGGCGATAATCGTTGTTCTGATTTTCTTTATGGGCAGAAAGCGGCGAACTGTAAATCGACTAATTGAGACATTTCAGAAAAGCCCGATAACTGGGGTTCTGATTCTAGTCGTTGCAATTGTGTTGACGATCGGGATTACGGTGCTTCGTCGTAAATTACAAAACCGGAAAAAGTGAGGAACTGACATCATGGGATTGACAACGTCCCGATTTACCCTGAATCGCAATCAGCTGAAATACATCGTTATCGCTGCCATGTTCATCGACCACATTGCATGGGCGTTTGTGCCGACTGCTTCTCTGCTCGGACAGGTGATGCACTTCTTTGGGCGGCTGACAGGTCCTACTATGGCGTACTTCATCGCAGAGGGGTATCGTTATACCCGAAATGTGAAAAAGTACGCGGTGCGGCTGGGAATTTTCACCTTGCTTTCTTGGATTCCCTTTGTGTATTTCGAGTATGGCACACTCCCAGTAGTGGTGAGAAACGGCACAATTATCGCCTTTTATCCGCGGTTTGGTGTGTTATATACGCTGCTTTTGGGGCTGCTTGCCATCTGGCTCTGGGATCAGGGAAAATGCTCCCGAGAGCTGAAATTTGTAGGCGTTTTGGGGCTGTGTGTGTTGTCCATATTTGGAGACTGGCCGATTTTCGATGTGCTGTATTGTTTGCTTTTGTACATCTATCGAGAGAATCCAAAGGCGAAATGGATGGCTTTTTGCGGCATTACAGTTCTTTGCTGTATGGACATTCTGTTTTCAAAACCGTGGTGGGTGAATCTGTTTCAGATTGGGATTTTTCTGGTGCCGCTGCTCATTCAGTTCTGCTATAACGGCGAAAGCGGCAGCAAAAAGCCGGTACATAAATGGTTCTTCTACGTGTTCTATCCAGCCCATCTGTTGCTGCTGGGACTGCTGAGATGGATGGTGTTTGCATAATTCTCATCCTATGACATCATGACAGTACGATCGGAGTGCTAGACAAAATTTTGGAGGGAACAGAGCGTATGTCGGTGCTTTAGAGAACCGGCAAAATGCTTTGGATAATATTGTTGCTGTATAAGGCAATGAGAAAAAACTGGAGGAAAAAACTATGGCAAAGATTCAAATGAAAACGCCGCTGGTTGAGATGGACGGCGACGAGATGACCCGCATCCTGTGGCAGTGGATTAAGGACATTCTGCTGACACCGTATGTGGATCTGAAAACGGAATACTATGATCTCGGTCTGGAGTACCGCGAAAAGACCAAGGATCAGGTGACTGTTGACAGCGCCAATGCAACACTGAAGTATGGTGTAGCTGTCAAGTGTGCAACCATCACCCCGAATGCGGCAAGAATGCCAGAATACAATCTCTCCCAGATGTGGAAAAGCCCGAACGGCACGATTCGTGCGATGCTGGATGGTACCGTATTCCGTACTCCAATCCTGGTCAAGGGGATCGAACCGTATATCCCGACCTGGACCGCTCCGATCACCATTGCCCGTCATGCATACGGCGACGTATACAAGAACACCGAAATGAAGGTGGCACAGGGCAGCAAGGCAGAATTGGTAGTCACCGATGCAGAGGGCAAGGAAACGCGTCAGCTGATCTATAATTTTGAAGACAGCGATGGCATTATACAGGGTCTGCACAATAAGACGAACTCCATCCGTGGCTTTGCACGCGCTTGCTTCAACTATGGTCTGGATCTCAAGCAGGATGTTTGGTTCGCGACAAAGGATACCATTTCCAAGAAATATGACCATACCTTTAAGGACATTTTCCAGGAAGTATACGATGCAGAATACAAGGAAAAGTTTGAAGCAGCTGGTATCGAATATTTCTACACCCTGATCGACGATGCCGTAGCACGTGTGATCCGCTCGAACGGCGGCTATATCTGGGCATGCAAGAACTATGACGGCGATGTGATGTCCGATATGGTATCGACCGCTTATGGCAGTCTGGCAATGATGACCTCTGTTCTGGTTTCTCCGGATGGCATCTATGAGTATGAAGCTGCTCATGGCACTGTACAGCGCCACTATTATAAGTATCTCAAGGGCGAAGAAACTTCTACCAACTCGGTTGCAACGATCTTTGCATGGAGCGGCGCAATGCGCAAGCGCGGCGAACTTGACGAACTGCCGGAGCTGGTGGAATTTGCAAACAAGCTCGAACAGGCGACCATTCAGACCATCGAGGATGGCATTATGACAGGCGACCTCTATCTGATCTCGAAGCTGGAGAACAAGAAGAAGGTCAATTCGAAGGAATTCTTAGAGGCAATCAACGAGCGTCTGGCTACGCTGATGGCGTAACGATTATCTCTAAAATCTATGTGCAGGAGAGCGATCCAGTTTGGCACAAAAACATGAGGCGTCCGACTCTGCTGTGCGGCGACTTCCGCGGTATTATCGATTGCTGCAAGAGCTGGAACGCAATGGACAAAATCACACTTCCTCTCGGGAACTGGGCAAGCGTCTGGATATGACGCCTTCTCAGATCCGGCAAGACTTAAGCTGCTTTGGCTGTCACGGACAACAGGGCTGTGGCTATGCTGTCACGGAACTAAGGGAAAACATTGAACGCGTAATGGGATTGGAACAGCCGCTGTCGGCAATCTTAATTGGAGCCGGGAGCTTGGGGAAAGTGGTATCAGAGAATGTACACTTTGAGCAGCGCGGGTTTCGGCTGATCGGGATCTTTGACATCAAGCCGGAACTGATTGGGAAAACACTCGCTGGGCTTGCCATTACGCCGATGCATCACCTCGAATCGTTTTGTGCGGCGCATCATCCGGCGGCAGCAGTGTTGTGTCTGCCGAAAGAATCCGCACAGGCTGAGGCGGAAAAGCTTGTGGCGCTTGGCGTGCGCGGCATCTGGAATTTCAGCCACTGCGATATTGTCGTGGAACAGGCCGAAGTTGTTACTGTACACCTCGATGACAGTTTGATGACATTGTCTTATAAGATGCACAATCAAACATAATTTGAAACGACACCGCATGGCAGGAAGGCTTTGCGGTGTTTTTTTGTATCTGTACGTATAAATGCGATGCATCTGTGCCATACTCTGATCGAGGTGATCAGATATGAAAATACTGGAAGCTGCACTCTTGATTGGATTTGCCGCAAGCGTCTGTGTCTCGGCGCTTTCACAGACAGCGGATGCCAAACAACGTTTAGAAGAAAATGTGCTGCGATTGCATATCTTGGCGAATTCTGATTCGATCGATGACCAGGCCCTCAAACTCAAAGTGCGTGATCGGGTTCTGGCATATACTGCCGAGATTTTGCCGGAAAGTGGCGAATCCCTCGAAGCCGTAGAAGCAACGGTGACAGAACATCTTGCACAGATCGAGGATGTCGCACAGGAAATTGTCCGGGAAGAGGGGTGCGACGATCCGGTGACAGCAGAATTGGTGGAGATGGAGTTTGAGGATCGCACCTATGACACGCTTGTCATGCCGGCAGGAGAATACGATGCGCTTCGGATCACCATTGGGGAAGCAGAGGGGCAAAATTGGTGGTGTGTGATGTATCCGGCACTTTGTGTCCCACAGGCAAGTGAAGTGAAGGTGGACAAGCAGACGGAGTCAACAGCGTTTGATACATCGCAGCAGGATCTGCTCGAACATCATGGACGGTATACGGTGAAGCTGAAATGTCTGGAGTGGTTGGAACGGTGGTTTGGGTAAAGGAAATGCAAAAGTTATTAATTATGATACTTTTTTAAAATTCAGAAACATAAGCCAGAGCATGATGGATGATAACAAATCGAAATAATTCCTTTTTATTATTCAAAAATTAGAAAAGAATATTGACAACAGTCAGATTGAGTGATATAATGAAAATACAGAATAAGGTTGGTATAGTTTAAAGTTTTGCACAAAAAAGCAAAAACAAATGACGCGAATACAAAGAGAAAAGCGAAATTTGTGTAAGATACAGATATACCGAGTCGAATTCTGTAAAGTTGAACAAAAATGCACAAAACGTATTTTTAGGAGGGAATGAAATATGAGAGTATTTCATAAGTTAAAAAAGTATTCGCTGTCATAATGTCTGTTGTCACGATGGCTTGCTGCCTTGGCGCAATGCAGGCGAGTGCTTTAACAGTGAATGTGAATTCAAAGATTGCATATGATTTGTATGTGGAAAAGGTGAGCAACAACCGTGTTGCGCTGCATATCAATTTCACTAATAATGCAGAGTTTACCACATTGGGTTTCAGGCTTTATTATGATGATGCTTGCACACTTCTTACGAATAAAACAGAGTATTCGGGGATTTCGATGTTTGAGACTTATAGTGATTCAAATAAGTGCGTAGTTTATTCGTTTATAAATACGAATGCTTTTTCTGGTGATTTTTCTATCACTTGTTATTTTACGACATCGGATTCCGCGAATAATTCACACGCTTTTACTACCGAGATTATGGAATGTAACTTAGGACACACTTCAATTATAGGCACATCCGCTGGAGTTGAGGTGGATTTTGTAACAAACACACCTTATACATTAGGTGACATCAATAATGACGGTGAAATTTTATTGAATGATGTACAATCTATTCTTGAAATCGCCAATATGAATGGTGGCAATTGGGTGAGCTTATCCTATGCAACCAGTAACTTTTCTACCTTAAAACAGTCTTATCCGAATCTTGTTTGTGCAGAGGTAGCAGATGTGGATTTTGACAAAAAAATTAGTACAGACGATGGTATGCAGGTGATGCAATATTATGCAGAAGAAAGGGCGAATGTCGATAATGAAAATGCATGTATTGGCACACAGTATTACAAAACGATTACCTTGGCAACATCAGTGGCGAAGGTCCAAAATCATACAATCCGTTTCCGGATGTAAATATAAGAATTACAGTTGAATTACAAGGTGCCTTTGCTGCATTGCTTTATTTTGCAGAAGAAAACATTGGTAAGACCATCACAGTTACAGAGGCAGATCCGCAGATGCTTGGCTGCAGGGCAGTTGTCGATTCACTTAGTGAATCTGATACGATCAATCAACTTGCCTATAATCTAATCGATTGTGATGGTGACAATAAGGTAACGTTAGATGACGCTGTAGTGCTTATGCGTGCGTATCTTGTAGATGTGGTAGAGTCTACTGATGGCGAGTACTTCGTAGACGGGCGCTATGACATTACATGGGAGACAATTCATATGCTGCCAGATTTTAGCGAGGATGACGATCCAAGTATCGGTATCTATTATTAATCTGTTGATCTGTTTGCGATTTTGAAAAATGAAATGATAGTATAGCGAAATGAATCCTGACGTAATCTAATGCGATACAAGTAGATCTTGCGGTGCAGATCCGATCCGAGGATTTGCGCCGCTTTTGTATGCAGTTTCGTCACTATGCAAAAAATATGTTGACATCGAGGAGAAAATGTGGTATACTATTCCTATCAATTTATTTTAGGAGGCTAATATAATGCAACTACCCAAGAAAATCCTGACGGTTGCAACTGCGGCAGTATTGGCGGCAAACGGCATTCTGGCAGGAGGCATTCTGACATCATATGCAGATGACAGTACGCGGTATGAATTTGAGAATGGCACTTTTACCGGGACACAGACAGAAAATGCGGCTGCATCCGGCGGCTCGTACATCTTTTTTGAAAACACCGGTCAGACTGCTACGGCGACTGTACCGGTCGATTCTGAGGGCATGTACGATGTCTATATCGGCTATAATGCGCAGTATGGTGACAAGATTGAATATCTAATCGTAGATGGTATCAACCAGGGCAATGTCAGCATGGCAGGAACGGCTGTGGATGAGATCGCAGAAGTCAAGGCGGGCACGGTTCGCCTTACTGCCGGCGATCACCAGATCGGTGTAGAGTGCAGCTGGAGCTGGGTCAACGTAGACTATGTCCGCATAGAACCGGCAGTTCTGCCGGAGGTTTATGCAACGGATGCATCTTGCAGCGATCCCGAGGCAACGCCTGAGACACAGAAACTGATGGAATTCCTCTCATCGGTTTATGGCGAGCATGTCATTTCCGGGCAGCAGGAATTTTATGGCGAATCCAGAGATGATGAGTTCAATTATATCGAAAACCTCACCGGTGAGCTTCCGGTTATCCGCGGCTTTGACTTCGGTGAAACCTGCCCGCTTTTTTCATGGGATGCGGGTACAACTGGTCGTATCATCAGCTGGGTGAACGATACTGGCGGTATCGCAACGGCAAGCTGGCATGTCAACGTTCCGATTTCGATGGATTCTTATACACCGGGTCAGACAATGGCATTTGATCAGACAACTTATTCCGAAAAGACCGATTTCGTGACTGCGAATGTCATGGTAGAGGGCACAAAGGAATATGAGTTCTTCGAAGAAGCCGTGGCAAATCTAGCGGCAGAACTTCAGAAGATTCAGGATGCCGGCGTTCCACTTTTGTTCCGTCCGTTCCATGAAGCAGAGGGCAACGGCGGCGCAGATGGTGCTGGCGCATGGTTCTGGTGGTCAAAGGAAGGCGCAGAGGTCTATGTTGAGCTGTATCAGTATCTTTATAATAAACTGACACAGGAGTATGGCCTCCACAATCTGATCTGGGAATTCAATAGCTATACTTATTCGGATGAATCTGCACAGTTCTATCCGGGCAGAGATTATATCGATATCATCGGCTATGACAAGTATAACGCAAATTCTGGTGTGCCGAATGAAAGTGCAATTTCTTCTACATTCTATTCACTGATTTCGATGTATGACAACACTAAGATGATTGCCATGATGGAAAATGATACAATTCCGTCGGTAGAAAATATGACGGCAGAAGGTGCATATTGGCTTTACTTCATGCCGTGGTATGATCAACATCTGATGAGTCCGCAGTACAATGATCCAGACACGCTGACTGAGATCTATCAGAGCGAATTGGTTATCACGTTGGATGAATTCAAGGAAATGTATGCAGATTTCCAGCCATCCGGTACAACCGTAAGCCGTCCGACAACAACGACTGGTGAAACGACTGCCCGTGTAACGACGACAACCGCAACTGTGCCGACGATTACAGACGGCATTGCGGCAGATATTAAAAAATCCGGACAGAATTATGTGATCAGTTTCGATCAGGCGATTGGTGATACCGTCGTGCTGATTCTGGATGCCGCATCGAATGTGTTCTTTGCGAATGGCTGTGTCGGCATTTCAGTCAATGTTGGTGGAACAGACTACTGGGTTTCCTATCAGTGGGAATACACTGGCAATGATGAAGTAACTGTAGATTTGAATACGCCGTTCAATATTACCTATAACAATGGTTCGGATGAAGTGGAAGATGAAGCGCTTGCGGCACAGATCATTGCAGCTGCGCAGAAACAGACAAGCGGAGAAGTACAGATGTGGTGGGCAAATGATGGTGAAGGTGAAGCCGTTCCGCCGTCGAATGTAACACTGATCGGTGCATACATTCCACTGGGCACGGATGTGACAACAACAGAGGCAGAAGGAACGACAACACAGGAAGATACGACGACAACAGAGGTGGAAACGACCACTACAGAAGCAGTTGAAACAACAACGAATGAAGAAGAAACGACCACAGAGCCGGTAACTGAACCGAGCACCGTGGGCACAGAGGAAACTACAACAGCTATAGTAGAAACAACAACTGTAACTGAGCCAGTGCAGACAACAACAGAACCAGGGGACCCGGTATCTACGCTCTGCGGTGATGTAAATCTGGACGGGAATGTCAATATGGCGGATGTTATCCTGTTGAGCAAGGCTGCGATCAATATAGTAGACTTGTCGCCTACGGCTGAGGCAAATGGTGATTGTAATGCAGACAGGACGACTGATGGCAATGATGCCAACATCTTGCTACGCTTTAATGTACAGCTGGTCGATCGGCTTCCGTATACAGAATAAGCAGTGTCATATTTTGCGATGCAAAGATATGACAGGAAAAGGTGTGCTGCCATATGGCAGTGCGCCTTTTTTATATGTTTTTTTACACAGGGCAACAGCATTTATTTTTGAGAAGAAACAGAAGAAAGGTTAGACATGCACTAATGCAGTTGATTTTCAATCGACCAATGCTTTCTTACAGAATCTTCAAACGCTTCAATGTTGGTCAAAGATATCATGAAACATCTCGTAAATTTGTGAATCTCGCTTTTTTTGTAACTTAGATTTCATCATACTAGGTGTTCTTAAACCGCACCATTCGTCTTTGCATTGATTTTTTATTTGATCAAAAAGTCCCTGTGAAATTTGTTTTACATACAGTTTCACAGGGACTTTATCATTATTTACGTCAAACGCCACGGTAATCGACGACACGCTTGGTTTTCTTTTCGCTCCGCGGCAGGGTGCCGATGGGCACTACAATGACCTTGGGTGTCATGCCGATCATGGATTTGAACAGATCGAGGATCTGCTTGCTCATCTCGTTGAAATCCACTCTGCCTTCGCCCTCGACAGTGAGCAGCATCACGTCTTTGTTGTGATCCTCGTCTCGTGCGATGGTGATGGTATATTCGCTGGAAGCGCCATCCACAAGCTTTAAGAGATCTTCTACTTGACTTGGGAACATATTGACGCCCCGCACCTTAAACATATCGTCACTTCTGCCTTGGATCATATCGAGCCGAGGATATGACCGACCGCATGCACATTTTCCCGGAATGATTCTTGAAAGGTCGTGGGTGCGGAATCGGAGCAGCGGCGCGCCCTCTTTTACCAGGGTAGTGATAACGATCTCACCGGGCTCTCCGTCGGGGACAGGTTTGCCGGTAATGGGGTCGATGATCTCAATATAGAGGTAGTCATCCCAGTAGTGCATGCCGCTGTTGCAAGAGCAGTTGACGGCAATTCCGGGGCCGTAGATCTCTGTCAGACCGTAGATATCATACAGTTCAATGCCCAGACCTTCTCGGATGCGCCGACGCATGGCATCGCTCCAGCGCTCTGAGCCGATAACGCCTTTTTTCAAGGCGATTTTGTCTTTCAGTCCTCGCTTTTCTACTTCTTCTGCCAATAACAGTGCGTAGGAAGAGGTTGCAGTAATCACGGTAGACTGCAAGTCTATCATCATTCTCAGTTGTTTTTCTGTGTTGCCAGGTCCCATAGGGATCGCCATAGCGCCCAGCTTTTCACAGCCCGCCTGAAAGCCGATGCCGGCTGTCCAGAGACCATAGCCCGGGGTAATTTGAATGCGGTCTTCGTTGGTGATGCCGGCGGTTTCGTAACATCGGGCGAACATAATTGCCCAGTCGTCCACATCCTTGGCGGTATAGGGGATGATCACCGGCGTCCCGGTGGTGCCGGAGGAAGAATGGATGCGCACGATATCCTTCTCATCACACGCCATAATGCCAAGGGGATAGGCATTGCGCAGATCATTCTTTTCTGAGAAGGGAAGCTTTTCAAAATCCTCCTGAGAGGTAACTCCGGTGATGCCCAGTTCCCGATATTTTTTGCCATAGTAGCTGTCGGAGGCAAGAAGTCGCTTTACTTGTCTGTCTACCTGTTTAAGCTGTTGTTCAGTTAATTTCATAGCTTTCTCCGATCTGCTTTCCCATGCGGAAAGCTTGTTGATTGGTTGCCCGATATTTTTCCGGCACCCGTGCGTCGATCTCTTCCAGGACATGCCGAGGCTCTAGTCCGGTGACACTTGTCCCCACAGCGGCGCCCAATAGTGCCACATTGAGGAATTTCGGCGAGCCAAGTTTTTTACAGATAGCGTCACCGTCTACAACGAGTACATGGTGGCATCGCCGGCGCAGATAGTTCAGCATTTCGCTGCCGTCATAGCCGGTAGGATGCAGAGATTCGGTGACCGGCGGTACAGGAGCGCAGTTGACGATCACAAATCCATCAGATTTGAGATAGCAGAGGTTACGCGCCGCTTCTGCCGGTTCAAAGGACAAGATCAGATCTGCCGCACCCAGTGGGATTAGGGGCGCATACGCCGCCGCACCGATGCGGACATGGCTGGTGACGCAGCCGCCTCGCTGTGCCATGCCAATGGTTTCGGCGGAGTGTACCACCTCGCCACCCCGCATGGCTGCCGATGCAATGAGCTTGGAGGCGAGGACAGTTCCCTGACCACCGACGCCGCAGAGCAAAATATCCTTACGCATTTGTTTCACCTCCGATCGCATGAATCGGACAGACTTTGCTGCAAAGTCCACATCCGGTGCAGAGCCCAGGCTGAATGGCGACTTTTTCTGCCTGGATTACCAGTGCCGGACATCCGATTTCTCGGATGCATTTTTTGCACTGAATGCAAGTATCCGTGATGTGCATAGGTGCATTTGGCTTTACCAGGGCGATACAGGGCGCTTTGAAAATGATTGCTTTGACGCCTTTGGTGGCGGCGCATTCCTGCACCGCTTGAATGGATGCCTCCAGATCAAAGGGATCGACGGTAATGATCTTTGATAGCCCAATGCCCTCTAAGATCTTTACGATATCCATTTTGGTAATGATATCGCCCATCATGTTTTTGCCAGTGCCGGGGTGTGGTTGGTGACCGGTCATGGCGGTGGTGGAGTTATCCAGCACACATAAGATCATATCTGCCTCGTTATATACGGCGTTGACAACGCCCGTCATGCCCGAGGCGAAGAAGGTAGAATCCCCTACAAAAGCAAAGGACACTGCATCGTTTGCTGTGTGGTATAGCCCTTGTGCCATGGTGATTCCGGCGCCCATGCATAGACAAGTATCAGTCATGTCCAGCGGCATGGCATTGCCTAAGGTGTAACAGCCGATATCGCCGCAGAAATACGCCTTTTTCCCTTGCATGGCCTTTTTCACGGCATAGAAGGATGCTCGGTGGGGACATCCGGCGCACAGCACCGGCGGACGAACTGGAAGTACCGGTAGGTCTGACAGATCCCGCTTTGAACATATGGGATCCGCTAGGAATGCGCCGATTACTTGGGCTGCGTGGTCTGTACTGTTTTCACCAGAGAGTCTGCCGTGACCGGTGGTCTTCCCAAGAATTCGTACTGGCAGATGATGCACGCCGGCAATGCGCTGGAGCTGGGTCTCGATATAGGGACTCAGCTCTTCATAGCACAGCACTTCCTCCACCTGTTCCAAGATCGGCAGCACTAGCTTTTCCGGGAAGGGATAGGGGGTTGTAATCTTGCACAAGATTACATCGGTACGATCCTGTAAATACTCTTTGGCATAGCTGTAGCTGACGCCTGAGGCAAAGACTGCCTTTTTGCCAGTTCCGGAAATGGTGTTTTTTTCGTAGGATGAAAAGTCGTCGCCGATCTTAGGATTGCGCTTTTCGATCATGGCGTGATTTTCGTAGGAGAGTTTTGGGAAGATGACCCAGCGTTTGGAATCCTTTATAAAGCCGGGGTATGTCTTCGGCATGATCTGTCCATTCCATGTAATAGATGCATAGGCATGGCAGACCCGAGTGGTGGGGCGGAAGAGCACCGGTGTGTGGTATCGTTCCGAATAGCGGAAGGCATCCTGAATCATTTCGAATGCCTCTTCCGGCGAGGTGGGATCGAACACCGGAATGCGTGCAAATTCAGCAAACATCCGGGTATCCTGCTCGGTCTGTGACGAGATCGGTCCTGGGTCATCTGCCGATACGATCACCATGCCGCCTTCTACACCTACGTATGCCAGCGACATCAGTGGATCGGACGCCACATTCAGTCCCACCTGTTTCATGGTTACCATAGTTCTTGCACCGGCATAGGCAGCTCCTGCCGCCACTTCCAGCGCTGCTTTTTCATTGACAGACCATTCTACGTGGATGCTGCCGTTATTGTGTTTGGCAATAGTCTCGATAATTTCCGAAGATGGTGTGCCGGGATAGCCGGAAACCAAGTTCACTTCGGCCGCGATTGCACCGAGAGCGATCGCACCATTGCCCATGACGTATTCTTGTTTCATGTATCAAAAGTCCTTTCTGTTTTGGACTGCTATCGTTGGATCGAGTCTGACTCATTTGTTTACGCTTTCCAGGAACGGCGCGTCAGAAATTTTTGAGCGATATTACACAGAGATCCAGTATCATATGTTTTTTGTGCAATTTGCCACAGACTCGTTCCCAGCATGAATCCCATTATACCATATTTGCGTCGGAATTGCAACCGCATTCAGACAAATTCGCAGAAATACCAACAAAAAGGCAGACAAAACGCCATGCATTTTGTCTGCTTAGTTCAGTTTTAAGATCGATCTTCAATACAGTTATAGGTGATAGCCGTAAGTTTCTGCACGAAAGCATCATCACATGAGCAGCTCCATCTATGCCGATTGCTGCCGGATCTGCATTTTTGACCAGCTGATATACCCATAGATATCGTTTGCCAAAAATGCGGTAAAACAGATCACCACGGATACATAAGATGAATCAGAAAAAGCGGCAAGCGTCCATAAAACGATCAGAACAATATCATTTGCAGCATATGCGAGCGCATAGAATGGGCTGCGGCGGAACGTCAGGTAGACGGCGAGAAAACTCGTCAGAACAGAAATCGTACTTGGAATGAGGTTTGCCGTGTGAAATGCCTTCAAGATAAAGTAGAAGATAAATGTGACGACTGCACTGAGCGCGAACATAAAAATTACTTCGCCGAGCCCGATTTGATTGACTTTGACTTCTGCTTTATTTTTTTCAAATGGATTGCGTATCCATGAGATCAGTGAGAAGACCGCCATTGGCGCCGTCATGCCAAGATATGTGATCATCTCACCGTAATAGCAGAAAGTAAAGGAAATGATGCCGTAAAGCAAACTGAACAGAATGACTAGTACCTGTGCAAATGGATTGCCTTTGGCACAGAAGATTAGCGAGGTCGTCCCCACGATTGAAGCTGTAAGCGTCAGGGGATTGGCACGGTCAAATATAGCGTACGAAATGATAATCAATGCAACCGATGTGCCCCAGAGAGCCCATTCACACTTTGTGAAATAGTGTAGGATTTGATTTGATTTCATTAATAACTTCCTCCGAAAATAGTATTTTTAAGGCAATGTCGTACAAAGATCCGGTATTCGCTGTGTCCCGGAAGGAATACTGCTTAAAAGATACACTGTTAGATTTTTCTTCAGCGGAAAACCCAATGAACACCAAACTGGTATCATTGCTAACAGGTGCCGGGAAAAGTCGGCGAGTTGTTTTAGTGCGGCGTGCTGATACATTTTGTTATTATAGCATCTGTGTGTTCACTTGTCAAGAAAAAAAGTGCTGTATTCCGGAAAAACTCAGAGATAACACTTGATTTTATTCAACATATATGATAAAATATATGTATCTTTTACAATTTGGGAGGAATTGACATGCAAAGAAAACGACCTTTCAGGCTTCTCTTGTGGATGCTTGTAGCAACGATGATGATCGGACTTTTGCCGATGATCCCGTTTACCGGACTGCACGCATTGGCGGTGGATACATCTTCTTATCCGGTGCAGGCAGTACAGATCGGTGCGTATAATACCAAGCGCGGATTATCGCACACTGGTACAAGTGTGAACACAGGAGATCCCGGCGGAATATGGCGGATCGATTATGTTTCGGACGGTGTCTATCAGATCGTGAGCCTATCGGATGGCACCTATCTGACGGCAAACAGTTCGGTGTGTACGATGGCGGCAAAAAACGACAGTGCAAGCCAGAACTGGAATATTGTCGGTGTGACGCAAGATCATGAGGGCTATGGCCTCTATTACCAGATCGTGAACACCTCCACCAACACGGCGCTGACATATTATCAGGGCAACAATACGGTAGGGCTTACAGCGTATACCGGTGATGGTGCACAGAAATGGAAGCTGAATCTCTATGGACAAGAGGGATTTTCCGGGAATTGTATGGTTGCAGAAGGAGAAAAGGCGGCGAATATTGGCGGCTTGTTAGGACGTACGGTTACGGCTAGTACTGCGGATGAGCTGGAGGCATACTTAAATGCGACAGAACCGTTGACGATCGTTGTCACTAAAAACATTGACATGCAGAATAAGTTTCACACGCGCATCCGGGATTATAAGACGATTGTAGGGTCGTACAGCGCGAATACCATCGCTGACTGTTATCTCCGCACCAACGATGAATACGGCGCCGAGAACGACAGCCCAAGCGACAACATCGTTATTCGGAACATCGACTTCCAGGCAGTAAATGTGGAAGATCGGATCTTGATCAATATCTGGTCGTCGCGCAATATCTGGATCGATCACTGTACTTTTAACAGCCAGCTGACGCGAGATAGAGATGAGGTCGGTAAGTTTATCTGGATCAATACGCCATATGAGAGCTATCTGGATGCAAAGGATCGTCTGCGCAGTCCGGACTATGTGACGATCTCATACTGTACTTTTGCCAATCGTTATTGGACAGTGGCGTATGGCACGCAGAACGATGAAACAAGCCGTTGTCGCACAACGTTATGCTATAACCTATGGGATGACAATGTCAGACGCTGCCCACAGATTGGTAATGGCAACGGTCATATCTATAACAACTATTATGTTGGCAATGACAACGGCAACGACAGCGGTACAGCGCAGATCATCGGTGGTGATGGTTCGAATATCGTCAGCGAAAACTGTCGCTTTGTGTCCTATGACAACGTTTATCCCTATAGCATCTGTGCAGGCAGAGGCAATGATCCATATCGGGACAGCGGCTCGTATTATGCGCAAAAATCCGACGATACGCCAACACCACTGACGGTAGATATTAAGGTGACAAGTACATGGGTTCCATCACAGGAGAATTACGGTTATTCCCTGATCGATGCCTATAACACCAGCGGTACGGATATCAAGGCATTTTGTGAAAGTTACGCCGGTGCGGTGTCTTCGGCATCAGCACTCAAATATATCACCGATGTAGATATGACGAAGTATGTGGCAACGTGTTATGCTTCTCCATATCTGACAGATGGATTCAATTCTGCATATGGTGAGTTGGTGACAGAATTTACGCCGGCAGTGCTCAAAGAAGGTGCGGTCTATATGATCCAGAATGTTGGCAGCGGATTATATCTGGAAGTAGAGGGTGCGGCGGCTGACAATGGCACGAGAGTGCAGCAGTGGGGTGCAACCGAGCCGGCATCGCACAACACATGGCGTGTGCTTTCGGCAGGAGATGGCTATTATTACCTTTATCCGCAGATTGCAGACAAGGTAAGCTATCTATTAGACGTGACAGATAATAGTCCGGCAAACGGCGTGGCAATGAACATTTGGTCGGAAACCGGTGCAGATGCACAAAAATTCAAGTTTTATCAGAATGCGGATGGCTCGTACCATATTCTTACCAAATCCAGTGGAGATCAGAGTTGTGTCGCGATCGAATCTGCCTCGAACAGTTCCGGCGCAAGTGCAGTACAATGGAAGGTGGATCTGTCGGATACATCTCAGCAGTGGACGCTGACGCAAGTTGAAGACACCGGCTGTACGATGGATACTACAAAGACTTATATGTTCCGCAACGCCAATAGTGATCTTTATATGGAAGTAGAGAATGGTACGGCGGAAGACAATGCCAATGTTCAGCAATGGGGCGCAAACGGATCGGCATCGCACAACAGCTGGACGCTTGAATCGTTCGGGGGCGGATATTATTACATCGTTTCTAGATTAGCGGATGGCTCAACCTATTACTTGAATGCTGCCGGCAGCGAAAATGGTGCGAATATTGAGATTTTGACCAACAATCGAACCAGTTCTCACCTGTTCAAGTTTGTGAAAAATCCAGACGGGACTTATTACATCCTTACCCGTGCTTCGAGGGATGCAGCAGCGGTAGAAGTGGCAAATGCATCCACATCCAGCGGTGCTAATGTTCAACAGTGGGAAGTTAACGGTCATAGCTGTCAGAAGTGGGTGGTGGAAACGGTAAATGTACCGGAAGTTACAACGACACAGGCACAGACTCCGGGGACGACTGCGATAGCTGCTGAAACTACTGAAACAACAGTGGTAACGACAGTATCTACTGTTTCTGTAACGACAACAGGATTGAGTCTGACAGATGTGATCACAACAGAATTGGAGCCGGAGCAGAGTACAACCATAGAGGATATTTCTGCAACTTTAGTGACAACCGCATCCACATTACCGGATGATGCAACAACGACTGCGGTATTCATAACGACAACGCAGACGGTACAGGTGACTGTGGTAACGACAGGAGAAACGGGTGCAACTGGTTCGGATGCTGTTACAACATCGCAGTCAGCGACAGAAGCTACTATGTCTACTACGGGCACGACCACAGTGCCAGTGGGATATCCTGGAAATGTTTTCTGTGGAGATGTCAATCTTGATGGAGTGATTACAATGTCGGATGTGATCTTACTGAGTAAGTATGCATTGCGTCTGGTAGATCTGAATGATATTTCTGTGAGAAGCGGTGATTGTAATGCAGACGGTATGACAGATGGAATCGATGCATTGATCTTATTGCGATTCAGTGTACAGCTGATACAGTCGCTGCCGGACACATCGGGGCAGTGATAAACAAATGATCAGTTTTTTGAACGAATCATAAACAAGAGAGGTTTCTTGCTGGACATGGATATCATAGAAGGCAGCAAACCTCTTTTTATTTTTGGAGGTAGTGAAGCGGCATGCTGTGAGTACCGTTTTACTGTAAAACAACAGGAGTGAAAGACACTAGATATCTGTGCCTTTCACTCCTGTTGTTAGGTTGGAATATGCTATCAAATGACAACAAAATACAGTGCAAATTGCATGTTACGCTTCGTAGAACGGCGCTTTTCCTTCAGTTGCCTGTTTACCCAGCGGAGATTCCACCGGCGCCACAACGCAGGAACCATGTTTTTTTGCGATCTGTGCAATCGGTTCTGCAAGTTCGCGGATATCCGTTTTCGGATCATCCAGTTCGAGCAAAATGAGGTGTCCGTCTGTGCCGTTTGCCTTGATGCCTGCAAGATATGCTTTCTTGATCGAGGGGATCGTTTCCATATGTGTTTTCAGCTCTTGGAGCATGTCCATCGGGATCACTTTTAGTTCCTGCAGTTCCAGCCGCGGCTGGATCGCCATCACCTGTTCTTTGGTGAAAGCAAGACCGATCGTGAATGGATCGATTACGATGCCGGCCGCCGTATTCTGCGGTGTAGAAAGCATACCGGTATACTGTGCAAATGTCATCGGAAGCGCACTGCACTGCGGAGCTGCGGTCCATTTTTGCAGCTCAGATAAGCTGGTGAAGATCGGAAGGAACTTTTTGTCATCACGGTTGATCATGATGAATTCTGCTTTTGCGTTTGCCTTTTCGCCTGGCTTTACTTCTTTCGGGAAATCACGAATAATTGCCGGCGCAACAAAACGACCCTTGCGTAGAGCAGTGAACAGCTGGTTCTGTACTTCTTGCGACGGTTCATTGCGCAGACGTACTGCTGCAGCTACCACATCCGGATTGGTAAGTTTATCTGTGCCGAGCAGTGGCGAGATGGTATGGTTTCCGTTTGTGTTCGGTGTTGCAGTCGATGTTTCAGGAAGCGTTACACCCTTGATCTCTGCCATCTTTTCTTTATGCATGACAATGTTGTTTTCCGCCGGATTGATGACAATGCCGCGGATATCAATGTTCTGCTTGAGCAGGATGTCGCAGTACTGATCAAATGTAATGACCATGGTTTCTGCATCTGGATCATTTTTCCATTTCAGGAATTCCAGCCAGTCAGTGAATGCCGGAAACAGCTTTGTGCCAGCCTTATTGGTAACCGCCATCAGAGATGCCTGTACCTGACGCTGACCGTTTTCATCGGGCTCTACTTCATCGAGCGAAGTGCGCAGAGAGATCGGCGCGATAAAGGAAGCCTCCTGTATTGCGCTGAGCATGGCTTCTTCTGTCTGTGGGTTTTGACTCTGTTTGAAATCCGCCATAGCGGCAACCAGATCGGGATTTTTAATTGTAGGTTTTTTCAGTTGTGCCAATTCGGTTCACCTCATCAAAAGATTATCACCCAGTAATGGGGCTGCGTCGCACTCTGCGCAGGTATTTACAGGGATATGATTAGTATAACACACTTCTGCCAAAAAAGCAAGCGATTTTGTGCAAAAGTATTATAAGCGCCACAGTGCACAAAGTCAATGGACAATTTTTGTTTCATTTGTCTATATGGTTTTGCTGCCTATTTTGGGAAATGATGTGTAGAAAAGAGAAAAACCAGATGAAACAAAGGCGTTTCATCTGGCAGCTTTCTACAATTATGAATAGTCCGTCTCAGCGGCAAACCCTTTTTCTTCAGGCTTATGCACGTTCCACTTTGCCGGAGCGCAGGCATCTGGAGCAAACGTACAGATGACAAGGCGTACCCTTTACCACTGCTTTTACACGCTTTACATTCGGTTTCCACGTTCTGTTGGAACGTCTGTGCGAGTGAGAAACCTTGATACCAAAGCTTACGCCCTTTCCGCAAATTTCACATTTTGCCATACTACTGCACCTCCTTTTACGAAGCATCATGCCAGACCGTATTTCAGACAATCTGCAAACTAACATATCTATTTTATCAGATACCGTAAAAAAAAGCAAGCATTTTTTCGAATACTTTCAAATATTTTTTTTTATCTACGAAAACAGAACAAACAAAGGCTATTGATCAAAATTTTCATTTTTATTTTGACTTTTTCTTTGTAAAGCTTATCCATAAACCTGCACAAAGCATGATAAAGCAGTATTTTGAAAAAAAAATCTGGCTGGGCTTGAAATCTGGATCTGAATCATGTATAATGGTATGTATACCATTTTGGGTTATCAGAGAAGGGAGTATGCATATGAGTGCAATTCAGAATTTTTTTAATATCAGCGGTTACCTGATTTTAGCGCGTATTGTGGTCATTTTATTGATCCTGCCGCTGCATGAATTTGCGCATGGCTGGATGGCACGAAGATTCGGCGATGATACAGCGTTAGCAAGCGGACGGCTGACGCTCAATCCGTTTGCACATATCGATCCGATCGGTGCGATCTTGCTGTTGCTGACGGGATTCGGCTGGGCAAAGCCAGTTCCGATCAATCCTGCACGCATGCGCAATCCCCGTAGTGGTATCATATGGACGTCTCTCGCCGGACCGTTTTCAAATTTGCTGGCTGCAATCGTTGGCATGATCTTATCTCAGGTCACATTGCCATTTTTTTATGTATATGGCGGCGAGGTTTTACAGATGGTCTACCTTTTCCTGCGTGGTTTTGTTTCGGTCAACATCTGTCTGGCGCTGTTTAATTTGATTCCGATCCCGCCGCTCGATGGCTCTAAAGTTTTGATGGCGCTGTTGCCCTATCGTCAGTCGATGTGGATGCAGATGCATCAACAGATGCTGTCGCTGATCCTGCTTCTCTTAGTGGTGCTGCGTGCGATCAGCATACCACTTGGCTGGGCTTCCGGTCAGCTCGAAACACTGTTGTTCCGCGGCACTTATTGGATTGTAGATCTTCTCCTTCCGCTGGTGAGATAACGTAATGCAGACGATCTCATTTAAGTTAGAAGTCTTTGAGGGCCCGATGGATGCGCTGTTAAGCCTGATCACCAAACACAAGCTCAATATTTATGACATCGAGATCTCTAGCCTTCTGGAACAATATCTCAACTATCTCGAACAGTGCCGCGAACAGGACTTAGAGCTCGCCGGGTCGTTTCTTGAGATGGCGGCAAGATTGATCTATATTAAAACAGCCTCACTTCTCCCTCGCCCGGAAGAGGCACAAAAGGAGAAACAGGCGCTTCAGGGCGCGCTGATTGAATACGCACTCTGCAAACAAGCATCACTGCTTTTGCGTGACCGGTTTGTCGGCGATCAGATTTTCACACGTGCGCCGATGAAGATTCGTGTTTCCGGTGCATATGCGCGCCAGCATGAACCTCAAGTTCTATTAGAGTCGTGGAAGCGTATGGGACAAAAGCACCGCAAACCGCAGGAACTTGTTCAAAACGGATTAAAGCGTGTTGTGAGCCAGCCAGTTGTATCCGTCATGTCGAAAGTAGTCTATGTCATGCGCAAAGTCTATCACAACGAGCACGTCTATTTTGGCGAAATCTACGCAGATGTCCGGGGGCGCTCGGCACGTGTGGCACTGTTTCTGGCAATTTTGGAGCTGACAAAACATGGAAGGATCGGCATCAGTGATGATGGCAGCTATATTTATCGCCGCACAGATCGCCCAAAAAAACGCAGGGCAGTGACAGCTGCCGCAGAATAATCCACAGAGAATGGGGAACAATCATGGAAGAATTCACCATAGAAAATTTATCCGCAACACTCGAGGCGATCCTTTTTGCCAGCGGTGAACCCGTCAGCACAGCACGGATCTCAGAAGCACTTGAAATTCCGGCGGTGCAGATTGAAGGGACACTGAGTCGGCTGGCAGAGGAATATGCGTCCCACAGCAGTGGGATTTGTATCCAGAAGCTTGGCAGTACATGGCAGATGAGTACTCAGCCGGTGTATGCACCGATGATCAAACGTGTAATGGAAACTAAAAAAATGACACCGCTTTCGGCGGCGGCGATGGAGGTACTGACGATCATTGCTTACAACCAGCCCGTCAGTAAGAGCTTTGTCGAGCATGTGCGCGGCGTGGACAGCAGTTCTGTTGTGAATACATTGGTGGAAAAAGAACTTCTGACTGAAGGCGGCAGGCTCGATGTGCCGGGACACCCGATCGCCTATGTAACGACACCGCACTTTTTACGCTGCTTCGGGCTTTCCTCTCTTGATGATCTGCCGCCGATCCCGGCGCTGCGGATGGAAGAGCCTGAGCCGTTATCCGAAGAGGTCGAACAGCTTCCAGTGGATCCGGAAAAGCTGTCGCAATAGTCGCATCCGAAGAGAAGAGGTGTAGCGCATGGTCGGGGTTTGGATTGCACTTGGTATGTTAGTATTTTTGCTGTTTTTGCTATGCATGCCAGCAGTGGTGCGGCTAGATGTCGATACACTGCGGGACAGATCGGACTGGAAGCTCTCATGGATTGGGATTGCGCTGTTTACCAGTGCAGAAAAAGGACTGTTCCAGCGCATGGCAAAGCATTTTCCCAGAAAGAAAAAACAGCGTGCGGATACGTCGGAGAAAACGGAAAACACTTCAAAAAAAATAAACTGGAAGCGTTACTGGTACTTGTTTCGAAAAACTTCATCCATTCTTCCCAGACCTCTGCGGCGGTTCTGGAAAGGGATCTCTGTACACGGTCTGACGATTGGTATACGCGTTGGATGCTTTGATGCAAAAGAATGCGCCTTGACATATGGCACAGTGAATGCGGCGCTCTATACGGCGCTGGGACTGATACAGAGCATGATGCGTGTCCGGGTGAAACAGGTACAAGTTTGCTGCGCTTTTGGTACAGATCGTATGGACTGGATCATTCGGGGTAAACTACATGTATGTCCGCTTGCGGCACTTGTGGCACTGTTTAGCTTTGCTGTCGGCATGGCGATGCAAAAAAAGCAGCATGCTCCGGAACAGCCAGAACCGCAAAACCAATCGGAAACACATATACACACAAAAGCTTTGCAATAGGAGGAAGAGAACATGAAAGAAAAAGGACAAATTCAGGATCTCATGGGTGTAACCATGGAAAAAATGCGCGAGATGGTTGATGTACAGACGATCATCGGGGATCCGATCCGGATATCCGATGCCGTGACAATCATTCCGGTGTCAAAGGTTTCCTACGGATTCGCTTCCGGTGGCTCTGATCTGCCAGCAAAGTCCAATCCAAAAGATCTCTTTGGCGGCGGCGCTGGTGCTGGTGTGTCGATCCAGCCGGTGGCGTTTCTAGTTGTTCAGGAGGACGGCGTGCGGCTGCTTCAGATGGACGAGGCAGGCGATGTGCTGACCAGTGCGATTCGTGCAGTTCCGGAAGTTGTGAATCAGATTGGCGGCATCTTCAAGAAAAACGGAAAGGAAAAATCTGCATCAGCGCCGAAAAATGATGCTTCTGCAGAATCAGCCGCAGTGGAAACTGAAAACAAGGAATAGCCATATTTACAGCGTGTGCTGCATATCCTGTAGAGAAAAACCAGAAGACAAGGAGTGCAGCTAAAATGAAGAGAAACTATGGTGTTGCGATCATGTCTGACCTGATCGCGGTAGTGTTGTGGATCGTGGCGTTGACAGTTCCAGCGCAACCGGTTTCGGCACAGCCGACGGTTTCGGCGGAAGCGTGTATTGTCATGGAGGCCATGACGGGCGAAGTGCTCTATGAAAAAAACGCCGATGAAAAGCGGCCAATGGCAAGTACAACCAAAATCATGACAACGCTGCTTTGTTTGGAAAGCGGCGATCTGGATACAGAATTTGTGGTCGACTCCGATGCCATTCATGTGGAAGGCTCATCCATGGGTCTTGTCGAGGGAGATATCGTGACAAAGCGTGCACTTTGTTTTGGAATGCTCCTGCCATCCGGGAATGATGCCGCTGGCGCGACGGCGGTAAAGCTTGCCGGAAGTTATGCGGCGTTTGCCGAACGGATGAACCAAAAGGCCGCTTCGCTTGGCATGTCCCAGACGCATTTTGTTACGCCTTCGGGTCTGCATGATCCAGAACATTACTCTACCGCATATGATATGGCCATTTTGACGGCTGCAGCACTTCAGAATGAAACATTTTGCGAAATTTGTAGTCAGTCGGAGGCGAAGGTTCGATTCGGCAATCCGCCATACGATCGGTGGTTGACGAATTCGAATAAACTGCTCGATATGGATGACAGAGTGATCGGTGTCAAGACCGGTTTTACGGACGAAGCCGGTCGGTGTCTTGTTTCGGCACAGGTGCGCAACGGTGTAACGCTGATTTGTGTGACACTGGATGCACCAGATGACTGGAATGATCATCTGAAACTTTACGATGCATGCTTTGCACAGATTGAACCAATGCAGCTTGCGGTAGAAAGCTGGGATCTTCCAGTAGTTGGAAGCAATACCGATTTTGTCACAGTGGAGATGAATTCAGAATTGACGATCGGAACGACGGAGGATACAGCACCAGAGCTGACATATGAAATTGAAACCGCACCGTTTCTCTATGCCCCGATCACATCCGGACAGGAAGTTGGAATATGGAGGGCGATGTGCGGTGAACGGATCGTCGCAGGCGGAACGCTGATCGCAACAGAAGAAGCAGCGTATTCTGAACCAGAAGAACTGGATTGTGAACTGAAGCATTCATCTGGGATTAGGCGGATCTGGCATCGGATTAAGGAACTTGTCAAACGATAATCGGATCATTAGGAGGAAGGAAATGGAAAAAATTCGGATTCAAAAAATATTGTCAGATGCTGGATATTGTTCCCGGCGAAAGGCAGAAGCATACATTTCTGCTGGTAAGGTCAAGGTTAACGGTCATCCCGTAAAGCTTGGAGATAAGGCTCGTCCGACAGATATCATTACCGTCGGAGGTGAACGTATTTATATTCCGCGCAAAAAGAACAAGCGCTATATTATGCTTTATAAGCCACGCGGCTATGTTACCACGATGTCAGATGAACTCAATCGCCGGTGTGTCACCGATTTGCTCGATGGGGTGGAAGAACGGGTCTATCCGGTCGGGCGACTGGACAAAGACTCCGAAGGGCTGCTGCTTTTGACCAACGATGGTACTTTTGCCAACGGAATCATGCATCCGAGCCGTCATATTAACAAGACGTATCGTGTCACGGTGCGACCAGATGTGACGGAGGAACAGCTGATCCGGTTGTCGCAGGGAATGGATCTTGATGGTACGATCACCCAGCCGGCGAACGTTGTTGTCAAGGCGAAAGAGCCGGGACGCGTCGTGCTTTTGATTACGATCCATGAGGGAAAAAATCGCCAGATTCGCCGCATGTGCGAAGCGGTTGGTTTAGAAGTTGCACGGCTGCGCCGCATTAGTATCGGTCCGGTCAAGCTTGGAATGTTAAAGCCGGGTACATATCGCGACCTGACGGCGGAAGAACTGCGTGCACTGCGTAATGCCATTGGAAAATCGGAAAAGTCATAAGGAAGTTTCCACTGGAATTTGAAAAAGGAGGGACTGGGCGATGCCCATTTGTATTTCGCCGGATCTGCCGGCGTATGAAATCTTGGCGAAGGAACATATCTTCGTCATGAGTGAAGATCGTGCGGCACATCAGGATATCCGTCCGCTTCGGGTGTTGATACTAAACCTGATGCCCAAAAAAATTGAAACGGAATGTCAGTTTCTGCGTCTGCTCAGCAATACACCGATTCAGGTAGACGTGGAATTTTTGCATGTTTCCAGTCATATCAGTAAGAACACATCACAAAACCATCTTGCAACGTTTTATCGTACTTTCGATGAGATCCGTGATCAGTATTATGATGGCTGTATCATTACCGGCGCGCCGGTCGAGCATCTGGAGTTTCAGGAAGTCGACTACTGGCAGGAGATTTGCCAGATTATGGAGTGGACGAAGTTACATGTGTTTTCCACCATGCACATCTGCTGGGCGGCATTCGCCGGATTATACTATCACTTTGATGTTCCAAAATACACCTTACCGCAAAAAATGTTTGGTGTTTTCCCACAGCGTGTGCTGATGCCGCACTGCCAGCTTCTGCGCGGATTCAACGACGTATTCCATGCGCCTCATTCACGCCATGCCGAAGTACGCCGTGTGGATATTGAGAAGGTGAATCGGCTTTGTATCCTGACGGAATCCGAGCAGTCCGGCGTGCATATTGTTGCAAACAACAATGGCCGACAGTATTTCATTACCGGACATTCTGAATATGATCGCTGTACGTTGCGGCAGGAGTATCTGCGCGATGCACAAAAGGGAATGGATATTGCGTTGCCGTATGGATATTTCCCGGATGACGACCCGACGCGAGAGCCGCATTACAGTTGGGGATGCAGTGCAAACCTGCTCTTTTCCAACTGGTTGAACAATTGTGTATACCAGCTGACACCGTATGATCTGACGTCGCTGGAGGTTTATAATTGGGATTGGGAAGCCGGACTGTGATTGCCGCGTGCTTCTTCATGAAGAAGGCAGCAAGAAAATTTGAAAGATCGATCGAGGTGAAAGTGAAATGGTGGTCTGTCATACTTATCCGCTGTATACTTTGAAGGAATATCGCTATGTTGTTGTCCTTTCCTGCTATCAGGGAAATATTCTCCTCAGCCGCCATAAGGCACGCGACACATGGGAAACGCAGGGCGGCCATATTGAACCGGGTGAAACACCACTGGATGCAGCGCGCCGGGAACTTTATGAAGAATCCGGCGCATTGGAATTTGATCTGCGAGCGTTTTGTGACTATCGTGCGGAGAACCCCAAAACCCATTGTGGTGCAAATGGTGTGGTATTTACTGCAGTGATCGAAAAGCTGGGGGATATCCCGGAGAGCGAAATGGCAGAGGTGAGAGCTTTTGCGCAATTGCCCGATGCGCTGACTTATCCGGCGATTACGCCGGTATTGTTTGCAAAGCTGGCGGAAGAAGAAAAACACACGACATCAGAATGTTTCTGAGACCGCGTGCTTCATAAAATGGATTAAAATGTATAGAGGATTTTATTTCGAAATATCTGAATTCTCCTCCGAAGGAATCTCCATAGAAAATTGTGTAAAAATTGTAAAATTCAAAATTATCCCTTGACAGATTCATAATGCCATGATATAATACATAAAGAAAACAAAGAAGAGCATTTCCGTTCTCACCGTTTGGCTGGTTGTCGAAACGGTCGATATTGACATAGCGCTTTTGCAGGAGAACTTTGCATAGGTGCTGTATGTATGGAGAAGGTGTGCTCACATAAAATGTGAGCACTTTTTTGTTCTGTATTTGTTTGGCAATTAACATGTTTGGAGGTGCTGGCTTATCAGCAAACAAGATTTGCAGATCAACGAGGAGATCCGAGACAAAGAAGTTTTGGTCATTGACCAGAACGGCGAAAAGCTCGGTACAATGTCTGCGAGAGATGCACAAAAGCTTGCTTACGATAAGGATCTCGATCTGGTGAAGATCGCGCCGCAGGCAAAGCCGCCGGTGTGCCGGATCATGGACTACGGCAAGTACTGCTTTGAACAGCAGAAGCGGGAAAAAGAAGCCCGGAAAAATCAGAAGGTTGTTTCGATTAAAGAGATCCGAATGTTTTCCGCGATCGACACCCATGACTTTGAAACAAAGGTCAATCAGGCAAAGAAGTTTTTGCAGGGCGGCGATAAGCTGAAGGTTTCTGTTCGATTCCGTAAGCGCGCGATCGCACATCCTCAGATCGGCGAAGAGCTTTTGAATCGTTTCAAAGAGGCGTGTGCAGAGGTTGGCGTTGTTGAAAAGCCGGCAAAAATGGAAGGCCGCAGCATGGTCATGTTCATTTCACCGAAAGCATCGAAGTAAACAGGAGGAATCACCGATGGCAAAGAACAAGGTAAAAACACATTCCGGCGCAAAAAAGCGTTTTAAGATGACCGCTTCCGGGAAGGTGAAGTATCAGAAGACAAATAAAAGACATAGACTGACACAGAAGGCGACAAAGCGTAAGAGAATCGCACGCACAGTTGGCATTGCAGATGTGACAAACGCACCGGCACTGAAAAAACTGATGCCGTATCTGTAAAAATGGAAAAATGGGCCTGAGAACGATACGAGAGAATCACGGAGGTAGAAGATTATGGCACGCATTAAAGGTGCAATGATGACTCGCAAGAGAAGAAATAAGACCCTGAAGCTTGCAAAGGGTTATTGGGGTAGCAAGAGCAAGCACTTCAAGATGGCGAAACAGGCCGTTATGAAGTCGGGCAATTATGCATACATCGGCAGAAAGCAGAAGAAGAGAGAGTTCAGACAGCTCTGGATCACTCGTATTTCTGCGGCATGCAAAATGAATGGTATCAACTATTCGCAGTTTATGAACGGCTGCAAGAAGGCAGGCATCACACTCAACCGCAAGATACTGTCTGAAATTGCAATTCATGATGCTGCTGGCTTTACTGCAATTGTAGAACAGGCAAAGGCTGCTCTGTAAGCCTTGAATCGGAAACACGCTCTGCAACTTGAAACGGAGCGTGTTTTGTTGTATTATTGGGAAGGGAGTGCGGAACAATGACGGCAGAGCCACTTATCATGATCACGGCGCGTGATAATGCAGCGGTAAAATTATATCGCAAGCTGGCAAACACGCGGAAAGAACGCAGAAAGATGGGGCTTTTTGTGCTGGAAGGGCTGCGTCTGACGGCTGATGCCTGTCGCAATGGCGCTGTCCTCAGATATCTTTTCTGGACGGAGGAGGGCTATGCGCGATGGCGCAGTGAACAGTGTTCGATTCCGATGTCTGGGATGCGCTGTGCAATGATCTCAGATGCGATCGCCGCCGAGCTTTCTCAGACAGAACATGCCCAGGGCGTTTTTGCGATCTGTGAGATTCCTGTGCCGCCGCCGCTGACGTCGCTTTTGAAAAAAGGTGGAACATATGCGGTTTTGCACCAACTGCAAGATCCGGGGAATGCTGGGATGATTCTGCGCACTGCCGATGCCATGGGGCTCGACGGTGTGATCTATAGCGCTTGCTGTGATATTTACAGTCCGAAGGTTGTGCGTGCTACCATGGGTTCGCTTTTTCGTGTGCCGGTGTGTTGTACGTCGGAAATTGAATCTGTACTCGAAGCGTGCCGTAGCGCCGGGATTGAAACATGTGCAGCTGTTGTAGAGAAAAACGCCGAACCTGTGGGTCAGTGCCAGTTTCGTCCTGGTACAGCAGTTGTAATTGGTAACGAGGGAAATGGCTTGCCGTGCGAAGTTTCTGCGGCATGTGACCGGCAAATTACTATTCCGATGCATGGCACGATCGAATCGCTGAATGCAGCGATGGCGGCAGGGATTATCTTGTGGGAAGTCAAGCGCATGCAAAATAGGGGAGAGGACAGGTGCACATGAAATATGAGGGCGAAATCCGGAGCCTGATCTGGCTTGTGTCGGTGCTGGGGACCGGAAACAGACGCGTCTGGGATCTGTTGCTTCGTTATCAAACACCGCAGAATGCGGAAAAAGCGCTTCGATCTTCAGAAGAGCAGCGCATGTGTCATCTTTCGGAGCACAGCATGCGGCGCATCGGACAGATCCGCCCGGCGCATATCGATGCAATTTTAGAACGATGTATGGCGCAGCATCAATCGATTCTCTGGTATGGTGATCCAGAGTATCCCTCTCTTTTGCATGCCATTGAAAATCCACCGGTGCTGCTATTTTATCAGGGGCAGCTCGATCTGCTGCAAAACGATAATTTGTTGACGGTCGTGGGGACGCGAAATCCCACGGAATACAGCCTTCGCATTGAAAAGACTATCTGTCAGGATCTGATCAGGCGCGGCTTTATATTTGTCACAGGATTTGCGGTGGGTGTGGATATTGCCGCCAATCTTTGCGCGCTTGAGCACGGCCGACCGAGCGTTGCGTTAATGGGATGCGGATTGGATCAGGCATATCCAAGGCCAAATGTTTCGCTGAAAGCCAGAATTGCAGCAAACGGCCTATTGCTCTCGGAGTTTTTACCGGGTGTTGAACCGCATTCGAGTAATTTCCCGATCCGCAACCGTATCTTGTCCGGTTTGACCATGGGAACATTTGTGGTACAGGCACCCTCCAGGAGTGGCGCGCTCGTAACAGCAGAATATGCGATTGAACAGGGTCGCGATCTGTTTTGTCTTCCGCCTGCGGACATATTTGACAAACGATATATGGGTGTGATAAAATATCTTCGGGATGGGGCGATTCCGGTGTTTGACAGCAGTGATATTTTCTATGAATATGATGTGCGTGATATGCACGGCAGCTGGATGATGAATATTGCGACGAATGGTATGAGTCCTTTTTTCAAGAACCAATCTATTCTTCGCAGACATGATCTGTCATCGGAAACGAATCCTTCCGATCATCAGCCAGCGCCTGTACAAGAAGCTGCTTCTGTTCCTGTGAAAACAATGGGATCGCAAATTCAGCGCACAGCATTGTCAGAAACAGCGCAGCCACCACATTCTGAATTACAGTTTTCGGAACCGATCGCAAAGGACTCGGTTTCAGATGATCCGGGACAGCAGATCATTGCAATGCTGCGGCGTATGCAGGTGATGCATATTGATGATATTGCCGCAGAGATTGAACTTCCTATGGAAACCCTGCTCAATACGTTGATCGAATTGGAACTGTTCGGGAAGATCGAACGGATCCCGGGAAAACAATATCGTATCATATAAGAGCTGCCGCTTTATCTTTACCAGGATGTCATCATTCATGTCATTGAAATCCGTTTGGCAGTAACAGAATCCAGAGAATGAGAGAAAGAGAATTATGTCAAATTTAGTGATCGTAGAGTCGCCGGCAAAGGCGAAAACCATCCAGAAATATCTGGGGAAAGATTATGATGTGGTCGCATCGATGGGGCATATCCGCGATCTGCCGAAGTCCAAACTTGGCGTGGATGTGGAACACGGGTTTACTCCCCAGTATACTAATATGAAGGACAAAGAGGATGTCATCAAAAAACTCAAGGCGCATGCGGCAAAGTGTGACCGTGTGTACCTTGCAACGGACCCGGATCGGGAAGGTGAAGCGATTTCGTGGCATCTGGCACAGATTTTGAATCTGGATATGAACGGGGATAACCGCGTGGAATTCAACGAGATTACCCGAAGCGGCGTGCAGAACGGCATGAGTCATCCCCACAAGATTGATCTCGATCTGGTGAATGCCCAGCAGGCACGCCGAATCTTAGACCGCCTAGTGGGGTATAAGCTCAGTCCATTTCTATGGAAAAAGGTGCGCCGCGGATTATCCGCTGGTCGTGTGCAGTCAGTGGCGGTGCGTTTGGTGGTGGATCGCGAAAACGAGATTCGCGCTTTTGTACCGCAGGAATACTGGTCGATCGATGCCAAATTTACGGCGCCGCCATCCCGTAAGGTCTTTTCTGCAAAGCTCATCCGCGTGGATGGTCAGCGTGTGGATAAAATGGAGATCCCTGACAAGGCGTCGGCAGATGTACTAGTGGCACGACTGAAAGATGCAGATTATCATGTGGAAAATGTCAAAAAGCGTGTAACGCGTCGTCATCCGGCACCGCCGTTTATCACCTCAACCCTACAGCAGGATGCATCCTACCGGTTGGGTTTCCAGTCAAAGCGTACCATGAAGGTGGCACAGGAATTGTATGAAGGCGTAGAGATTGATGGTATGGGTGCGGTCGGTTTGATCACCTATATGCGTACGGACAGCCTACGCATTTCTGAAGAGGCACAGAAGGCTGCGGCAGAGTATGTCACTGACACGTATGGCAAGGAATATTTGCCGCCGGAGCCACGCGTGTATAAGTCTAAGAAAAATGCACAGGATGCCCATGAAGCGATTCGTCCGTCTCTGCCCCATCTGACACCGAGTCAGGTGCAGAAAAATCTGACCTCGGATCAATATAAGCTCTACCGTCTGATCTGGGAACGCTTTATCGCAAGCCAGATGTCGGATGCGCTGCTGGATACTGTTTCGGTGGACATCGGTGCAGATGGCTGTATCTTTAAGGCCACTGGCTCGACAATGAAGTTTGATGGCTTTACGGTGCTCTATGACGACACTAAAAGTGACAAGAATGAAAACAAGAATCTGCCGGAGCTGGAAAATGGCATGCAGATCAACCTGAAATCCTTGGATGGCAATCAGCACTTTACACAGGCACCGCCGCGCTATACAGAAGCGACGTTGATCAAGGCACTCGAAGAAAATGGCATTGGTAGACCGAGTACCTATGCGCCGACTATCACCACTATTACGGCGCATCTCTATGTAGAACGCGAGGGCAAACAGCTAAAGCCGACGGTGTTGGGAGAAGTGATCACAGAGCTGATGAAAGAGCATTTCCCGCATATTCTGGATGTGAAGTTTACCGCCGATATGGAAAACAGTCTTGACGAAGTAGAACAGGGCAAGAAAAGCTGGGTGTCTACGCTGGAAGATTTCTATGGTGATTTCTCCCAGACTTTGGAAGAAGCCGAAAAGAAAATGGAAGGCAAGCGCGTGAAGATTCCGGACGAAGAAACGGATGTTATTTGCGAACGCTGCGGAAGAAACATGGTTATTAAGATCGGCAAATACGGCAGATTTTTGGCGTGTCCAGGATTCCCGGAATGCGAAAACACCAAGAAGATTGTGCAGGAGACTGCCGGGAACTGTCCACTCTGCGGTAAGAAGATCATTTTAAAAAAATCTAAGCGCGGCCGTAGCTTTTATGGATGCAGCGGCTATCCGGACTGTAATTTTATGACTTGGAACGTTCCAACGGAGGAAAAGTGTCCCCAGTGTGGTGGAACGTTGTTCCAGAAGGGTGGTAAGTCCGGCAATCTGGTCTGCGAAAAGCCGGGATGCGGCTATTCCCGTCCTATAGGCGGAGGTGCATAAGATGGCGCAAGTATCTGTCATTGGTGGCGGGCTTGCCGGATGTGAGGCGGCATGGCAGCTGGCACAGGCAGGCTTTTCTGTTATCCTCTATGAGATGAAGCCGCTGCAATACACCCCGGCGCATCATTGCGATGGGCTGGCAGAATTGGTCTGTTCCAATTCTCTCAAGGCGGATCGCCTGAATTCGGCGGCAGGGTTGCTCAAGGCCGAAATGACCCGGCTCGGGTCGTTTTTGATGCAGTGTGCTAGAAAGTGCGCAGTTCCCGCAGGTGGCGCTCTGGCGGTAGATCGAGATCAGTTCTCCGCTCTTGCTACAAAGGCGATTACAGAGCACCCGAATATCGTCCTGAAAACCGCCGTGATTGAAGCAATCCCCGATGCTCCTACCGTTATTGCCACCGGTCCTCTAACGGATGGTAAACTTGCACAGGCGATAGAAGAGCGCTGTGGCACCCGGCTGAGTTTTTATGATGCGGCGGCGCCCATTGTCAGCTTTGAGAGCCTAGACAGAGACAAGATCTTTTTTGCGGCGCGCTATGGACGAGGGGATGCGGATTATATTAACTGTCCCATGAACCGGGAAGAATATGAGGCGTTTTATGAGGCGTTGATCCATGCGGAACGTGCGCCGCTCCATGACTGTGATAAGGCGGCGTTTCGGGTATATGAAGGATGTATGCCGATTGAGGTGTTGGCTTCTCGTGGCGTGGACACCATGCGATTTGGCCCTTTGAAGCCCGTGGGGTTGACTGATCCGAGAACGGGGCATCGTCCGTGGGCAGTGGTACAGCTGCGCCGGGAAAACCGTGAAGGGACGTTGTATAACTTAGTTGGATTTCAGACGAATCTGAAATTCCCGGAACAGCGCCGGGTTTTCTCCATGATTCCGGGACTCGAGCACGCCGAGTTCCATCGTTATGGCGTGATGCACCGAAACTCCTTTCTGGATAGCCCACGGCTTTTGGATGCAGATTATTCCTTCCGGGGTGCAGAGCATCTCTACTTTGCCGGGCAGATGACCGGCGTCGAGGGCTATATGGAGTCGGCGGCCAGCGGTATGCTCGCTGGAATCAATCTGGCGCGGAAATTGTCCGGAAAGATGCCGATGATCCTGCCTCGAGAAACCATGATGGGTGCGTTGGCGGCATATATCAGCAGTGCCGCTACGGAGGATTTCCAGCCCATGGGGGCCAATATGGGGATTCTTCCCGATCTGCCAAAGCGGATCCGCGGCAAACAGGAGAAGTATCAGGCATATGCCGATCGTGCCATGGCGGCGCTGGAGGCGTATTTGCAGGCACAGAAGTGATCAGGAGGACAGGCAGATGTCATGTCAAAGGAAAAGGTGGGGCAAATGGCTTGTCGGGCTGGCAATCATCGGACTGGCAGTATTGGGTATCTCTCTCTGGTTCTCAAGTTTGCCGGATAAGCCCGTCCGGGATGATTATGCAACTCAGGAAGCCTTCGACAAGGCGATGCATGAATACTATCGGGATTGTCCGGCGTTTTTGATTGAAGAACCTGCCCGGGACGATTACGAGACTTCTGAAG
The DNA here is from genome assembly GCA_949291125.1 of uncultured Ruminococcus sp. Classification (GTDB taxonomy): domain Bacteria; phylum Bacillota; class Clostridia; order Oscillospirales; family Ruminococcaceae; genus Ruminococcus_C. Next base: position 52,335 of record CASEUJ010000023.1, read on the forward strand.
CATACGAAGAAGCGGTATTGGAATACTATCATGAGATGAATCAAAGGGGAATCGGCATTGACAAGCCTGTGATTTATCTCTACCCCGAAGAAGAAATGCAGGTCAGCGTCAGATTGGATTTTGATGGGGATCTGACCTGTACTTATCCGACATACACAGACGGCTGGAACGTCATGGCACAGCCGGATGGGACATTGACCAATCTGGCGGACGGCAGAGAGTATTCTTACTTGTATTGGGAAGGTATTTCGCAAATACAGTGGGATCTTTCAGAAGGCTTTGTGGTCAAGGGCGAGGATACCGCAGCATTCTTGCAGGATACATTGGCAAGAATTGGTCTGACGCCGACAGAATATAATGAATTCATTGTGTACTGGTTGCCAAAAATGCAGGACAATCCGTATAATCTGATCACATTCCAGCAGGAAGTCTATACGGATGCAGCAAAGCTGGAAATCACGCCGGTTCCGGATCGTGTGCTGCGTGTGTTTATGGCATATCAGGCGCTGGAAGAACCGGTGGCAGTGCAAGAACCGGAGATCGCGCCATTTACACGAGAAGGATTCACTGTGGTAGAATGGGGCGGCACGGAGGTCGTGAAATGAACTTGTAAAACATGATGAAACAGGAGCAAAATCTATTTGTACTTGGCTTAGGAATGATCTTTGGACTCTTTTTTCTTCTGCCTGCGATCGGTTTTCTGATCGGCGTGGTTGTCATGTTGCGAAAATGGGCGCAGACCAAAAAAGCCGTACCATTGCTGTTGGCGTTGTTGTCGTTTTTGGGCATGCTTATTTTCTTGTTAATCAGTATGTTTTTTCTGCTTCTGGCATACAGCATGGCGGATTATGGTGGCTTTTTCGGGAACTGATTGTGATTTTTACATACAAGGAGGCATCGGGAAACGGTGAATATTTTAATTGATGCATTCGGCGGCGATAACGCACCGCTGGAGGTGATAAAAGGCGGCATACAAGCGGTGAAGGAATTGGACGTGGCAGTGACGCTGGTGGGGAATGAAGACCAGATCCGGGCATGCGCCGCAGAAAACAATTTGTCGCTGGATGGATTAGGTGTCCTTCATGCCCCAGCGGTCTTTGATATCCATGAAGAGCCGACCACGCTCTTAAAACAGCACGCCGATACCTCTATGGCGGTGGGCATGCGTGCACTGTATGAAGGCAAGGGTGACGCCTTTGTCTGTGCCGGAAGTACGGGCGCATTGCTTGTGGGTGCAACATTTCTGGTCAAGCGTATTCCCGGAGTCAAGCGCGCCGCCGCAGCACCGGTGCTGCCTACGGAGACGACACCTTTTATCCTGATCGATGGCGGCGCCAATAATGACTGTCGTCCGGAAATGTTGGTGCAGTTTGCAATCATGGGAAGCGCTTATATGGAAAGTGTTATGGGTGTGGCAAAGCCCCGAGTGGCGCTTCTCAATGTAGGCGCAGAGGATACCAAGGGGCGAGAGTTGGAACTGGAAACCTATCCGCTTTTGCAGCAGGCACCGGTACACTTTATCGGCAATATCGAAGCCCGGGATCTGCCAAAAGGCGCAGCAGATGTGGTGGTCACCGATGGCTTTACTGGCAATGTGGCACTCAAGCTCTATGAGGGCATGGGCAAATTCATGGCACACCAGATGAAGGGCAGTCTTTTTGCTGGCGTAATGGGTAAGCTTGCGGCGCTGTTAATCTTTCCGAAGATCCGGGCGCTGACGAAAAAGATGGATTATAAGGCGGTTGGCGGCGCCGTGATGCTTGGCGTGCAAAAACCGGTCATTAAGGCCCATGGCAGCTCAGACGCCAAGGCGTTTTTTAACGCTATCCGGCAGGCAAAGGACTGCATCACCGGAAATGTCATCAAAGCCATTACGCAGCATACGGCGAAGCCGGCAAAAAAACAATAGGAGGGCAATCAGCCTATGGAACACAATGAATATGTAGACTTAGGACGCTTTGAAACATATATTCACTATCATTTTCATGACAAACATCTGCTGTTAGAGGCACTGTCGCACTCTTCCTATGCCAATGAAAAACGTAAGACCCGCAACAGTAACGAACGTTTGGAGTTTTTGGGAGACAGTGTGCTGTCGATTGTGGTATCGGAGTTCTTGTTTCATAAATACCCAAACCTGCCGGAGGGCGAACTGACAAAGCTGCGCGCATCGATGGTTTGTGAAAAGGCACTGCATGTCTTTGCACAAGAGATCCATCTGGGTGAATTTTTATTGCTTGGAAAAGGCGAAGAACATACTGGCGGCAGAGAACGTTCTTCGATCTTAGCAGATGCGTTTGAAGCTGTGATTGCAGCAATTTTTCTGGATGGCGGTATGGATGCGGCAAAGCGCCATATCCTGCGCTTTATCCCAGAGGATCCCGAGGAGAGCGCACCGATCGGATTTCGCGATTATAAGACGCAGCTCCAGGAAGTGATACAAAAGAATCCGGAGGAAAAGGTGGAATATGTGTTGGTGGATGAATGCGGTCCAGATCATGATAAGGCGTTTACCGTTGAGGTCTGCCTGAACTCCAATGTGATCGGGACAGGCGTCGGCCACAGCAAAAAGGCGGCAGAACAGCTGGCGGCAAAAGAAGCATTATCGCTGATGGGCTATGACAAAGCATAAAACGCTGGCATTTTTCATTCCCCATATTGGCTGCCCCCATCGGTGCAGCTTTTGTGACCAGCGCACCATTACCGGAAACATCCATGCTCCTACACCGGATGAAGTTGTAGATACCTGTCGGGAGATGCTCTCTCGCTATGGAACATTGGATGATGCAGAGATTGCTTTTTTTGGCGGCAGCTTTACGGCGGTAGATCCGGCGTATCAGACGGCATTATTGCAATCAGTCCAGCCCTTTTTGGGAAAAGGGAAATTTGCCGGTATCCGTATCTCTACCCGCCCTGATGCCATTGACGATGCCATTCTGGACAAGTTGAAATATTATCATGTCACTGCCGTGGAACTGGGCGCACAGAGTATGTCGGATCACGTTCTGGCTGCCAACGGACGCGGACATACTGCATGGGATGTTCGCATTGCGGCAAAGAAGATCCGTGTGGCAAAGATTTCGTTGGGACTTCAGCAGATGGTCGGACTGTATGGCAGTACGCTTTTTGACGAGTATGACACACTAAAGCAGCTGCTTCAGTGCAAGCCGGAGAGTATGCGGATTTATCCGACAGTTATTTTAGAGGGGACAAAGTTGGCGGAATATTGCCGGAGCGGCAACTATCCGACGCTGCCGCAGGAAGCAGTTTTAGAGTTTTGCGCCGACGCCCTGTGTCTCTGTGCGCAGGAGAAGGTGCATGTGATCCGGATGGGTCTGCATGATTCTCCGTCAATCCGAGAACGGATGATTGCCGGGTATTATCACCCGGCGTATCGGGAACTGGTGGAATCGCGGCTCTATCGGCGTGCGCTGGAACGTGCCGCGGCGGCGTGTAATGGCTCAGAATTATGTGTGCAGACGGCGCCGCGCACCACGAGCAAGGTACTGGGGCAGCATGGATGCAATCGGACGTGGCTGGCACAGCGCGGAGTGACATTAAGGGTTACGGAAACGCCGGAGGTTTTGCCGTATGAAATTACTGTTGGCAAAAATGTGTATGATCTGATTTCGTTAGGAGTGAAACATGCAGAAAAAGCGGTTTAATTTCTGGATTCCCGTTCTGCTTGCGGTGATTTTATTGGCAGGCATTTGTGCCGGATTTCTCTATTATCGGCACGCGCACAGCGCAGAACCGGTTTCCGTGGAAACGACGCTGGAATATGCTCCGGAAAATGTGGTTTATTTTTATCAGAAAGACGACGCGTGGAAGTCGGACAGACTGGGCGATTCGGTGTATACGATGGAAGATTCTGGCTGCCTAACGTGCTGTGTTGCTGCGATCCTGCAAATGCAGGACATTTCCGTGGACGGCTTGTCTGCCGATGCCGGAGCGGTGAACCGACTCTTTTCCGAGAAAGGTGTCTATGACGGCGAGGGTAATTTGCAGTGGGATGTGCTGGAACAGGTGACGGGCGTATCTGTAGTGAAACAAGAGGCTTCGGAGTTGGATGATGGGGCACTGGATGCGTATTTGGCACAGGGGCATTATCCCATTGTCCGGGTGCGTGTCGGCGGTGACGGCAGCTACCACTATGTGCTGATTGTTTGTAGCAGGGACGGGGAATATTGGTGTATGGATCCGCTGGAAGAAACGCAGACACTTGTGCCGCTGTCGGCGTTCGGCGGAAAAGTGTATGCAGTGCGTGTGCTGCGGTAAATGGGGAGAAAATTCACTATGTATAAATTTCAATTTACGCTGTTAGACTCTGAACTTATCGACGAGTTTATTTACGCGCTCCACCGCCCGGAGCCAAGCGGTTATGGCGCAATGCCGCCGGAAGGCATGAATACGCTGTATGGCGTGGCAGAACCACAGTTTGACATTGTGTTGACACAGGGATATCATGCTAAAATCGGATGAAAAGGGAAAGAGGGAGAGCATCCAATCATCTTTGATGTAAAGTGTAAAGAAGGCTGCTTTTCCGCACAGTTTGAAACCAACGCTTATGGGGACTATTGGGACAACGCCGTTATCTACGCACACACGGACTTTTTCCGAAATACCTACACGGATGTGGTGCGTTATGCCATTCGCTATTATCTGCATGACGGGCATCAGAATGGTGATTTTGATCGGTTTGACAAGACGTATCAAGATGCCAACGGTGAATCGCTTGTATCTGCCGAAATACGATCTTATCGACAGACCTATGACCGGTGGGATCGCAAGTGGTATCCCCGGTAAAGACAGGAGCAAAAAAGGAAGTGTACCATGTATCTACAGTCATTGGAGCTGCAAGGCTTTAAGTCGTTTCCCGACAAGATTAAGCTGACTTTTGACAAGGGCTTGACGGCGGTTGTCGGTCCCAACGGCAGCGGGAAAAGCAATATCGGCGACGCCGTGCGCTGGGTACTCGGCGAACAGTCCACCAAAACCCTCCGGGGCAATAAGATGGAGGACGTCATCTTCTCCGGCACTAAAACTCGCAAACCCATGGGTTTTGCCGCCGTCACCTTAGAGATTAACAACGAGTCTGGCGAACTGGGCGATTCCTATGGTGCCGTAGTCAGTGTCACCCGAAAGCTGTACCGCAGCGGTGACAGTGAGTACCGCATCAATGGAAAACAGGTGCGTCTGAAAGATGTGACAGAATTGTTTATGGACACCGGCATGGGTAGAGATGGCTATGCTATCATCGGCCAGGGTAGAATTGCGGAGATCGTCAGCGCCAAGAGCACCGACCGCCGCGATATTTTCGAAGAGGCTGCCGGGGTATCCAAATTTCGCCACAAAAAGCAGGAGGCTGAGCGGCGTCTGGATGCGGCACAGGAGAATCTGGTGCGCTTGCAGGACATTGCCGCAGAGCTGGAATCGCGAATTGAGCCACTGCGCAAGCAGGCGGAAAAGGCAAAGCAATATGTCGCACTCGCCGAACAGCAAAAGTCACTTGAGATTTCGCTTTGGGTGCGCCGTCTTTCGGCACTGCGGGAAAAATTGGGGACGCTTTCAGACGGCTGTCTTCAGGCACAGGCGGAGTATCAGAACGCAGAACTTGAAATCGAACGCACAGAGGCTCAGGTGCAGGACGGCTATGCGAAGATCCAGGAGAGTACCTTGAAAATTGAGGCACTGCGTGGTCAGATTCAGCAGGCGGAGGAAGAGACGGCGCAGCTGCGTGCGGCGCTTGCAGTATGCGAAAATGAGATCCAACATGGGAATCAGACATTGGGGAGCTTGCAGAATCAACTCAAAGAAACAACGGAGAATACAAAATATATGGAAAGTCGTATGGCTGCATTTACACAGCAGACCGTGCAGCTGCGGCAAAAACATGAAACACTTCAGCTTGAAGCGGAACAGATCGAGCAGAATTGGCAGGAACTTGAACAGTGCGCAGCAAAGCGAGGTGAGGCATACGAACAGGCAAATGCAAAATTACAACAGCTCTATGTGCGACAGAGTGAAGTGCGCGTGATGCATCAGACTGCCGCAGGACAGCAGGAAGAGTTGCGTGCTCAGCTTGCGCAGCATGCCATCCGGCAAAATGCCCTGCAGCAAGACGCTGACGCACAGACTGCGGCATATGAAGCTGCAAAGATACAGGCGGCACAGGCGGCGCAAAAGTTGACGGAAATGCAGAATCAATATGCCGGCTTTCAAAAACGCTATGCAAGTGCGGTGGAAGCGCTGGAAATGGGCAGGAAGAATCGTGAACAGGCGATGTTTTCGTTACGTGAAAAGCGCCAGCGGCAAAAATTACTTCAGGACATGGAACGCAATATGGAAGGCTTTGCTGGCAGCGTCAAAGCAGTACTTCGGGCAGATGGCGGAAAGCCACACGGGGTGTGCGGCACCGTGGCACAGCTGATCACCACAAAGCAAAAATATGGCGTGGCGTTGGAGACGGCGTTGGGCGGCGCAATGCAGAATCTCATCGTGGCTGATGAACAGGCGGCAAAACAGTGGATTCGCTTTCTGGCACAGCATCGTGCCGGTCGTGCCACGTTCCTGCCCCTGACCTCCGTTCGCGGTAGAACGCTTTCGGAATCCGGACTGGAACGCCACGATGGATTTATCGGCATGGCATATGACCTTGTGACCTATGACCCAAAGTACACAGAGATCGTCCGCTTTCTGTTAGGACGGATCGCTGTGGCGGAGGATTTGGATGCCGCAACAGCGATCGCTAAGGCATATCAATATCGATTCCGGATCGTAACGCTCGACGGTCAGGTGATTAATGCTGGCGGTTCATTTACCGGTGGTTCGGCACAGCGCTCTGGTGGCATGCTGACGCGTCGTGCAGAATTAGAAGCACTTTCTGGTCAGATCCAGACACTCGAACAGAACGAGCGGGAAGCGACAACGGCACTCGAACAGGCGCAGAAAAAGTCCGCTCAACTAGAATCACAGCTTGCAGCACTGCGGCAGACCTGTACGCAGGCACAGTCCGATCACATGGCGACACAGGCACAGCTGGAAAAAGAAGCTTACCTTCACAATCAGATGCAGTCACGCAGGGAAGAGGAACAGCAGCAGCATAAGCAGCTGACACAGCGTCTGCATGAGGCAACACAGAAGTGTGAAGCTGCCAAACAAGAACAGCAACAGCTCGGCGATGCCATCACACAGGCACAGGCATCGCTTGAACAGCACGAAGATGAACGTGTTCAGATGCAGCAAAAGCAGTCTGCACTTGCCGACAAGCGTGCACAACTTCATATTGCTAAAGTTGAATTGGAAAAGGATATGGAAACGCTGACGCGTGATATGCAGCAACAACAACAGGAACAGAAAGCGCTTGAAGTACGTGCCGCACAGCTTGCGACGGATATTACGGTGCAGCAAACACATATTGCAAACAAACAAAATGAGATCGACGACCATCGGACAAAAATAGAAGATCTCCAGAAAAACCGTATCACAGGGCAAGATGAGATCCGGCATTGGCAGCAGGTGCATGACGCACAGGACAGCCAGGTACGCCAGCTGCAATCCGGGTTGCGGGAACTGAATGTCACGCGTGAAAAATATGCCGGGGAGCTCAGTCGCTTGGAAGAGCGCAAAACTGTGGTGCAGGGTGACTATGACGGCGTGATTCGTCAGCTCTTTGAACAGTATGAACTGTCACTTTCTCAGGCACAACAGCAAGCACAGCCACTTTCGGATTTACAGACAGCACAGCGTGAACTGCAAAGCCTGAAGGGAAAGATCCGTGCGCTCGGTTCAGTTAATGTGGCAGCGATCGAGGAGTATGACGAGGTATCTGAGCGTTACCGTTTTTTATCTGCCCAGATGAAGGATGCCCAGACAGCGAAGCAGGAGCTCGAAGATCTGATCGTATCGCTAACAGATGAAATGCAGCGCATCTTCTCTGAGAGTTTTACTCAGATTAACCGCAATTTCCGGGAGATTTTCCGTGATCTCTTCGGCGGTGGCGAGGCGCTGTTGGAATTATCTGATCCAGAGAATATTCTGGAATCTGGTATTGAGATCAAGGTTGCGCCGCCGGGCAAGGTTATCAAAAATCTGATTTCGCTCTCCGGTGGAGAACAGTCATTCGTGGCGATCGCCATTTACTTTGCCATTTTGCGGCTGCATCCTTCTCCATTTTGTATTCTCGATGAGATCGACGCGGCGCTCGACGAGGGCAATGTACGCAAATATGCACAGTATCTGCAAAACTTCATCGATACAACACAGTTTATTCTGGTGACTCACCGGCGCAGTGCCATGGAAGAGGCAAATGTCCTCTATGGTGTGACGATGCAGGAGGACGGTATCTCGCGGCTTTTGCGGATGGAGCAAGAAGAATTTGCACAGCTGGAAGCATAGTCTTTTATGCAGTGATAGGAACAGGAGGGATCCCCTATGGGGTTATTTGATCATAAGAAGAAAAAGGAAAAGGGCGTGCCATTCTGGAAACGTGGAAAGGAAACGACGCAGGCAGAACCGATCATAGAAGAAGAGCCGACAGCGGATCTCGTGGAGGAATCGGAGCATATCGCCGAAGATGCGATGCGCGAGCTGAAACAACATGAACAGCTTGAGATCGAACAGGCGCGCGAAGAGGCAGAAAAACTCACCCAACTCGATGAAACGCGTCAGGAGGCGATTGCACTGGCTCGCCAGGCGGCACTAGATGCCAAGCGTGCCGAACATCCGGATTCGGAAGATGATCAGCCACCAGAACAAGAACCGGTCGCAGAGGAAGAAGATCATCTACCGAATGCAGCACGGGCGGAAGATATGGAAGCAGCAGTGCAAGCCGCACCGGAACAAGCCGGGAATTTACAGCCCGAAGGGGCAGAAGATGCACAAGTGTCAGAAATGCCAGATGCATCTGAATCCGAGCTGGAATCGATGGCAGAACCGGATCTGGTTGTGGAAAATGTGCCGGTGAAAAAGAGGCTTTTTGCGAAGTTACGTGATGGACTGCGCAAGACGAAAGATGCGATGGTCTCGCGGATGCAACAGGTGCTGGGTGGCTTTACTAAAATCGACGATGAGTTGTTTGACGAGCTGGAAGAAACCATGATCATGAGTGACCTTGGGCCGGAGACTTCGGTGAAGATCTGTGATCTGCTGCGTCAGCGCGTCAAGGAACGCGGCGTGACCGATCCAGCACAGATTATGGACATGATCCAAGAGATCATTACCGAAATGCTGGGTGAAGATCAGATACTTACCTATCCAACGAAACCGACGATCGTTCTTGTCATTGGCGTCAATGGTGCAGGTAAGACCACGACGATCGGTAAGCTCTGTCACCAGCTCAAACAAGATGGCAAGAAAGTAATCGTAGCAGCAGCGGATACGTTCCGTGCGGCGGCGATTGACCAGCTTGAGGTCTGGACGAATCGTGCTGGCGTAGAACTCGTCAAGCATGCCGAAGGCTCTGATCCGGGAGCAGTAGTCTATGATGCCATCGCGGCAGCAAAGGCACGCGACTGCGATGTTCTTATTTGCGATACCGCCGGACGACTTCATAACAAAAAAAATCTCATGCAGGAACTGGCAAAGATCAACCGCATTATCACCACTCAGGCAGAAGGCTGTCATGTGGAAGTTTTGTTGGTTCTCGATGCCACTACGGGTCAAAACGCTGTCAACCAGGCACGTCTGTTTCAAGAAACGGCGGACATTACTGGTATTGTACTCACTAAGCTGGATGGTACAGCAAAGGGTGGCATCATCGTTTCGATTCGCAATGAACTGGGCATCCCAGTCAAGCTAGTTGGCGTTGGCGAAAAAATCGACGATCTTCAGCCGTTTTGCGGCACAGACTTTGTGCGCGCGCTTTTTGCACCAAATGAGGAGGCATGAGAAAAATGAAGAAAGTTGTTATTGCCACAAACAATGCCGGAAAGCTCCGCGAGATTCGCGCGATTTTAGCGCCGTTTGGTTATGAAGCTGTTTCCCAACGGGAAGCCGGATTTGATGTGGATGTGGAGGAAAACGGGAAAACCTTTGCGGAAAATGCCACGATTAAGGCTCAAGCAGTTTTTGAGGCACTGCACACGCCGGTCATTGCCGATGATAGTGGTTTGATGGTTGATGCGCTGGATGGTGCACCAGGCGTATATTCTCACCGTTTTGCCGGAACAGATGCAGACGATGCGGCGCGTAATGAAAAGCTCTTGTCGCTTTTGGAAAATACGCCGCCGGAAAAGCGTACGGCACGCTTTGTCTGTGCGATCTGTTATCTGGATGAGAATGGTATGGCGCACCATTTTGAAGGTAAGTGTGAAGGCACAATCGGTACTGTGCCCATCGGCGACAATGGCTTTGGCTATGATCCGCTGTTTGTATGCGGCGACAAGACTATGGCACAGATGACCGATGCGGAGAAAAATCAGGTCAGCCACCGTGCTGATGCACTTGAAAAACTTAAAGAATTTTTGAATAGGAGTAAACTATGTTGACAAGTAAACAGCGTGCGGCATTGCGCGGCATTGCCAGCACATACGAAACGATCTTGCAGGTCGGAAAGGGCGGTATCAATGACGCCTTGATTCAGCAGGTACGCGATGCCCTGCGTAAACGGGAACTGATCAAAATGCGTGTGCTCGACAATTGTCCTCTCGATGCCAGAGAGGCAGCGGCAGAACTTGCTGAAGTGACCGATGCAGAAGTGGTACAGGTTATTGGTAGTCGTTTTGTGCTGTTTCTGCGCAATCCGAAAGCACCAGTAGTAAAGTTTTGATGCGACGGATCGGATTGTTCGGTGGAAGCTTTGACCCAATTCACAATGGCCATCTCCATCTGATCGAAACAGCAAGGCATTGTCTATCGCTTGATGAGGTGATTCTGATCCCTGCCTATGTTTCGCCGTTCAAGCAGGCACGCCATGATATGGCATCTTCCGAAGATCGCCTTGCGATGTGCCAGCTTGCCGTTCAGTCGTTGCCGTTTTGCCATGTGGATAGCTTTGAGCTGGAGCGGAAAGAGGTCAGCTATACAATTTATACGGTGCAGCATTTTCAGGAAATCTATCTGGATGCAGAAATTGTGCTGCTTGTGGGGAGCGATATGTTCCTGAGTTTTCCAAAGTGGTACCGCTGGAAGGAAATCTTGCAGATTGTATCATTGGGCGTTATTTCCAGAGAAACAGACGATCTGGAAAAATTAGAAGATCAGAAGATTAAGCTCCAAAAATATGGGAAAATTGAAGTTTGTCAGACGCCTCCCTTCCCGATTTCCTCGACAAAAATTCGCGAGAAATGTAAAAAACATCAAGATTATACTTGCTATTTGCCGGAAAAAGTAGTACAATATATAAGAATGCATCGGCTCTATCAGATATCTGCGCAGAAAGGGGAACATTCATCGATATGATCTTATCAGAATATGAAACTTATCTGAAAGAAACACTTTCAGTAAAGCGGTTTCGCCATTCGGTTAATGTTGCGTCGGCGTCAAAGATGCTGGCAAAACACTATGGCGGGGTCGACTCTGAAACAGCGTATTTTGCCGGGCTTGTTCATGATATCTGTAAGGAAGAGCCCAAAGACGTACAGTTTTCTCTGATGATGCAGAGTACGCTTGATGTATGTGATGAAGAGCGGCGTTCGTGGAAAGTATGGCATGGCATTGCTGGTGCACAGCTGTTACAAACCAGATTCGGCGTGACAGATCTTGATGTACTCAATGCGGTGCGCTATCATACAGTGGGGCGCGGCGGCATGTCAATGCTAGAAAAAATCGTATTTTTAGCCGATGTAATCTCAGAAGAACGCGATTATCCGGATGTGGAGATCATGCGGAAAAGAGCTATGGAAAGCTTGGAGAGTGGTATGTTGTATGCACTTGAGATGTCGATCTTAAAGCTGATTCACAGAGAAGCGTGGATTCCGCATCATACCATCGATGCGTATCATGAGAACTTGGCTGCACGAAAAGCAGCGGGAAGGATGAATGGATCGTATGAGTAACCGGAAAAAACGGCAGGATGATTGGGAAAATACCGAATATGAAACAAAACTAGAAATGGGATATGGGGCAGGATATTATGTGCCGCGCCGCCGTAACCGTGCAAGAGATATTGTCATGATCATACTGACGTTGATAGTCACGATTGCATTGATCGCGTGTATGATCTGTAATGTCCCGATTGTGCGCTATGAGAAAATTGACGGCAGTACGATTGTCAGTGAGCAGATCTCTGTTCTGGAATATTGGAAAAGACGTCAGCCTCTGGTACAGCAGGAGGGAACACTGGCAAAACCGAGTGCGAACGATGCTTCGGCGCTGAACCTGAAGGAAGACCTTGATTCGGACTACGATGATGGACTTGACTTGGATCAGATTATTGAGGGACAGTACACAATCCTGTTTTTGGGCATGGACGAGAGTGGAGAACTCTCAGATGTCAACTGGGTACTGCAATTTGATCTGATTGCTGGAACGATGAATATTCTTCAGATTCCGCGTGATTGTTATATGCCAGATTATGCATCGTATTCTACGGCAAAATTCAATAGCATTTACCACAGCGGTCAGGAAACCGGTGTCACGCCGATCCAGCGCGTAGTCAATGCGATCGAAGAAAACTTTTGTATCTATGTTGATTGTTATATCAAGCTTGATTGTGAAGATATTGCACGGATCGTTGATTCAGTCGGCGGTATTCCGATCACATTGCCCGAAGAGATCGTCTATGAGGCAGATAAGGTACTGCCGGCAGGAGAACAGGTTCTCGATGGGCAACAGTCTGAATGGTTCATTCGGTTTCGTCGTGGATATAACGAGGGTGATATCGGCAGAGTGAAAGCACAGCGTATCTTCCTGGCGGCTGCAATGGAAAAGATGCTCAATATGAGCCAGATCGAACTGCTCGGTGCTATGCAGGATATTTATCAGAATCAGTGGATCGCAACGGATCTTTCCCTTGAACAGCTTAGCATGATTGCGGATTTTGCTTCAAATCGTTTGACGATGGATTCAGTTAATGTCTTTATGGTGCCGGGCGAGGGTGCGACATATTATCCGGGCGATGGTTCAAGCCAGTCGGTCTATTCGATTCACAAGTCGGCAACGATCGACCTGTTGAATATGTATTTCCGACCATATCAGAATGAGATCTATCCGGATGAGAGCGCGATCGTTGAGCTTGTTCCAGAAGGAAGTTATTTGGCAACAAATAACGATGATACACAAGAGAATTTAGGCGATATCAGCGACGGCGAAACACAGGACGGTGCACAATAATTGCATGAGCCGGGCGCTGAGATACAGAGAAAGGAAAATCACGTATGACACAACAAGAAACGCTTGCCACCATTGTAAAAGCACTTGACAGCAAGCGCGCGGAAGACATCCGGGTGCTGTATGTTGAACAGTTGACGATTCTTGGCGATTATTTCATCATTGCAAACGGAACGAGTACTACACACACCCGCACGCTTGCCGATGAAGTGGATTATCAGCTTTCCCAGCGCGGCATCGAACCGATCCACCGGGAAGGTAGAGGCAATGGCTCAAACTGGATTGTGCTGGACTATGGTGACATCATTGTGCATATTTTCTATAAGGAAACACGGGATTTCTACCAGCTCGAACGTCTTTGGGCGGATGGAGAACCGGTCGATATTTCCGCATGGACAAAGTCGGAGGGCAATCCCGACATACCTGTACAGAAAGGGTGACAACTATGGCAGAACAAGGGAGAAAGTGGGTCTTTGGAATTGGCGTATATCTGATCGTGAAGGCGGTTCTGAACCTGGTTTTAGGATTCAGCGGTGCAAATGTAGTGATGCTGATTGTGTCGGTCGTGGCGTTGATTCTGCTGATCTATCGTGTTCCATATATCAATTATATCGTGGCAGTATGGCTTACGCTGACATTTTTGCTGCATTTGGGTGACAACCTTGGCAACCTCTCTTCCAACTGGATCTATTTGCTGGAGGGCATTCTCGACCTAGGCGCTGCGGCAGTGCTGGCATTTGAGAAGAATGTGAAGGCATTTTTCGGGAAGTGAGGCACTGTAAATTTCGCCGCTCTACGATTATATGGATCGGTGTGACAGCGGTAATTTAGCTGGGATTGATTGGTTGGCTTTTCTTCTTGAAAATCGGTGGAATGTCTGCCGGCAGTTCAAAGAGAAATGTCACGAATCCTTCACCATTTGTGATGTGGCAGAGACAGATGGGCGGCTCAAATGTTACATCGTCGCCCCAAAGGATGAGCCCGACTTGACTACAACATTGCCGCAATGCAAACGTTTTCCAGTATGTCAAAGAGGAGGAAAATGACTACTGGAATGGCGTGGCATTACAATCTGTGTTTATTTCCAGAATGACGGCAGAAAAATTGTGAATTGTAGCACTGGCAATGGTTTTGACTATGGTTTTGTGGTCACGTATGCGTTTACCCGGGAGGAGATTTATCAGACGCTGTTGGGACTTTCGTCACCAGATCAGTGGCGATATCGGAAGTAGATAGACAGCTGTGGCGCGTTTTTTGAACACAACAGGAATAAATAAGAAAAAGGAATGATATACACATGAGCAACAAATATGATTTCGCTGCGGTCGAACCGAAGTGGCAAAAATACTGGGAAGACCACAAGTCGTTTCAGGCAAGTGAAGACCACTCAAAGCCGAAGTTCTATGCACTCGTAGAATTTCCGTATCCGTCGGGACATGGTATGCACGTCGGCCACATCAAGGCGTATTCGGGACTGGAAGTAGTAAGCCGCAAGCGCCGGATGCAGGGGTATAACGTGCTGTTTCCGATCGGTTTTGATGCATATGGTCTGCCGACCGAAAATACTGCGATTAAAACCGGAGTACATCCGCGAAAAGTAACTGATGACAATATTGTGAAATTTACCGGTCAGTTAAAGCGCGTTGGCTTTTCGTTTGACTGGTCGCGTGTGATTGATACTACTCAAGAGGGCTATTATAAGTGGACACAGTGGATTTTTTTGAAAATGTTCGAAAATGGTCTGGTGTTCCGGGATAAAACCTCCGTGAACTATTGCCCGAGCTGTAAAGTCGTGCTGTCTAATGAGGACTCTCAGGGCGGAAAGTGCGATGTCTGCCATAGTGATATCATTCAAAAGACCAAAGAAGTCTGGTATCTGCGTATTACAGAATACGCAGACAAGCTTCTGGAAGGACTGAAGGAAGTCGACTATCTGCCAAATGTCAGACTTCAGCAGGAAAATTGGATCGGTAAGTCTACCGGTGCATTTGTAAATTTCTCCATTAAGGAACAAGATGAAAAACTCCGGGTTTATACCACGCGTCCGGATACCCTCTATGGTGTAACCTTTATGGTGATTGCGCCAGAACATCCGATCATTCAAAAGTATCGTGATTCCATCGCCAACATTGACGCGCTCGATGCCTATAAAGACGAATGTGCCAAGAAGAGCGAGTTCGAACGGACGCAGCTTGTCAAGGACAAGACCGGCGTGAAAATCGAAGGTCTTACCGGTATTAATCCGATCACTGGCGGGGAAATTCCGATTTATATTTCTGATTATGTTATGATGGGTTATGGTACCGGCGCCATTATGGCAGTGCCGGCGCATGATACCCGTGACTATGAATTCGCGAAAAAGTTTGGCATTGATATCATCGAAGTGATCAAAGGCGGCGATATTTCGAAAGAAGCCTATACCGGTGACGGCGAAATGGTAAATTCGGGAATTCTCAACGGCATCACGAACAAAAAAGCTGCGATTGCGAAAATGCTTGAGGTGCTTGAAGAAAAGGGCTGCGGTGAAAAGGGCGTACAATATAAGATGAAAGACTGGGCGTTTAATCGTCAGCGCTATTGGGGCGAGCCGATCCCAATTGTACACTGTCCGAAGTGTGGCATGGTAGCGGTGCCGTATGATGAGCTGCCGCTGCGTCTGCCGCCGGTGGATAATTTCGAGCCGGGCACAGACGGTGAAAGCCCACTGGCAAAGATTGATTCTTTCGTGAACTGTAAGTGTCCGAAGTGCGGCGGCGATGCCAAACGCGAAACCGATACCATGCCCCAGTGGGCTGGTTCGTCGTGGTACTATCTGCGCTATTGCGATCCACACAACGACAAGGAATTCGCGTCGCAGGAGTCGCTGAAATACTGGATGCCAGTCGATTGGTATAATGGCGGCATGGAACACGTGACACGCCATATGATCTATTCGCGCTTCTGGCATAAATTCCTGTACGATCTGGGACTCGTGCCGACTTCTGAACCGTATGCCAAGCGCACGGCACAGGGACTCATTCTCGGTCCGGACGGCGAAAAAATGTCCAAGTCGAGAGGGAATGTTGTTGATCCAAACGATGTGGTAGATGTCTACGGTGCAGACGTGCTGCGGCTGTATGTGCTTTTTATGGGCGACTATGAAAAGGCGGCACCGTGGAGCGACAGCAGTGTAAAAGGTTGTAAGCGTTTTGTGGATCGAATCTGGGCACTCCAGGATAAGCTGGTTGACGGAGATGATTACAGCAACGCACTGCGTGCAAAGATGCATAAAACTATCAAGAAGGTCTCGGAGGATATTGAGACCATGAAGTTCAATACTGCGATTGCCGCAATGATGACGCTCCTGAATGATATCTACGCCGCAGATGCCATCACAAAAAAAGAGCTGCGTGACTTTTTGATTCTGCTCTATCCGTTCGCACCGCATATTGCGGAAGAGCTTTATCAGGTCATCGGTTGCGAAGGCGTATTGAGTGAGCAGCAGTGGGTGTCCTATGATCCGGCGCAGTGTGTGGACGATCAGATCGAGATTGTGCTCCAGATCAATGGCAGAGTTCGCTCGAAAATCCTGATTGCAGCAGACACAGAGAAGGATGATGTGATGGCACAGGCGTTGGCGGATTCGAAAATTGTTGAAGCGATTGAAGGAAAATCGGTAATAAAACAGATTTATGTGCCGAAAAAGCTTGTGAATTTCGTGGTAAAATAAGAAATTCGAAATTCTTTGAAAAAAAGCTTGACAAAATCTGCAAGATGTGATATAATTAATTACACTGCTATTGTGAAAAGGAATGGATTTGGTCAAAACAGCTGATACCCGGTACTTTTTCTGAAAAGTACCGGTGGTATAGATTTGAAATCCGGCATTAGACGGATGGAAAATGATCCTCTGCTGTAGCGGCAAAGGGAGGGAAATGTAAGTGGCAGAAGTTCGCGTTGGAAAGAACGAGTCTTTGGATACGGCGCTCAAGCGCTTTAAGAGATCCTGCGCGAAGGACGGTGTGATTGCGGAAGTACGCAAGAGAGAACACTATGAAAAGCCTTCGGTAAAGCGCAAGAAGAAGTCTGAAGCTGCTCGTAAGCGCAAGTATTAATAAATGCAGGCATTTGCGATACACAGCATGCGGGCGCACTTTTTAGAGAGTGCGCCCGCTTTTTTTGAGAATTTTGGGTCTGTGCCGTATGGTTCGACAATTCCGGCGCGGGCGCTGTCGTATAATGGAATGGTCAGAGTTGGTGCTTTTCAAAAAGCAGAACTTTGACGGAAAAGGAGGGACAGCGATGCTGTTTCGGTCAAAAATTGCATTGCGAAGTGTCTGTGATATTACACCTTCACTTCTGCAAGACCTCGGCGTAAAGGGTCTTTTGTTGGACATTGATAATACATTGACGACGCATGATAATCCTGTTCCGGCGCCTGGTGTAGAAGCATGGGTAGCACGTATGCGCGATGCGGGGATTGCGATGTGTCTGGTGTCGAACAATCATTCCCCGCGGGTAGAACCCTTTGCCAGAAGGCTTGGGCTGGATTTTGTCTGTGAAGGGAAAAAACCGCTGTCAAAAGGCTATCGCGAGGCACTCAGACGTATGGCACTTTCCAAGAAGGAAGTTGCAGTGGTGGGAGATCAGATTTTTACAGATGTGCTGGGTGCGAATCTGTTTCACGTGCCGTGTATTTTTGTGTTCCCGATGGAGATGGAACGAACTCGTTTTTTTAAGCTTAAGCGCAAGCTGGAGATCCCATTTTTGCCGCGAAAAATCTATGAAGAACAAAAAGAAAGTTGAGAGGAGCCGATATGTTATGATTAAAAAAGTTTTAGTGATCCATGGACCAAACCTGAATTTGTTGGGAGAACGTGAGCCCGGTGTGTATGGGAATACAACCTTTGCCGAACTAAATCGCCAGATTCTTGATCGTGCGGAAGGATTAGGACTTGAATGTGAGATCTTCCAGTCCAATCATGAGGGCGCGATCATTGACAAACTGCATGCGGCACGCCATGCGTTTGACGGCGTGGTGATCAATGCTGGTGCCTATACACATTATAGTTATGCTATCCACGACGCCATTCATGATATCCGCATTCCTTGCGTAGAGGTACATATCAGCAATATTTATGCAAGAGATGCGTTTCGTTCTCATTCGGTATTGAGTCCTGTCTGTACGGGTACGATCGCCGGTTTTGGGATCAATGGATACTTTCTGGCGCTCCAGGCGCTTTCGGAAATGTGAGGTGCGAGGAACATGGAGAGGGAAACAGAACAACGATTTTCGGCGCTGATGCATCATCTTCCGGCAAGTGTGGATGCTGCACTGATTCAGTCCGATGTCAATCGTCGTTATTTCACTGGGATGCAGTCTTCTGCCGGAACAGTGCTTTGCTTTCGGGATGCGGCATATTTGCTAATCGACTTCCGCTATATCGAAAAGGCACAGCAGTGTGTGAAAAATTGTACGGTGGTCGAACTGCATGATCTGTATGGTCAAATCCAGAAGCTGCTTGAGCAACATCATGCAAAGCGCCTTGCAGTAGAATCTATGGCGATGACGCTGCATGCATTTTCAGATCTAATGCATCATCTTGAACGTATGGTTGAATTTGATAAGAGCGATGCGTTAAGCCGGGCGATCTCCGATTGCCGCACGGTGAAATCTGAAGATGAAATCGAAAAGATCCGCCGTGCCCAGCGCATTGCAGAATTGGCATTTGAAGATATTCTTACGTTTATCCAGCCGGGAGTGTCTGAACGTGATATTATGCTGCGTCTGAATCAGACGATGATGGAACACGGCTCTGACGGCGAATCATTCCCGACGATTGCCCTTACGGGTGCAGCAACTTCAATGCCTCATGGTGTGCCGATGGCGGATCGTCTGGTGCACAAGGGCGATTTTGTACTGATGGATTATGGCGCAACATATGATGGTTATCACAGCGATATGACGCGTACGGTCTGTGTGGGAAAGCCAAGTGAGAAGATGCAGCAGGTCTATGATACGGTTTTGGAAGCGCAGAAACAGGCGCTTCTTGTGGCGAAGTCCGGCGCAACCGGACGTGTGCTCGATAAGGCTGGAAGGGAAGTCATTGAAGCCGCCGGCTTTGGGGATCATTTCGGGCATTCTCTGGGGCATGGTGTAGGACTTGAGATCCATGAGCTTCCGAACGCTTCTCCTGGTTCGAAAGCGGTCTTAGTGCCGGGCAATGTTGTCACAATAGAACCGGGTATTTATCTGCCCGGAGAGTTTGGTGTGCGCATCGAGGATTTTGTGGTGATCCGCGAAGGCGGCTGCGAAAATCTCACATTGGCACCGAAACATCTGATCGTGTTGGATTAATTTTCGGAGAATTGAAAAAAAATTCCGGAAAGGCTTGCAAAACGAGAGATTCTGTAGTATAATAAATGTGAGCAATGTTTTTTGGGTGGGAATTTACGGAATTTGCTAAGGCGAGAGATTCCCCGTCGTTGCAAAGGATAACAATAAACGGAGGTTTCAATTTATGATTTCAGCAGGTGATTTCAGAAACGGTGTCACATTCGAACTGGATGGCAATGTAGTACAGGTTATCGAATTTCAGCATGTTAAGCCGGGTAAGGGCGCAGCATTCGTTCGCACCAAGTATAAGAATGTGATGACGGGTGCGGTGGTAGAGCGTTCGTTCAACCCGACTGATAAGTATCCGACGGCGTATATTGAACGCAAGGATATGCAGTATCTCTATCAGGATGGCGATCTGTATTATTTCATGGATATGGAAACATACGAACAGCTGCCGATCGACAAATCCAAGCTGGGCGATGCATTCCGCTTTGTGAAGGAAAACATGGAAGTGAAGGTGCTGTCTTATAAGGGCGAAGTCTTTGGCGTAGAGCCGCCGAACTTTGTTGAATTGGTTGTCACTGAGACAGATCCGGGCTTTAAGGGTGATACTGCCACAAACGCAACTAAGCCGGCAATACTGGAAACTGGTGCAGAGATCAAGGTACCGCTCTTTATTGACCAAGGCGAAACGATCCGCATCGACACCAGAACTGGCGAATATATGGAGCGCGCATAAGTAACGGAGTAATATCTGGTTTGGCGCAAAACCGGAATGCGGCAGCATTGCCGCGTCAGAACAGGAGGGCAAGAATCATGAACCTGACCGATAAGATGGCATATTTGCGCGGTATGGTCGACGGTATGGAGCTGGATTTGACCACGACCAAAGAGGGAAAAGTGCTTGCACAGATCCTCGATGTGATGCAGGAACTGACGGCATATGTCGGCGATCTGCAATCTCAGGTGGACGAGTTGACAGAGGTCTGCGATATCCTGGATCAGGATCTCGGCGACATCGAAGATCAGCTTTACGGTGATGAGGAGGAAAGCGACGAAGTCCCGTATTGTGCATGTGCTGATGATGAGATGGATGCGGATGACGATGTGATGTACGAAACAGTATGTCCGACTTGCAACAATGTGATTGCACTGGATGAGTCTGTTCTGGAACAGGGCGAGATGCCGTGTCCGTGCTGCGGCGAAATGCTGGAGTTTGACTACAGCGATCTGACGATGGATGCACTTGAAGATGCAATGGAAGAGCCGGATGTGGAATAATCCACGCGGCGCATGACGAAGACAAACTGCGTCGGAATTTGGAGCGTTTGTCAAATCGTTTTAAAAAGACAAGCCGACGATTGCGCCGGCTTGTTTTGTTAGAGCGATGCCGCGCAAAACGAGTCGGTGTTTTTTGTGCGGTGTTGTTTCAGAGGCAATCTTAATGAAGAACTGAGGGAATAAAATTGTTTCAGATTGTAGAAAGAAAGCAACTCAATGATGCGGTAGTACAGGTGCGCATTCAGGCGCCGCTGATCGCAAAAAAGGTACAGCCGGGACAATTTATCATTTTCCGGCTGGATGAATATGGCGAGCGCACACCGCTTACTGTGGCGGACTATGACCGAGAGGGCGGTACGATTACGCTGATCTTTCAGATCGTTGGCGAAACGACGCGCCGATTTTCACAGCTTCAGGCGGGTGACTATATTCGTGACCTGGTAGGTCCCCTCGGCATGCCGACCGAATTGCCGGAGGGTACGAAGTCAGTCTGTGTCATTGGAGGCGGCGTGGGATGTGCGATCGCCTATCCTCAGGCAAAGCATCTCCATGGCATGGGACTGGCGGTGGATACAATCGCCGGTTTCCGCAATCGCGATATTGTGATCCTGGAGGATGAATTTCGTGCATGCAGCGATAATCTCTATCTTTGCACTGATGATGGCTCGTATGGTACAAAAGGATTTGTCACAAACGTGCTCCAGCAGCAGCTGGAACAGGGGAAACACTATGATGCTGTTATTGCCATCGGACCTGTACCGATGATGAAATTTGTCTGTCAGGTGACAAAGCCGTATGGCATTAAGACCATTGTGTCGCTGAATCCGGTGATGGTAGACGGTACTGGCATGTGTGGCGGATGTCGTGTGACTGTGGGCGGAAAGGTACGCTATGCTTGTGTGGATGGACCAGACTTTGACGGACACGAGGTTGATTTTGACGAGCTGATGCGCCGTAATAGTACTTATCGCAAGCAAGAACAGCACGAGTGCAATCTACATGTGCAGTATGAGAAATTGACGCGGAAGGGGGAACAGTGAGCTATGGCAGGAAAGTTTAATATGGCGCTGGAAAAGGTGCCGATGCCGGAGCGTGATCCGAAAGAGCGTGCGCGCTGTTTTGAAGAAGTGGCAATCGGTTATACCCCAGAACAGGCACAGGAAGAGGCGACACGCTGTCTTCACTGTAAGGCAAAGCCCTGTGTATCGGGGTGCCCGGTGGGCGTGCCGATCCCAGAGTTTATTGCAGCTGTAGCAGAGGGCAATTTTTTTCGGGCATATGATATTGTACGCTCAACCAACAGCCTTCCGGCAGTCTGTGGTCGTGTCTGTCCGCAAGAAAACCAGTGTGAGGGCAAATGCGTGCGTGGCAAGAAGGGTGAGCCGGTGGGTATTGGGCGCTTAGAGCGTTTTGTGGCAGATTACGCTAGAGAACACGGCTATGTCGGCAAGCAAGCGCCGATTACGCCTAACGGTAAGCGTGTAGCAGTAGTCGGCGGCGGTCCGGCGGGTCTGACCTGTGCCGGCGAGCTGGCACGGCTCGGCTATCAGGTGACGGTGTTTGAGGCATTCCATGTGGCAGGGGGGGTACTGATGTATGGTATACCCGAATTTCGTCTGCCTAAGACGATTGTGCAGCAGGAGATCCACAGTCTGGAAGAACTTGGTGTAGAGATCCAGCCGGATATGGTCATCGGCAAGATTCTTTCCATTGATGAATTGATGGAGTCAGGCTATGATGCGGTTTTTATCGGTTCGGGTGCTGGGCTGCCCCGGTTTATGAATATTCCCGGTGAAGCGCTGGTGGGCGTATGCTCCGCGAATGAATACCTGACGCGTATCAACTTGATGCACGGCTATGACGAGCACTACGCGACGCCGGTGATCCAGTCCAAGTCCGTAGCAGTGGTCGGCGGCGGCAATGTGGCAATGGATGCTGCCAGAAGTGCGCTGCGTATGGGCGCGGAACATGTGTATATCGTCTATCGCCGTTCGGAGGCAGAGATGCCGGCACGTCTGGAGGAAGTGCACCACGCCAAAGAGGAAGGTGTCGAGTTCCGGAATCTGTGCAATCCGGTCGAAGTGCTGGGCGACGAAAACGGCCGAGTCAATGGTTTGAAATGCATCCGCATGGAGCTGGGCGAGCCGGATGAAAGCGGTAGACGCCGCCCGATAGAAGTGCCGGGCAGCGAGTTTGTCTTGGATGTGGATACAGTGATTATGGCCATCGGCACTTCGCCGAATCCGCTGATCTCTTCGACCACAAAGGATATGGAAACCAATCGCTGGGGTTGTCTTGTAGTCAATGAAGAGATGGCAACCACCAAATCCCATGTCTATGCCGGCGGCGATGCTGTCACCGGTGCGGCGACAGTTATCCTGGCGATGGGTGCCGGGAAGACAGCGGCCGCTTCCATCGACCGAGTGCTGCGGGGCGATGCGGAGTAATGTCCTGTATGGACGAAAATTCTGAGAAAGAGGTATTTTACACAATGAAACATGTTACGAAATTTGTGCTGGGCGCATCCACTGCGTCACTGACCGGTTCTCTCTGTGCTATGACGGCTTTTGCAGAGGGTACTGCCGATACCGGCAATGCTGGCGGACTGGCTGGCTATAGCTCGTTGATCTTCTTGGTACTGATGTTTGTGGTTTTGTATTTTATTCTGATTCGTCCTCAGAAGAAGAAAGAAAAGGAAACCAAGGCCATGCAGAGCAGCCTTCAGGTGGGCGATGAGATCGTCACTATCGGCGGCATTGTGGGCATTGTGGTACAGGTCGGCGAGGATACTGTTGTTGTGGAAACCACCGGAAACCGCAATAAGATTCGTCTGAAGAGCTGGGCGATCCAGGAAAATGTGACCGTTGCAGAAAATGCAAAGCGTGAACAGGAGGCAAAGATTGTTGCGGCGAAGGCTAAGAAGGAAGAAAAGGAAGCCAAGAAGAAAAAGAAGGATAGTAAGGATTCTGATGGCGATCAGGGTATGCTGAAGGATTAAACTGCATTCCTCTCAAAAAAATTTACACCGCAGAAATCCGGTACTCTCCTCCGGATACTGCGGTGTGTTTGCTTTGTTCTGTTTTTAGGAAAAGCCGCATAGGATGAATGGAAAACATCCACCCAAAAAGGAGGCGGCACCATGCATACCAGACGAGCCCGGAAACGACGCAGCATATGGGAATCGGGAAAGTGGTACTGGCTTGCGGCGCTGCCCGTGGGATTAGTAATTCTGGCAGGCAGCAGTGCATTTTTTGCAGTGATCTTATGGATTGCTGAGCCGACACCGTGGATGGTGTCGTGCATGGCAGGTATCTCGTTGATTGTCGCGGGATACAGTATGGGTCGTTTTGCAGGGTTTTATCGTCGCCGAAAGGGATTGAAGACAGGCGCAGTATGCGGCATAGCGCTGTATGTGGTGCTTTTTCTCTCTGGCATGTTATGGAGCGGCGGCCCAGGCGGAATTATGACACCGCTGTTGCTGCTTCTCAGCAGCATGTGGGGCAGCGTTGCCGGCGTCAATCAAAAGCATCTGAAAGCACCAAAGTAAAACGAGGATACTTGTATTGACCAAGAGATCGGTAAATTTCAAGAGGCAAAGATGTAAATTTTTTTTGTTTTTCAGACAGGATACTTGAAAATATCCCTGCTGTGTGTTATAATGAATCTAAACTATTTTGGGAGGGTTATGAATGAAGCACATTAAAACCATCAATGCTGCAAGCCTAAAGGCATCCGCTGCAAAGGGCGGATGCGGACAGTGCCAGGCATCCTGCCAGTCTGCATGCAAGACTTCTTGCACTGTTGCAAATCAGAAGTGTGAGCACTAAGCGGACAAAGCTACACGAAAACACTTGGGGGAAAGGGACAGCAGTGTCCCTTTTTTCGCACCAGAAAACACACCGCTGCATACACAAGCGGCTTGGAAAGAGGAAGAAAAAGAATGATTCATAAGTACAAACTGGGCGATTATAATATTGTATTAGACGTCAACAGCGGCGGTGTGCATGTTGTGGATGAGCTGACCTATGATATGCTCGATAACGTTGCACCGCCTTTTGATCCGGTCTGTCCCACGGAAGTGGTGGAAAAGCTTTCGCGTTTTTATGATCCGGAAGAGATCCGTTCGTGCTATGCTGAGATCATTGAGGCGCATAAGCAGGGAATCCTGTTTTCACCGGATGAGTATGAACAGTTCGCTGAGATGTCTGTGGCTTCTCCGGTCAAGGCAATGTGCCTGAATATTGCGCACGACTGTAATCTGCGCTGTGAATATTGCTTCGCGTCGACCGGTGACTTCGGTGAGGGCAGAAAGCTCATGACGTTTGAAACGGGAAAAAAGGCAGTGGACTTTTTGCTGGAGCATTCTGCAAATCGTCGGAATCTGGAAATGGATTTCTTTGGCGGCGAACCGTTGATGAATTATGATGTAGTCAAACAGATCGTGGAATATGCACGTTCACAGGAAGCGTCACATCAGAAAAAATTTCGTTTTACGATCACGACAAACGGTATGCTCCTTGACGACGAAAAAATTGAGTTCCTGAATCGCGAAATGTCCAATATCGTCCTCTCCATTGATGGCAGAAAAGAAGTCAATGACCGCATGCGTAAACGTGTAGATGGCAGCGGTTGTTATGACCGCATTTTGCCGCAGTTCCAGAAGCTAGTATCTCTGCGTGGGGACAAGGAATACTATGTGCGCGGTACATATACGAAATATAATCTCGATTTTGCTGACGATGTTCTGTCGCTGGTCGATGCTGGATTTGATCAGGTTTCGGTCGAGCCAGTAATTGCCGATCCAGAAAAGCCCTATGCGCTCACTGAGGCAGATCTGCCCCAGATTTTTTTGGAATATGAGCGTTTGGTGCAGAAGATCCTAGATTATGAGGCGCAGGGAAAAAAGTTCAACTTTTTCCACTTCATGCTCGATCTCGATCAAGGTCCTTGTGCGATTAAGCGTTTGCGTGGGTGTGGCTGCGGTAATGAATATGTAGCAATCACGCCGGACGGCGATATCTATCCTTGTCATCAGTTTGTAGGTGAGGCAGATTATAAGATGGGTAATGTGGACGAAGGAACCTTTGACCAGAACTTGAAGGCCAAGTTTTCTAAGGCGCACATCTATCAGAAATCGGATTGTCGACAGTGTTGGGCGCGGTTTTATTGCAGCGGCGGATGTAATGCAAACAACTATCAGTATGCCGGTGATATCCTCAAGGCGCATAAACTCTCCTGCGAGATCGAAAAGAAGCGTCTGGAATGTGCTATTGTGTTGAAAGTCATGCGCATGGAACGTGATGCGGCAGCACAGGAAGCATAAATCTGTAAATTAGATATGGAAAAACAGGATGCATGTCGCTTTGTGTAGCGTGCGTCCTTTTTTTGCTTTTTCAAAAAAAGCTGGACTTTATGTTGCGCATGTGGTATAATAAAAATACTTGCATTTTAGAAGTATGCGGCGGATGTGACCGCAGAAGGGAGCTATTCATGAAACGTGTGGCATTACTCGCTGCATCTGCTGCAGTTGTTGTACAATTTACTGGGCAGGACATCACAGCCCTGCAAACTTTCGGACACGAGATCCACATTCTCTGTCCCATGCAGAATCCGCCGGTTTCCGAACAGGCAATGGATTTGTTTAACGAAACTTATCCGAATTTGATCTGGCATGATGTGCCGCTGGAAAATCGGTTTTTGTATGTGCGTCAGAATCATACAGCGATGCAGACATTGAAAGAATTGCTGCAAAAGCTGCATCCTGATCTGTTGCACTGTCATGGGACGATCGCGGGCTACTATGGCAGGCGTGCATTGATGGAATTAAAGCTGGACATACCATGTTTTTATACAGCGCATGATTTTCGCGTGTATCATGGAAGCCCGTGGTTCGAGCGGATGATCATGGGCGCAGTCGAGCGCAAATATAGTAAGGTCACAACAGCATTCCTGCCAGTTTGTACCGCTGATCAGAAATATGCGCAAAAACATCTGTCTGCAAAGACGGTACAGCCTGCACCGGCATTTAATTTGGAATATGACTATTACGCGAATCCCAAGCGGAGTGCAGCGGAAATGCGCAAAGAACTTGCAATTCCGGATAACGCTATGGTTTTGTTGTCTGTCGGAGAACTTCGTATGGAAAAGCGGCTACGGATCGTCTTGCAGGCGATGGCTCGGCTGCGCAGTCGAAAAGATCTCTGCTATGTGATCTGCGGCGATGGACCGGATTTGCCATTTTTACAGCGCCTGACCGAAAAGCTGCATCTTACATCACGTGTACACTTTCTAGGTTACCGCACTGATATTCCCGATCTTTTGGGAATGGCAGATATTTTTTGTATGCCTTCGCGCTATGAAGCATGTGGTATGGCGGCGATTGAAGCAATGGCGGCGGGGCTGCCGCTAATTACTGTGCGTGAGCATGCGACGATCGATTATGCCCACAATGGAGAAGGTGCGTTTTGTTTGAAGGGGGATCTTGTGGCGTCATGTGCAGATGCGATTGAGCAGCTTTGTGATAATAAGCTTTTACGCAAACAGATGGGTGCACATAATCGTGCGGCAGCAAAGGCGTTTTCGGAAGAAGGCATTATGATGCGGATGCGCATGCTCTATCAGGAGAATCTGAAAGATTGATACCGTTTTGCTGTGCTTCCCGGATCTGAATGTGAAAATAGAGTACAGCCGCAAGGATGGTCTGCGGAAATGTCCAAGGAAACGTGATGAGCGGCAGTGTCCGCAGTATTTGCCATCCGAGCATTGAGAGAAATTCTGTGCGCCTGCCGTGCATGATGCGTAAGGAAAGCAGCGGAATCCGCCATAGCGGAAGCTGCGGTGTCGCAAGCCAGAGAAACGGCGTACACCAAAGCCCGATACATACATAAATCCAGAATAAAAAAAGCAGGACAGCCATTACAACGAACTGCGCAGCGAAAAACAGCCAAGGGGCACTTTCCGGATGTGCGGCGCCGATTTTTGCAAGATGATATGCGGCAAAAAGACACAAAGGCACAGTCTGTAACAATAATGTGCGAATACAGAAATTCTGAATCGAAAGCCACAACATCTGCGTTTTGCGATATTTTGAGACCGCGCATGGAAGCATCCCGGCGGCATGAGAACATGCGATCCAGATGCGCCAAAAATACCAGATTTTCAGTAGGTCGCCAGGTAGCATGATGGCGATTTGTATAAGCCGCCAGGGAACGATATGGATGGAAAAAAGCGTGATCGGCGCTGCGTGAAATAGCTTTAGATAGAGTATTGCGGCAGCTAATTCCAATAATTGAAGTGCGAGAACAAGTGCTGCGATCCCCAGGATCTGCAGCCGGAGCTTTGGGCGGCGCTGTAAGATTGATTTGGCGAATTGCGTGCCCTGTGAAAATAACATGTCAGTTTCCTCCTGGTACAGCGTGATAAATGGATATGGATACATATAGTATGGAAGATATCTATGGAAAATATACCGGGCAAGGAGAAAGGAGCGGGATCGGATATGAAGCAAGCTTTGATCGCAATGAGCGGTGGCGTAGATAGTTCTGTTGCAGCATTGTTGATGCAACAACAGGGTTATACCTGCATTGGTGTAACGATGAAATTATTTGAAAAAGAAGGATTCGTTTCCAATAACACGCGTCCTTGTGGCTCGCCAGATGACATCGCCGATGCAAGACGCGTTGCACAGCGTCTTGGGATGACGCATGAAGTGCTCAGATTTCAGGGTGAGTTTGAAAAACAAGTGATTGGTCAGTTTGTTCATGCGTATGAATGCGGTTTTACGCCAAATCCCTGTATCAATTGTAATCGCTATCTGAAATTTGCAAAGTTATTTGCATATATGCAACAGTGTCATATGGATGTGATCGTGACGGGTCATTATGCACGGGTGGCATATGAGAAAGAAAGCAGGCGCTGGTTGCTGAAAAAGGGGTTGGATCACCAAAAGGATCAAAGCTATTTTCTATATAATTTAACCCAACAGCAGTTGAAACATGTTCGACTGCCGATCGGCGAACTATCTAAAGCACAGGTGCGTGAGATTGCACAGACAAACGGATTTGTGAATGCCGAAAAACCTGACAGCCAGGATATCTGCTTTGTACCGGATGGTGACTATGCAGCATTTATTGCACGTTATACCGGGAAACTCCCTCAGCCGGGGGCGTTTTTGAACACAGACGGCGATGTCATCGGCACACATCGCGGTATTGTACATTATACAATTGGCCAGCGTCGCGGACTTGGGATTTCTGCCCCTCAGCCGCTTTATGTCTGTCGGATTGATCCGGTGGAAAACACAGTAACGCTCGGTACCAATGACGCACTTTACAGTCGGACACTTATGGCAAAGGATGTCAATCTGATCGCTTGTGAAACACTTTCCGAGCCGACGCGTGTAGAGGCGAAGATCCGTTATCGCCATGTACAACAGCCGGCAACGGCATGGCAAACTGAAGATGGTACGCTGCATGTTGAATTTGACGAGCCGCAGCGTGCGATTACTTGCGGACAAGCAGTGGTCTTATATGACGGAGAAGTGGTCATTGGCGGCGGCACAATTAAACAGGTGGGATCGCTTCGGAGATAAAATGTGAGAAACACCGCACATCTTTGCGCTGTATACATGCGCTTTGGTGTGCGGTGTTTCTTTGATTTTTGGGGGAGATCAATAATACCGATAAAAATTGATCTCTGATAGGATCAGATGATAGATGGAAAATGCATCATCATTCATCTCTTTGAAAGGACTTTCCAGTGTGAGCGGCATTTGATCCTGATATGTCGGTAAACGTAAGGTACAGCTTGCTTGAAATTCGGAATCTGTGGTGAGAATGGTTGCTTGATAGGTGTTGCAAAACAGCTGGATTATTTGTTCTTCTGGTGAAAGCAGTGGTACATGATAAAGCGGTATGGGCTGATCGTGAAAACGCGGTGCATCATCTCTTCCCTCAGTTTCCGCTGTAAATGTTATTGCAACTGCATCATCCTGTGCCTCTGCCTGGATGGTAAGGCGAGTCATCTGCGGGCAGCGCTTTTCAAGCAGAATGATCAGATAGAGGAGACATCGAACAAGGCGTGCGCGGTTGACATGGACACATAAAAAAGACTGTGTCTGCAAATGAAGCTTCACAGAGCGTCCCAGCACATTTTGACAGGATTTTACAAATTCAGATAGTTCACGTTCCAGAAAAAAAATCTCGCTTGTCAAATTTTGCTTTTGATAATAATTGATCAACTCCATGATATAGACAGAAGGACGCAAGAGTTTACTACAGTTTCCCTGTATGATATTCAAATGCTGCATCAGGCTGTCCATGACCAGCCGTGATTGTTCATCATCCCATGTTTCAAGAAGCTGGTATAATTCAGAAACAGCATTGGATATGCCGAAAACCTGGCTTCGTACTGCGGCGACCTGATTGCTCACGTTGTTGCACCAAATCGGGTCTTCCCATTGTATTTGTTCACATGGTTCCGCATCAATCCGAACAAGATAGAGCGACAGACCGTCTTGTTCTTTGTGAAGCGTTGTCTGTGCCTGGTAGAGTGCGCCGGCGTGTGGAATCATGAATTTAGCAGAAAGCGAATTGTTTGGAAGCTGAAAAAAATCAGACGTTTCTTTGATCTGGTGCAGCATAGGGCAGCTGCGGTTTTGCCAGAGAATGTTGTGATCTTGTGAAAAGAGAAGAATATAATCGTATGCGTTCTGATACCATTTTATGATCCAATTCTGTAGCTCGTGTTGTGTCATATCACCATTACCTCCCTTGTCTCTGCTATTGTATGTAATTATTATACCACATATTTGATCATAAGGAAATAAAAAAGCCTGTTTTTTTTGCTTGAACTTCTGGTTTTATATAATATGCACAAGTAATTGTGTTGAAACACGTGCAAAATATAGAAAAATACAGAACTTGTCTGAATTGCCCCTGTTTTTTTTCAGAAAGTGCTTGAATTCTTGCGCGAAATGGTGTAAAATAAGAATATAAAAAATTAGGAGGTAATTCCAATGTCAGTAAAAGTTGCTATTAATGGTTTCGGCCGTATCGGTCGTCTTGCGTTCCGCCAGATGTTTGGTGCAGAAGGGTATGAGGTTGTTGCAATTAACGACCTGACAAAGCCGTCGATGCTGGCGCACCTGCTTAAGTATGATACCGCACAGGGCGGTTACTGCGGCAAGATCGGTGAGAATGCTCACACTGTATCTGCTGACGATGAGGCTGGCACCATCACAGTTGATGGCAAGACTTTGAAGATTTATGCAATGGCAAATGCTGCGGAGCTGCCGTGGGGTGAGATCGGCGTTGACGTTGTTCTCGAATGCACAGGTTTCTATACTTCGAAGGCAAAGGCACAGGCACACATCGATGCAGGTGCAAAGAAGGTCGTAATCTCTGCTCCGGCTGGCAATGATCTGCCGACCATCGTTTATAATGTAAACCACGACACTTTGACTAAGGATGACACTATCATCTCTGCTGCATCCTGCACCACCAACTGCCTGGCTCCGATGGCAAAGGCTCTGAATGACTATGCTCCGATCCAGAGCGGTATCATGAGCACCATTCACGCTTATACCGGTGACCAGATGATCCTCGATGGTCCGCACAGAAAGGGCGACCTGAGAAGAGCAAGAGCTGGCGCTGCAAATATCGTTCCGAACTCCACCGGTGCTGCTAAGGCAATTGGCTTGGTTATTCCGGAACTGAACGGCAAGCTGATTGGTTCTGCACAGCGTGTACCGGTTCCGACTGGCTCCACTACCATTCTGACTGCTGTTGTTAAGGGCGCAGATGTTACTGTTGACGGCATCAACGCTGCAATGAAGGCTGCTGCAACTGAGTCTTATGGCTACAATGACGAGCCGATCGTTTCTTCTGACGTAATCGGCATGCGTTATGGTTCGCTGTTCGATGCAACTCAGACCATGGTTTCCAAGATTGCAGATGATCTGTATGAAGTACAGGTTGTTTCTTGGTATGACAACGAAAACAGCTACACCAGCCAGATGGTTCGTACCATCAAGTATTTCGCAGAGCTTGGCTAAGCGAAAGACAATTCGCAAACGGATAAGCTGATTAAAAAAGGCGGTATGTGCCAGAGTGGCATGTGCCGCTTTTTGTATGACGAAGAGACAGGAGCATATCATGAAACAAGTCTGGATATGGATAAAAGGACAACCGGTTTTGGGGATTTCTTTCCTCGCAGCGGTGTTGTCCATGTGTTTTGTGCCGCCGGATGGGCAATATCTCACGTATTGCAACCGCGGCGTGCTGATTCAATTGTTTTGTCTGATGCTGACGGTGGCAGCGTTCCGGAGCATCGGCGTATTTGAAGCGATCACCCGATTTTTGCTTCGGCGGGCGAGAACGGTGCGCCGGCTGGGGCTGATCCTCATGTGCCTGTGTTTTTTTACTTCCATGTTGGTGACGAATGATGTGGCGCTGTTGACGTTTGTGCCGCTGACACTGCTTCTGTTCCGGAAAATCTGCGACGCCAGAAGCCTGGTCTGGGTGATTGTTATTGAAACCGCCGCCGCAAATCTGGGCAGCATGATGACGCCTGTAGGCAATCCACAGAATCTCTATCTCTATGCGGAATATCACCTTACTGCC
>CASEUJ010000024.1 GCA_949291125.1 uncultured Ruminococcus sp.
AATATATTGATTTCTACAACAATCAACGTATTCAGCTAAAAACAAAACTGACTCCGTCTGAATTACGAAGTCAGTATGTTACTTAATATTGTTATACCATAGAGGCTTTTTTGTGCTGTCCGTACAATTTGGGGCGGTTCATTCGGACGGCTTTTTATCCGATGATATCATATCATTAGGAACTTACTTTGCTAGACGGATCTCCCCATAGCCGTTCCGTGCAAAGACATCACGTTCTGCTGGATCCGCATATACCGCATCAACTGTACAGATATACAGATAATGATCACCGACTAAAAGCATTCTCAAAAAGGTAGACACACAATAAAAGGCAACACTGTGCAAAGTTGTCAGATGGTCTTTATGCAGTGTTGCCTTGCGCCTTTATGCCAATGTCATCTGTCCTGTTCCCGGAAAATCGCGGACAATGCCGCCTGCGGCAGGAATCGATTTTACACGGTATTTCTTACGCGCTTTCGCCTCATCTTCACTGAGGATCTGCGCTTCACAGACAAGCTGATTTGCCTTGAGAGAGATTACCTGTACGCCTTGTGTACCGCGTGTGGATTTTGCAGCCACCAAGGACGCATCAAACATCACCGCACGATTGCCATCTGTCCGAACAAATACCGGACACTCAGCCGCATCTACCGGAATTTGCAGAACCTGCACCAACGGCGACTTTGCGCTATATGCCTTTTGCAGCTTTTTCCGGTTCGTCTTTGTCTGGTAAGAAGCCAGCGGTACTCGCGCCACCTTGCCGTTTGCATAGACAAAAAGCAGATCGCCGCTGTAATCGCTAGTAGCAATCATTTGTACCACGGTTTCTCCTTCGCCGAATCCAAGTTTTGCCGGCACATAATCGCCCAACGCGCTGGCCTTACACTCGCCAAATTCTGCGGCACGTGTTTTATACACCAGCTGTTGATTCGTGAAGAACAACAACTCGATCTTGTTGTTCAACTCAGCGTGATAAATCATGTGGTCATCATCTTTAAGCTTCTGTTCGCTGTTCATGCGCA
Organism: uncultured Ruminococcus sp.; assembly: GCA_949291125.1. Taxonomy (GTDB): domain Bacteria; phylum Bacillota; class Clostridia; order Oscillospirales; family Ruminococcaceae; genus Ruminococcus_C. The sequence continues at coordinate 1,023 of CASEUJ010000024.1, forward strand.
ACGAAGCAGGCAGGATCTTTTTGAAATAACCGCTCTCTGACAAAAACAAATGTACTGGATAATCGGGCGTTTCATCATCTTCCTGTTCTTCCTCGACATCAGACGCATAATAAAACAACGTCTTACGGGGCTGTCCATACTTCTTCGCCGTTTCCTTTAATTCCATGATTATAATCTTCCGCATCTTCTTTTTGGAAGAAAGCGTATCCTCCAACTCAGCAATGTCTGCCTTTAACTGGTCGGTTTCCTGGGTACGTTTCAGAATATACTCCCGGTTTAAGTGACGCAGTTTAATCTCCGCCACGTACTCCGCCTGCACTTCGTCAATGCCAAAGCCAATCATCAGATTCGGAATAACATCTGTCTCTTCCTCTGTCTCCCGAACAATTCGGATGGCCTTGTCGATATCCAGTAGGATCTTCTCCAGACCCAACAGCAAATGCAGCTTTTCCTTTTTCTTATTGAGATCGAAGATCAGCCGGCGGCGAACGCATTCCATCCGGAATACCGTCCACTCGTCGAGAATCTCTTTGATCCCCATCACCCGAGGCACACCGCCGACTAAGATATTGAAGTTGCAGGAATAACTATCCTGAAGCGGCGTCATCCGGAAGAGCTTTTGCATTACCTTTTCCGGATCATTACCTCGTTTTAAGTCAATGGCAATTTTCAAGCCATCGATGTCCGTTTCGTCACGGACATAAGATACTTCCCGTAGCTTGCCCTGTTTGATACAGTCCACAATCTTATCAATGATCGCTTCGATCGTCGTGCTATATGGAATTTCAGTAATCTCTAGGCAGTTGTCCGCCTTGTTGTAATTCCACTTTGCCCGCACTCGAACGCTGCCTCTGCCAGTGGCATAGATCTTTTGCAGTTCCGCTTCGTCGTAATACAAAAATCCGCCGCCCGGAAAATCTGGCCCTTTTAGCGTCGAGAGAATATCGTGATTTGGATCTTTCATGACCGCGATCGCCGTTTCACAGACCTCTGCTAAATTGAACGGGCAGACATTGCTGGCCATCGAAACTGCAATGCCCACATTGGCATTCACCAGAATGGATGGAAACGTAGTTGGAAACAGCGTCGGCTCTTGCATTGTATTGTCATAGTTGGGGACAAAGTCTACCGTATCTTTATCGATATCGCGAAACAGTTCATGACAGATCGGCTCTAACTTCACTTCTGTATAACGGGATGCTGCATATGCCATATCTCGGGAATATGCTTTACCAAAATTTCCCTTGGATTGAACATATGGGTGAAGCAAAGCTTCGTTTCCACGTGCCAGACGCACCATTGTTTCATAAATGGCACTGTCACCATGAGGATTCAGACGCATGGTCTGCCCCACCACATTGGCGGATTTCGTCAGACCGCCGGAAAGTAGATTCATCTTATACATTGTATACAACAATTTCCGGTGGGATGGCTTAAAGCCATCAATCTCCGGCAGTGCACGTGAAACAATCACGCTCATGGCGTAGGGCATGTAGTTTTTTTCCAGTGTCTCTGTGATTTTTTCTTCTTCCACGATCCCGGCACCAGCAATATAGGCATTCGGGATTGCAGGTTTTTTCGGTTTCTCTGATTGCTTTTTTCGTGCCATGGTTCTCCTTTCTCAGTTTAGCTGATATCTGCAAGATCCAGATAGTCGCTGCCATACTGTGCAATAAAATCTTTGCGTCCCTGTAAGTTATCGCCCAGCAGCATATCGAACATTGCAGCTGTTTCCTCAATCTCGGCCGCCTTGACCTGGATCAGCCGCCGGGTCTGCGGATTCATGGTGGTAAGCGCCATCATGTCGGCTTCGTTTTCGCCTAGACCTTTTGAGCGCTGAAGAGTAAACTTCTCATCGCCAATCTGGGCTAAGATCTCGCTTTTTTCCTTTTCCGTATAGGCAAAGTAGGTACGTTTTTTTGTGGTGATTTCAAATAATGGCGATTCAGCGATATATACGTAGCCCATATCAATCAACGTCGGTGTCAGGCGATAGAGCATGGTCAGGATCAGCGTGCGAATCTGAAAGCCATCCACATCCGCATCGGTGCAGATGACGATCTTGTTCCAGCGCAGTCCATCTAAGTGGAATGAAGAAATATCCTTATTTGCCTTGGTCGTAACTTCTACGCCACAGCCCAAAAGCTTAATAATGTCAGTAATAATATCGTTCTTAAAAATCTTGGTATAATCGGCCTTGAGACAGTTTAAGATCTTGCCGCGCACTGGGATCACCGCCTGAAACTCAGCATCTCTTGCCATTTTAACCGATCCCAACGCTGAATCGCCCTCCACGATATACAACTCCCGCCGGGATAAGTCCTTGCTTCGACAGTCCACGAATTTCGGGATCATATTGGTGACATCCAGCGCACCGGTCAGCTTTTTTTTAAGATTCAACCGGGTTTTTTCTGCATTCTCCCGGCTTCGCTTATTGATAAGTACCTGTGTGGCAATTTTTTCTGCCTCGTCGGGATTTTCGATAAAGTAGACCTCCAGCTGACGCTTTAAGAAATCCGTCATGGTCTCATAAATAAACTTGTTGGTGATGGCCTTCTTTGTCTGGTTTTCATAGCTGGTCTGGGTGGAAAAGCTGGAAGAAACCAGAATCAGACATGCCTCCACATCCTCGTACTTGAGTTTGGACTCAGATTTCAGGTACTTGTTATTCTGCCGCAGATAGGCATCGATCTGATAGACAAATGCCTGTTTCACGGCCTTCTCAGGCGAACCACCATGTTCCAGCCAGCTGGAATTGTGGTAGTATTCCACTCGCTGTACCTGATTGGAAAAAGTCAGCGCCACATTTAGCTTGACTTTATAATCTGGCTTGTCCTCGCGATCTCGGCCCTCTCGCTGAGCACTCCAGCTCTGGATCGAGGTCAGCGCTGTATTGCCCGCAATCTCCTGTACATAGTCGGAAATGCCATTTTCATAGAGAAACTGCTTTTCTGTAAATGCGCCATCCGCTTCTTCCTTTCGGTACAAAAAGAGCAGATTCGGATTTACCACTGCCTGTCGGCGTAACGTATCGCAAAAATATGCGTCCGGCACATCAATTTCAGTGAATACATCCAAGTCCGGCAACCATCGAGTACGTGTGCCGGTTTGTTTTTTCTTGGTCGGCTTTTTTTCCAGACCACCGATGTTTTCCCCTTTTTCAAAGTGGAGGTGATATTGATAACCATCCCGTACAATATCCACATCCATGTACGCCGAAGCGAACTGGGTCGCACAAAGTCCAAGTCCGTTGAGTCCCAATGAATAGGCATAGTTGTCATCATCCGCATTATACTTACCGCCGGCATAAAGCTCGCAATAGACAAGCTCCCAATTATAGCGGTCTTCGGCTTTGTTATAGTCTACCGGACAACCGCGCCCAAAGTCCTCCACTTCGATTGAATGATCCTGATAGCGCGTGATGATAATTTTATTGCCATAGCCTGCGCGCGCCTCATCAATCGAATTTGAGATCACTTCAAAAATTGAGTGCGCACAGCCGTCTAATCCATCCGATCCGAAAATGACACCGGGTCGTTTGCGCACCTTATCGGGGCCTTTCAGCATCGTAATACTTTCGTTATCATAGCGTTTGGTTTTTGCCATGGTTTCATCCTTTCCTGATGGAATGCTGATCTATCTCCGCATTCCTGATTTTACAGAAACATGCTTATTATACCATGAGAATGGAAAAAAATCAAGTGATGGAAGAAAATGGTTGTTTTGTTGCAACATCTAGGTTAATTATTTAAGCAGCATCCAGAAAATTAGACATACCGATACGTACGCTCTTGATATCCTATGCAATCCATGATACACTGAACACAGCGTTATACCCATTCTCTTGAAAAGCAATTGAAAACGGCACCATATTTTCATGTGCATTCAAAGATACAATGCGAAAGGAAGCCGCTACACCGCCTCGGGCGTACCAGCTTCCTTATAACATCGATATGCATACCCCTTTACTCTGCCTGTGACCCTGTTGAATTCGTTGAAATTACAGTTGTCATCGTTTCAGAAGTTGCATCTTCGAGTACGATCGCATGTTCTTCTAAATACGTTTCCCAAAGATAAAGCGAATTTCCAAGCAGGTGTATCCCATCCGATGTATACGACGCATCCAGACATCCATTTGCATCGGAAACCGCTTGTGACACATCGAGATAATAAATATGCTGCGCTGGATCTTCCAGCGCCCGGAGCGCCTCATTGCGCACACGCACCGTAGCATTATTGATTGCACCATTTGGATCGTCTTTCGCTGCTGAAACCGGTAAAATGCTTTGCAGATAAATGATCGCATCCGGCTGTGCTGTACGCACTTGTGCCACAACTTCCGCATATGCGGACGCCCAGGAGTCTGCTGTACCAGTTCCGAGTTCATTCAGACCCAACATCAGATAAACCTTCCCATAGTGCTTCTGCGCAAGCTTCTGAGAAAATGGAATCTGTTCGCCCTGATTCGGGTTCCCCGCCTTCACATCATTCAACTGAAAAATTGACATTCCAACATTGGTAAAATAATCTGCATTAGTCAGATCGCCATAGAGCGCCAATCCCTCTGAGCGGGAATCTCCGACAAACAATGCATCTGAAAAATAGGACGCATCCACTGTCTGAAATGTCGGCTGGGGCGGTTGTGTGACAGGCGGCGGTGTAGTTACGCTGCCATCTGACCCCATCACAACTGCCTGCTGTGTACTTACCTGTGTTGTCATCGTTGTCACCTCAGATGGCAACACAGCCGTATCCTGCACACGATCTGCAGACTGAACAGCCTTCCAGACATTTGCCACCAAAATACAGATCACAAATACCAGCGTCATCGGAAGAAGTCGGAGTACTCCCATTTTTTTATTTTGTTGTCGCTGTCTATTTTGCATAACCATATACCCTCACAAAATTAAAATTGGAAATATAAAAATGGGTTGTCTGTCTGCTGCATCATTGCACGCACGGATAACACAAAAATCACCAAAAGCAGCAAAATACAAAATGCACTTTTATGATACTTCCGATAAAACATCATTGGGAGCGGCGTGCTGAATAAGAAACACGGGATCAATATTTTCCAATAATCGCGCAGCGCCAGCATTGCATCTCTGTTATTATATGCATCAGAATCGGAGAAAATCGGGAACAAACGCGAAAAATACACACCGATCTGATGAATATCGGGAATTGCAAAAATCACCCATGTCATCATAATGACAAAGGGCAGATAAATATGCTTGAGAATATGCGTTTTTTCAAGCAGCCTTCCATAGACAAACTTTTCAAGAACCAGAAACAGAAACAGCACCAGTCCCCACAGCACATAGTTCCAGCTTGCGCCATGCCAGAGTCCAGTAAGCAGCCAGACCGCTAAAAGATTACGGATTGTTTTCAGGGTTCCATGCCGGTTCCCGCCGAGTGGGATGTATATGTAATTGCGGAACCAGCGCCCGAGTGTAATGTGCCATCTACGCCAAAATTCCTGCACAGAGCCAGAGGTGTATGGTAAATTAAAGTTGATTGGCAATTCAAACCCGAGCATTCTGCCCACGCCAAGCGCCATAAGCGAATACCCTGAAAAATCAAAATAGATCTGAAAGCTATATGCCACCGCACCAAGCCATGCATAGGGCGTAGATACACTGTCGTAACCGATAACCGACAGATTGTTCCAAAGTCCGCCCATCGGATTTGCCAAAAGCGTCTTTGCACCAAGTCCCATGACAAATACACGCAATCCTTCTTCCAGATATCCGATATCGACATAGCGTTTTCGAATCTGCGGCTGCATCTCACCAAAATTGGTGATCGGCCCGGAAATCAGATTCGGGAACATACACATATACACGCCAAGTTCTAACAAAGACTGTGCCGGCTTATGCTTCTGCGTATAGACATCTGCTAGATATGAAACGATCTGAAAAGTATAGAAGCTAATGCCAAGCGGCATTACCAAATCAGCATGCGGGATCTCCAGAGAAAAAACACCGAGCAGGAGATTCAGATTCTCAATCACGAAGTTGGTATATTTGAATACGACAAGCATCCCGACGTTATAAACAATACCAATCCAGAAGCAAACTTTCGCCGCGTGCCGATTCCCACGCATGTGATAAATGCTCACTAACCGCCCGATTACAAAGTTTAACAATGCAGAGAAAATCAAAAGCAGTAGATACCACTTGCTTCCAATTGCATAAAAGACAAAGCTTCCGGCAATCAGCGTTACATTGCGGTACTTCGAAGGTGTCAAATAATAGCACACCAAAAATACCGGCAAAAACTGAAACAGGAACTCGATCGTACTAAATACCACAATATCCACCTCTTTTATCGAAACAAGATACAATAACAACACCCCTGTATATGGAAGCAGGGTGTTGTGTGATCATTTTACAATCTTTATATTTATATTTCAGGCGATGCCACACCAAAAATATACAGCACTGCTTTTACGCACTTTTGCGTTCCGATGCATCATAGCATGTAAACACCTTTTCCACATGCGCAGGATCGGAAACTTTTGTGATAAGGCTGACAAGCGGCACGATCACAAGTGACAGGATCATGGAAATCGCGCCAGCATTGATCGGTGAGGCCAGATTCAGCGGCAGATCTGCCGCTGCGTGCGACAGTTCCGGAAACCAGCCAAAGCCAAAGAGGAACATGTGTACCATCGTTAGTCCGACACCCAGAATAAAGCTCACCCAGACCGCAGCCTTAGTCACTTTTTTGCTAAACAGACCAAAGAGGAACGGCCCTAAGAATGCCCCTGCGAGGGCGCCCCACGAATATGACATCAGCGTTGAAATTGACGCATTTTTATTAAACGCAAGCAGTACAGAGATGATCAGGAACACAGCAATCAGCACACGCATAATGATCATTTCCTTCTTCTCCGAGGTCTTTTTCATATACGGGCGGATCATGTCAATGGTCAATGTCGAGCTTGAGGTCAGCACCAGAGAGGAGAGCGTCGACATGGATGCAGAGAGTACCAATACCACAACAAGACCGATCAGGATATCCGGCAGTGCTGTTTGCAGCACGGACGGGATCATTGCGTCATACTCCGGATTGCCGTTCGAAAGCGTAGGAATCAATGACTTGCCGCTTGTATCCGACGCATCAAGCGTGCAGAACAGGCGGTCAAACCCACCGAGCAGATAAGAGCCACCGGCTACGATCAGTGCAAACACAGTCGAAATGATCGCACCCTTCGGGATCTCTTTTTCACTCTTGATTGCATAAAATTTATGTACCATCTGCGGCAATCCCCATGTACCGAGAGAAGTCAGGATCACAACACCGAAGAGATTGAGCGGATCCGGGCCAAAAACAGAATTGAGAACATTTGTCTTACCGTTTACTTCGAATTCACCAAGTGATGCAAGTGCCTCCGAAAAACCGCCCTGATAACGCACTGCACAGACGACAACTGCAACAATGCCGATCAGCATGATGATCCCCTGGAAAAAGTCCGTAATCGCCGTCGCCGCATAGCCACCGAGGATCACATAAATTGCTGTTAGAATCGCCATGACCACAATGATAATGCGGTATGCACTTTCCGACTCGATCTGAAACGCCATATTGAACAGCCGAGATAAGCCGTTGTAGACTGAGGCTGTATACGGGATCAGAAAAATAAAAACGATCGCCGCAGCAGCAATTTTAAGTCCTTTTGAATTCCAACGATGCTCGAAATATTCGGGCATCGTCTTTGCGCCAAGCGACTGAGTCATGATCCGGGTACGCCGTCCCATTACCACCCATGCAAGTAAACTGCCGAGCAGCGCATTTCCAATACCGACCCACACAGCAGAAATGCCATAGTTCCAGCCAAATTGTCCGGCATAGCCGATGAATACAACTGCGGAAAAATAAGATGTCCCATAGGCAAAGGCAGTCAGCCATGAGCCAACGTTTCGTCCGCCCAAGACAAAATCATTGACGGATCGCGTTTGCTTCGCCGTATAGACGCCGATCCCCATCATAATGGCAACATAGATGATGATCATCCCGATTGTGATTGCGGTTGTCATAAGATTCTCCTTATATTTGAATTAACTTTACTTCTGTCCCTTACGGTTTTCCTGAAACGTAAAAACATATTTGTGTGATAGTTTTCTAAATTTCGACAGTAGAAACAGATACTTTTTCATTATAATAGATATGTAGAAAAATGTCAACTATATTTTATGAATTTATCCGTTTGTCATTTAAGAGTTTGTCTGCAAATGCATCCATAAAATTAAGATTAACACGCAGTCATTGCCATTACAATACACCTAAAAATATAGCGCAAACATTCATGCGGCTATTCGCAAAACAAATCTATCATGAAAATCCGCGCGAAAAACGGCATACTCATTTCCCTGCACTGCATATGATGATATATCAAATACTTACAGCAGTACTGTAAGCTGTATTTTACAGTCTGTTATAAATTGGAGTGAGGTATCATGAAAGCGCAGTCTGAAACACGCGCAGTGATTCTCGGTGAGTATATCGTCAGCCAAAAGGCGACGGTTCGTGCTGCCGCCGAGTGGTTTGGTGTATCGAAGAGTACTGTACACAAAGACGTCAGCGAACGGCTTGAACAGATCCAGCCGGAATTGTATACACAGGTAAAATCCATACTGGAGCAAAATAAGCAGGAGCGGCACATCCGCGGCGGTCTTGCAACACAGCGAAAATATGCATTGCGCAGAAAACAGGAAGAAGCGTTTCAAAAACATCGGTACGACAGCTAAGCCACACAGCCACACCATATAACTCCGAAAAGCCGCAGCGTTATTTCACTGCGGCTTTTCGGGGTCATAAAAAATAATCACATGGCAGAAGTGTCTTATATTTTTTTCACAAAGAGCGCACGAATCGCATTGAGCACCGCCAGGATCATGACACCGACATCTGCGAAAATCGCGACCCACATATTCGCGATCCCACATGCCCCCAACAGCAAACAAATCAGTTTAATGCCAATGGCAAAAATGATATTCTGATAGACAATACGTATACACTTTCGTGAAATTCGGATCGCCTTCGGGATCTGCATTGGGTCATCATCCATCAGTACCACATCTGCGGCCTCGATCGCAGCGTCCGATCCCATTGCGCCCATCGCGATCCCGATATCTGCCCGCCGCAGAACCGGTGCATCGTTGATGCCATCGCCGACAAAAGCAAGCTTCGCTTTTTCCGGCTTTTCCCGAAGCAATACCTCTACTCTTTCAACCTTATCTGCCGGAAGCAGCTCGCTATATACGGTATCTACATCCAGATCATGCGCTACCTGCTGTGCCACCTTTTCGATATCGCCGGTGAGCATTACTGTTTTTCGAACGCCTGTTGTTTTGAGCGCCGCAATTGCAGCCTTTGCATTCGGCTTTACACGGTCAGAGATTAGGATATGTCCGGCATATGTGCCATCAATTGCCATATGAATAATTGTACCAACGTGGTGACAATTAATATGCGTCACACCCAGTTTTTTCATAAGCTTATCGTTCCCGGCAGCAACGGTCACACCGTCAACTTTGGCAATAACACCATTTCCGCTGATCTCCTGTACATCTGTCACGCGGCTGCGATCAATTTCTTTGCCATAAGCACGTTGTAAACTCTTACTAATTGGATGCGAGGATGCGCTTTCTACAAGCGCTGCATATTCAATTAACTGTTCGTCTTCCAATTTGCTGTGGTGAATGCCATTGACTTCAAATACGCCCTGCGTCAATGTACCAGTCTTATCAAATACCACAATCCGGGTCTGGGAAAGCGTTTCCAGATAATTCGATCCTTTGACCAGAACGCCTGCCCTGCTTGCGCCACCGATCCCGGCAAAAAATGTCAATGGAATACTGATTACCAACGCACACGGACAGGAAATAACCAGAAACGTCAGTGCACGATAGATCCACATGCCCCATGCGCCGGGCAGCCCAAGCGCCAGCATTCGGACAAGCGGTGGCAACACTGCTAACATCAGTGCCGCAGCACATACCGCAGGGGTGTATATCCGGGCAAATCTGGAAATAAAATTCTCTGACCGCGACTTGCGGGAACTTGCATTTTCCACCAACTCTAAGATCTTAGATACGGTGGATTCTCCGAACTCCTTTGTAGTGCGGATCTTCAGCAAACCAGTCATGTTGATACATCCGCTTGTAATTTCATTTCCAACAGATACATCGCGCGGAACACTTTCCCCAGTTAGCGCACTGGTATTCAAAGTGGAAGTTCCTTCTATCACCACGCCATCAATCGGAACTTTTTCGCCGGGTTGTACGACAATAATCCTGCCGATTTCAACCTCATCAGGATCCACTTGTTCGAGTTTCCCATCCCGTTCAATATTGGCATAATCCGGTCGAATATCCATCAGTTCGCTGATATTGCGGCGGCTTTTTCCCACCGCATAACTCTGAAACCACTCGCCAATCTGATAGAATAACATGACTGCGATCGCCTCGGTATAGTCGCCATCACCGGCATAAATTGCAAGCACAATCGCACCAACCGTCGCGATCATCATCAAAAAACTCTCATCAAAGATTTGCCGGTTTCGAATGCCCTTGCATGCTTTTATGAGAATATCATAGCCAATGATCAGATAATCGACTAGATATAACACAAACTGCACCAATGCACCTGCGCCAACAAACAGCACATCATCAAGTCTTTCCAATAGTGCAATTGGCAACAACTGCAGCACGAACAACAGCACAGTTGCCGCCAGAATGCGCTTTAACATGCGTTTCTGCTTCCGGGTCATATTCTGTTTCTTTTGTCCAAGCAGCAGTCCGATTGCCAATACGATCACAACCGCTAGAAGTCCCTGGATGATCCATTCCTGCATCACAATCCCCTCCTATCATTTCGGAGCGTCATAAAAATCAAAATTGCCTTATAAATAAATCTCGCAGTCGTCCTCAACTTTTTTACAATTTTTGAGCACCTGCTGCATCACAGTCCTGGGTTCGTGTCCTTCTTCGAATTCCACATGCATTTTGAGCATCATGAAGTTGACCAATGCATCCTTTACACCCGGTGTTTTCTTCGCCGCCTCTTCCATTTTATTGGCGCAGTTTGCACAGTCCACTTCGATCCGATATGTCTTTTTCATCAGAAAAACTCCTTTACCTGTATATTCCGGCAATTGAGAAACGATCCAGCCGCTTTACAATTCAATGATTGTTTAATCGTTCAACTATAGTATACGACATCCGGAGACATTTGTCAACTGTTTTCTGCAAGCATTTCCGTTTGGGCTAAAAGAGTTTCCGTTCGGGCTAAAAGCGGATAAAGCCCCGTATTCGGGGCATGCTATATGGCAGAATCTTGTACACAGTTCCTTGTTAAATTTCAGATTGTGAGGTTGATGTCATGAGACGAAAACAGACCACCATGGATGGCAATTGTGCCGCCGCACATGTCGCATATGCATTTACGGAAGTCGCCGCCGTCTATCCAATTACACCTTCATCCGGTATGGCGGAATATATGCAAACCTTTGCATCCAAAGGGCAATACAACCTTTTTGGTACACCAGTGAGCATTACCGAAATGCAATCCGAAGCTGGTGCAGCCGGTGCGATACATGGTGCGCTCACTGCCGGCGCACTCGGCACCACATTTACAGCTTCGCAGGGACTGTTGCTAATGTTGCCGAATCTCTATCGCATGGCAGGTGAGCTTTTGCCGGGTGTCATTCATGTTGCAGCACGTACCATTGCCACACATGCCCTTTCGATCTTCGGCGATCACTCAGACATTTACGCATGCCGTCAGACAGGCACAGCAATCCTCTCCACATGCAGCGTACAGGAAGTGATGGATCTGGCACCGATCGCCCACCTTGCCGCCATACGCGGACGTGTGCCATTTCTTCACTTTTTTGATGGATTCCGTACCTCACACGAAATGCAGAAGATTGATGTCTGGGATATGAATACACTCGGCGATCTGCTTGACCAAGCGGCACTGCATGCATTCCGCAAACGGGCACTCCATCCAGATCATGGGAAAATCATGGGTTCGGCACAGAATCCAGACACATTTTTCCAGAATCGTGAGGCATGCAATGTCTATTACCAACAGCTTCCTTCGATCGTGGAACAAGAAATGCAGCGCATCAATGCACTGATCGGGACAAATTACCGGTTGTTTGAATATGTGGGTACGCCAGAAGCAGCCCATGTCGTAATCGCAATGGGGTCAGTCTGCGAAACAATCCAACAAACCATTTGTTACCTGCCTGAAGATAAACAAAAACAATATGGTCTGATCAAAGTGCGGCTTTATCGTCCTTTTTCTGCGAAGCACCTGATCACAGCATTGCCTGAAAATGTCCAGCAGATCACTGTCCTTGACCGCACCAAAGAACCGGGCAGTGTCGGCGAGCCACTCTATCTGGATGTAACAACAGCGCTACACGAAAGCCGATTCCGGGATGTGCCCGTTTTCTCCTGCCGATATGGACTGAGTTCGAAAGATACCACACCATCTCAGATCCTCGCATTGCTGCAAAATCAGGAAAAGCGTCACTGCACCATCGGTATTCACGATGATGTTACGCACCTCTCTCTCGACATCAAAACCGCAATCGATCCTCTACCGAAGGACTGTTATTGCTGCAAATTCTGGGGGCTCGGCGGAGATGGAACGGTAAGTGCAAACAAATCTTCCATCCGAATTATTGGCGATAATACAAATCTTCATGTACAGGCGTATTTTGAATATGACTCCAAAAAATCGCGCGGTTTAACGATCTCTCATCTTCGCTTTGGGAAAAGTCCGATCCATGCGCCATATCTCATTGAAAAAGCAGACTTTGTGGCATGTCATAATCCGGTCTATCTGCACAAATTTGATATGGTGCAGCAAATCAAAAACGGCGGCATATTCCTGCTCAACTGCGGATGGAACGAAAGCGACCTTGATGTCCTATTGCCCGGACAGGTCAGACGATTTCTTGCAGAGCATCAGATCCGGCTGTATCTGATTGATGCAATGCAGATCGGAAAAGAGATCGGTCTGAACCAAAAGATCAGTACGATCTTACAGGCGGCATTTTTTCAGATCACTGGTGTTCTCCCGGCACAGCAGGCAGCAAAACTCATGAAAGAACAAGCCAAGCGCAGCTATGGCAAAAAGGGCGAGCAAATTGTGCAGATGAACATGGACGCCATCGAACGAGGCATGCGCGATGTGCGGGAGGTGAAGTATCCAGAAAGCTGGCGGTCTGCCGGTAATACACCGTTGGATATCAAACTTCTACCTGACCGAAAAGAAGTCCTCGACTTTGTGGAACATCTGCAAAAGCCCATCACACGGCAAAAAGGCGATTCGCTTCCTGTTTCTGTGTTTCTCCCCTACGCAGATGGTACATTTCCTGCTGGCACTACGGCACATGAGCGGCGCAATGTAGCAACAGAAATTCCCGTCTGGCTACCGGAAAACTGCATTCAGTGCGGCAGATGTGCCTATGTCTGTCCGCACGCTGTCATCCGACCGATTATTCTCTCTCCGAAAGAGCGTGACAATGCGCCGGAAGGGATGCACTGTCTCCCGCTTCTGGGTATGCCACCAGAACAACCATATTTCTTTTCAATCGCTGTTTCAGAAGTAGACTGTACCGGCTGCGGCTCGTGTGCGGGTATATGTCCGGGCAAGCAGGGAGAAAAGGCACTCAAAATGACGCCAATTCACAAAAAAGAAGAACGCCAGCAATATTTCGACTATGGAAAGCAGCTTCCGCCTAAGCCACAGGTGTTTCAGAAATTCCGGTCAAACACCATCCGCAGCAGCCAATTCCGCCAACCGCTGCTGGAATTCCACGGTGCATGTGCTGGATGCGGCGAAACACCCTATGCAAGACTTGCAACGCAATTATTTGGCACACGGATGTATATCGCAAATGCCACGGGCTGTTCTTCCATCTGGGGACACTCAATGCCATCGGCATCCTATACTGTGACTGCAGATGGGAAAGGTCCGGCATGGTCAAACTCATTGTTCGAGGATGGTGCAGAATTCGGTCTTGGAATGCTTCTGGCACAGCAGACACGGCGCCTTCATGTCAAAAAAGCAGCACAGTCTCTAGTACAGACGCTTCGCAACTCACAGCTACTGCCGCAATTGTTAACAGCGTGTCAGGCATGGCTGGATGCCTATGACGACGGCGAAGGTAGTGTAATGGCAAGTACAGCACTTTATCAAGCACTGTGTCAAGCACATAGCGACAAATCTGCAGATATTTATTCCGAACTAACTGACCAGATCAGTGTTCTTTTTGCAGGACGTGAACATTTTGTCAAAAAATCACACTGGGTCTTTGGTGGCGATGGATTTGCGTATGATATCGGTTTTGGCGGACTCGATCATGTACTCGCAAGCGGTGCAGATATCAATGTCCTAATCTTTGATACCGAAGTCTATTCCAACACCGGTGGTCAGGCATCAAAAGCCACACCTTATGGTGCGGCGGCAAAACTATTATCCGGCAGAAAACATCGTCCGAAAAAAGATCTTGCCGGTATGTTCCTGACTTACGGTAATGTCTATGTAGCACAGATCGCAATGGGAGCAGATCTGGTTCAGACGTTAAATGCCATACAGGAAGCAGAACGATATCATGGTCCTTCTATCCTGATCGCTTATGCACCATGCATCAGCCATGGCATCAAAGCCGGCATGGGCAGTTCTCAGCATGAGCAGGCAAAAGCCGTAAAATCCGGGCACTGGCAGCTATTCCGCTATGATCCAGAACGAACGCAGCAGGGAGAAAATCCATTTCTTTTAGATAGTAAAGCACCAGAACTAGACTATACAGAATTTCTCGCTGGTGAAACGCGATTTGCCGCACCATCCGAAGATGCATTAGAAGAAACACAGGCAACGCAGTATGCTGCTGAGCGCTATGCAAAACTGTGCAGATATCGCGATTTATTTGTACCCAGATCAGAATAGAAAAAACCGGTGGCACACAGGATAATCCAAACTGCATGCCGCCGGCTTTTATTGTATCCTTGTGCCGAAACTATAGGCCTACCATTGAAGATGCTTTAAGTCAAAAGTTTATAGTGAAGAACAAAATGGAACTTCTCATCACATCTTCTCAATTATGAAAGCAATTTGTCGTCTGCATCGAACACAACGATCCAGATCGACACGTAGAAATTCTTGCCAGGCGACAGACTGCCTACGATTTACCTTGTATCCGCGGAAATTCTGCTCGAAAATAAAATTTAATTCTATGCTGGGATATCTTGTCACAAGAACAAAGAAGCATAGATCAATCCCGCGCAATGACCCTATAACGGATTTGTATGGGACTGCCATAAATGAAACGGGAGTTACTGCACATCCATTTTCGTGCAGTAACTCCCATTTCGTTCAATTTTCCTGCCATGATCCGAAAACGGTACAGTTCCCGGATCTCCCCTCCTGCTGGGATTATCGCATGAGACAGTTCATGATCAGTCTTATGCAAATAGACTCTTACCGGTCATTTCTGGCGGCTGGGGCAGTCCCATTGCCTCTAGCATAGTCGGTGCAATATCTGCTAAGACACCACCCTCACGCAAGGGCTTGTCCATGCCAACAACAATAAAGGGTACTGGATTGGTGGTATGTGCCGTGAACGGCGAACCGTCCGGTTCATACATCTTATCTGCATTGCCGTGGTCGGCAGTAATGAATGCAACGCCACCCTTCTTCATAATTGCTTCTACCGTTCTGCCGACACAGGTATCTACAGCTTCCACCGCAGCCTTTGCTGCATCAAATACGCCAGTATGACCAACCATATCACAGTTTGCGTAGTTTAAGATGATTGCATCATATTTATCGCTTTCGATAGCTTCTACCACCTTGTCTGTCACTTCGTATGCACTCATTTCCGGCTTCAAGTCAAAGGTCGGAACATCTGGGCTCTGCACCAAAATACGGTCTTCTCCCTCAAAGGTCTTTTCCTCGCCACCATTGAAGAAGAAGGTAACGTGGGCATACTTCTGTGTTTCTGCAATACGCAGTTGGGTCTTGCCACACTTGCTGATATATTCGCCAAAGGTCATGTGCAGTTCTTCCGGTGGATATGCAACCGTAACATTTGGCATCGCCGCATCATACTGTGCCATGCAAACGAACTGTACCGGAAAAAATCCTTTTCTACGATCAAAACCGCTGAATTCCGGATCCACAAAACTGCGTGTGATCTGTCTTGCACGGTCTGGACGGAAATTGAAGAAGATCATGCTATCGTCCGGCTTGACAGTGCCTTCCGCATCCAGAACAGTCGGAAGCATGAACTCGTCAGTCAAGTTGTTGGAATAGCTGTCTTCAATAGCCTTCACTGGATCGTTGCCGCCCTTGACGCCTTCGCCATAAACCATTGCGGCATAGGCCTTTTCCACGCGATCCCATGCATTATCACGATCCATGGCATAATAGCGTCCGGAGATCGTGGCAACCTTTCCGACACCGATCTCTGCCATTTTTGCCACAGCTTCTTTCATAAAACCAGCAGCCGATGCCGGCGGCTCATCTCTACCATCGAGGAATGCGTGGACATAAACCTTATGGAGACCTTTACGCTTTGCCATTTCAAGTAAACCATATAGATGTGCCATATGGCTGTGTACACCGCCCGGCGAAAGCAGACCCAACAGATGCAGCGCCGTACCTTTTTCTTTGCAGGCATCCATCGCATCAAAAAGCGCTGGATTGGAGAAGAATGTCCCATCCTCAATATCCTTTGTGATCTTGACCAGCATCTGATAAACGATACGACCTGCACCGATATTGGTGTGACCAACCTCAGAATTTCCCATCTGTCCATCCGGCAGACCAACATCCAGACCACTCGCACCGATCAGGGTGTGGGGACCTTTCAGATAGGCATCGAGATGTGGCTTTTTTGCTGCACGAATTGCATTCCCATAATCACTGGAATTATAGCCAAAGCCGTCCATAATAATCAATGCAACTGGTTTTTTACTCATTGTGCATTCGTCCTTTCTCGGGTATTTTGGCAAACACCGCACAATCTCTGTGCGGTGTCGCCTTGTGTGATCCAATCTCTGCGAAAACGCGGCAAGATATCTATGCGATACTGCCTTAGTTTATTTAGAAGCTTCTTCCAGCAGTACACCAAACTTTTCAGCAACCAACGATGCGCCGCCGATCAGACCGCCGTCGATATCTTCCTTCGCCAGCAGTTCAGCGCAGTTCTTTTCATTCATCGAGCCGCCATACTGAATGGTCATACCATCTGCGACAGACTTGTCATAGAGGTTTGCAACCGTTGCACGGATAAATGCACAAACTTCCTGTGCCTGATCTGCGGTAGCTGTCTTGCCAGTACCGATCGCCCATACCGGCTCATAAGCGATCACAATATTCTTGACCTGTTCAGCAGACAGACCGTAGAGTGCGACCTTAACTTGCTTTGCCACAACTTCTTCAGTGATGCCCAGTTCGCGCTCTGTGAGAGTTTCACCGACACACAGAATAACTGTCATGCCTGCTTCAATTGCAGCAGTAGTACGCTTGTTAACAGTTTCGTCAGTTTCGCCAAAGTATTGTCTACGCTCAGAGTGACCTACGATGACATACTTTACACCCATTTCGGTCAACATATCTGCGGAAATCTCGCCAGTAAACGCACCGCTTTTTTCGAAGTGTACGTTTTCTGCGCCGACCTCAATGTTGGTTCCCTCTGTCAGTGCCAGAGCAGTTTCCAGATTGGTAAATGGTACACAGATGATCACACCACAGGTCTTGTCCGCAGCGATCGGCTTAAGCGCTTCGATCAGCTCTTTTGCTTCCTTGCGGTTCTTATTCATTTTCCAGTTTCCTGCAATAATTGCTTTTCTCAGTTCTTTTTTCATGTTCATTCCTCAATTCTGATTTATTTTTCCGGTTCTTCCGACACACTCAGTTCATGTTCGTGACAATGACTTTTTTTCGGGAGTTTGCCTGGCACAGCCTTGTTATAGCTGCCAATAACGACGCCCTTCACCCACGGAAGCAACATCAATCCCATGGTCAAACCGCACAACGCACCCACGGCAAATGCCGCAGCCGGGCATTCTATTGCATCCATGACTTTCTTTTGCACCTGACGATTCATATGCAAACACACCCTTCCTCAATGATACCAAAGATATATCACAAACGGAGGCGTGTCATCCAAAACGACACCCTCCATCTGCTTTTCGTTTAGTTCTTGTCTGCAATCGCTGCCACGCCCGGCAGTACCTTTCCTTCCAGGTATTCCAGCGAAGCGCCGCCACCAGTTGAGATGTGACTCATCTTGTCAGCAAAGCCGAGCTGCATCACAGCTGCCGCAGAGTCGCCGCCGCCGATGATTGTAGTTGCATCGGTATCTGCGAGTGCCTGTGCCACTGCGATCGTGCCCTTGTTCAGGATCGGGTTCTCGAATACGCCCATCGGACCGTTCCATACAACTGTCTTTGCAGTCTTAACAGCATCCGAAAACAGCTTCTGTGTCTTCTCACCGATATCGAGACCCATCTTGTCAGCCGGGATCTCATGCGAATCATAAGTTTCAACTGCGATTTCTGCATCAATCGGATCCGGGAAGGATGCCGCAGCCACAGTGTCTACCGGAAGGAGCAGCGTCTTGCCGTTTGCCTTTGCCTTTTCGATCATTTCCTTACAATAATCTAACTTGGAGTCATCTACCAGTGATGTGCCAACCTCATAGCCCTGAGCTTTCAGGAAGGTGTATGCCATACCGCCGCCGATGATCAGGGTATCGCACTTTTCCAGCAGGTTAGAGATAACATTCAGCTTATCCGCAACCTTTGCGCCGCCGAGGATTGCAACAAACGGACGAACCGGATCTTCTACAGCGTTTCCGAGGAACTGGATCTCCTTCTGCATTAAATAGCCAACGGCAGTTTCCTTGACATAATCAGTCACGCCAACGGTAGAGCAATGTGCACGGTGTGCGCTGCCGAATGCATCCATCACAAATATATCTGCAATAGAAGCCAGATCCTTGCTGAAGCTTTCAATATTCTTTGTTTCTTCCTTGCGGAAGCGAGTGTTCTCCAGCACAATAATTTCACCATCCTGCATTGCATCGACCGCTGCACGAACGGAATCGTCTACTACTACATCAGACGGAACAAAGGTCACCTTGGTGTCTACCAGCTCTGCCAGACGAGCTGCAGCTGCCTTCAGAGAGAACTTTTCTTCCGGACCATTCTTCGGCTTTCCCAAGTGTGAGCAGAGAATCACCTTACCGCCATCTGCCACCAGCTTCTTGATGGTGGGCAGTGCAGCCTGGATGCGGTTATCATTTGTGATAACACCATCTTTCATCGGAACATTGAAGTCTACGCGAACCAATACGCGCTTACCCTTTACATTCAAGTCATCTACAGATACTTTGTTTAATCCTGCCATTTGATTGACATCCTTTCAGATTAAAAATAATTTTGAAAACATTCGGCAAATTTCCAAAAGCGTGTCCGCTAGGTTTGCCATAAAACATTTGTGTACGACGTATATCATACACGTATAAATTTATTATACACCACTTTCCGAAATATTGCAAGTGGTTCTTCAATTTTTTCTGTGAAAGGAACGTAAAATTCTCCTGTCATCACAAGAAAAAGCCCTTTCCGTGAAAAGAAACAGAGCCATTCTAACAAAAATGTCTGCCATTTCACAGAAAGAGCCATTGTTTTTACAATAAAAACCGCCCGGCCGTCTTGTAGCGAATAAAACCAAGCCGTTACAGCATGGTGGGTAAATCCGCCTGAATGCTTCACGCTCCCTTCGTCCGCCGAAGCAGGAGGTCTGCAATCCACAGCCAGAGCAAGATTCCCTTGAAAAGAGTGTTGGATTATAAAAACCACAATGTCGCGTACCGGGCAGTAATCTGCTTTTCTGTTATACAGTATAACACATTATTTCAACAAAATCAATAGAAATTTTATGAATTTTCATCATTACACTTTTTTAATCTTCTTCATCATAATATGCATTTAACTCTTCCATAAATTTCTCACCGATTGCCTCGTATTCCGCATCATCCTCAATGGTACAAAGCATCTCTTCGCCATCGATAACTTCTTTTTTCAGAACAATAAACTCGCCATCATCATTTAAGAGATCTTCTTCATTTTCATAAAACGGAATCAATGCACAGTAAGTTGCATCCTCATACTCCATTTCTCCAAGCAGTTCAAACTCCTGTTCGTTTCCTTCCTCATCTTCCAATGTATACAGCATACCTGCACCAAATTCATTTTCATTTGCCATGTTAATCGCGCTCCTATCTGCCATGTTGGCAAGTTTTTGTGTTTCAAGTTTTTGTGTTTCATAGGGACATATGACATGTTTTCATATATCCATCTTTATTATACAATACTCGCAATAAAAAATCAAGTCCTTTTTGTTTATTTACAAACATAGATTTTCTGCATTTACCATATATGTTATATGCCGATTCTGCGCAATTTATGCGCCATCAATCGTTTTATGCAATGTCAGGCAGTGCATCAATCAGGCAAATTAGGTATCGGCTTAAAACGATACAATCTCTGCCGTCACACTTTCCATCTGCATTACAGTCAGCATTCAAGAGGACATCCTCACTAAGAGAGACCAAATCAGCATTTGCTTTATTCAATAATATCAGATCAGACATGCCAATCCTATTATCCATATCCAAATCGCCGAATATGGTGGACGGAGTTCTCATTTGTCGAGTCGTAGTTATTGTCGAAACTGTAGTGCTTGTGGCATTTGTTGCTTGTGCAGAGATGGTATAAGTACTCGTTATGAGCGGTTTTGTGGTTGTCCGCGTTGTCGATGTTGCTGCCATAGAAGTTTCGGCCTGTGTCGTACTTGTTACGTGGCTTGTCACACTGGCAGTAGTCGGCGCATTGGAAGTACTTGTTATGAGCGGGTTTGTGGTTGTCTGCATTATTGATGTTGCTGCCATAGAAGTTTCGGCCTGTGTCGTACTTGTTACGTGGCTTGTCACGCCGGCAGTAGTCGGCGCAGTGGAAGTACTTGTTATGAGCGGTTTTGTGGTTGTCTGCATTGTTGATGTTGCTGCCATAGATGTTTCGGCTTGTGTCGTACTTGTTACGTGGCTTGTCACAC
>CASEUJ010000025.1 GCA_949291125.1 uncultured Ruminococcus sp.
AGTAGTAGTAGTAGTTGTTGTTGTTGTTGTCGTTCCTGCCTCAATGACTATCGTGCCGGTAACCACCGTGTAATTCTCATCGGTCGGCATGAATTCCCAGCTAAAGACGTTCTTTCCGGCTTCGAGACGCTGTTCATGCTGTACATCCAGCCACTTGATCGAGCCTTCTGTATCGTCATCGCCTAACTGAATCTCCGGGATGAGATCTCCCTCAAAATACGCCCCTGCCGGGATCATTGGTGTGACAACAGACGTCGCCTTAGCGACATCAATCACCAGGGTCAGACTCGCTTCGCTGAAATTTTCTGTCTGTGGGATCGATATCAGAAGATAGTATGTTCCTGCTGCTGTCGGAATTTCGTCCAATTTTTGGGTCAGATCCGCATCCGCATACCATTCAAACGTCATTTCAGCATCTGCATCGGTGTTATTTGTTTTGAAGTTGTCTGTGGTAGGCGTTGCCAACGGAACTGGTGTGCCGGTTGTCGGGGTGGCGATCGGGGCACCGTCCGGGTTATACACATAGTCGGTGGGATAAATGTCGTCCTCGCTTGCTGTCAGAGTGCCCTCATTGATGCCGCAAACAGTGCGTACGCCGCCCTCAAAGATATGTTCAACTTCTTCCTGTGGCTTCGTATTGCTATAAGTGGGACAAGGTTCGCTGCGATATACCGTCATTTGATTCAGTGCAGGATAGCTGCTCTCGTCAGACAAATCCTGCCCCCAGATTGAGCCGTCATAAAATTTTTCATCATCTGTTCCTGCGTTTAAAGTGCAACCTTGTGCTAAGAGATACGCCACTTCGCCGGAGTGGAATTGGGTTTCGGTTTTGGATTCGACTTTGTCGGGTGTGTCATAGCTGAGACCAATGGCATCCAGCCCGATATTCAGGCTGTCGGATTTGAGGAAGTAGCAGTTTGCGATCGTGCCAAAATCATTCCATCCGCACACGCCGCCGACATGATAGGAACCACTGACCGCGCCGGTGTTGGAGCAGTTTGTGATTGTACCAGAATCATTAAATCCGCACACGCCGCCAACATAGTATAAACCGCTGAAATAAGAATCTGCCACAGTAACACCTGTGATATTACCGTTTTCTCCAAGACAGCCAAACAGCCCGACATAACTTGTGCTTGTATCATCAAAGTAAAGTCCGCTGATGGTCTTCCCATCGCCGTTAAATGTACCGGTATATCGGTTGCTGGAATTCCCAATCGGTGTCCATGGGGTAAAAGTACCGCTATTCAATGTGCCATCCTCTGCCAGCACGTTTTCATTCACCGTGATATCTGCGATAACGATTGCGTTGGCAGATGTGTTCTGCTCTACGCCGTCCAATGTACCGTTGACGAGCCCAGCAAACCAGTAGAGTTCTGCCGCATTGCTGATCTGGTATACGCCGTCCACCTGCTTTGGTTCGGTCAGGTTCGTATAGGCGTTTCCAAATAAGTATACTTTTGATGCACCAAGTTCTGGATAGCTGTTCTCATCAGACAAATCCTGTCCCCAGATTGAACCGTCGTAGGTCTGTTCGCCAATCGTACAACCCTGTGCTAAGAGATATGCCACTTCGCCGGAGTGGAATGCAGCTTCGGGTTTGAATGCGTCCTGCATGATTCCGCTATTGCTGCCAATTGCACTCAAATTTTGATCCGAAGAAGAATAATAGCAGTGTATGATTCTGTTTTCAGAAGAATTGTAGTATCCGCACACGCCGCCGACATCATTTGTTCCAGAAACACTGCCGGCGTTATAGCAGTTGGCGATGGTGGCATTAACGTTTTTTTGAGGAAAAAATCCGCACACACCACCAACATAGGTGCAATTTTGTGTATTGACTTTTCCACTATTAAAGCAGTTGATAATGGTGGCATTGTCATTAATTATCCCACATACACCGCCGATATTATAGGTCGTTTTATCAGCAATATCGTTAACAATGCCGCGATTGGAACAGTTAGAGATGATGGCTACCGTGTTATTGTTTCCACCAACCGTTCCGCACACACCGCCGACCCGATTGATTCCGCTGATGGTGCCGGTATTAGAGCAGTTTATGATCGAGCCGGAATCATTTCATCCGCATATGCCGCCAACATGGTATGAACCGCTGAAATAAGAATCTTCAATCTCTATATTTTGAATTGTGCCTTTGGAATATCCAAACAATCCGACACAATTTACGCTTGTATCATTAAAATACAGTCCGCTAATGGTCTTACCATTGCCCTCAAAAGTGCCGGAGAATGGGTTTGTATCATTTCCCATTGGCGTCCAGGTCACCAGCGTCCCGGCGCCCTCGTCCGTGCGATAGTCGCCATTCTCATCAAAGGTATACCCCGGGTTCAGGTCGATGTCTGCCGTGAGACGATAGTGCTTATCGCCATAACTTGTATTATCATTGTTGATTTTGTCTTGGTAATCTTGCAGGGTTGCGGCGTTGGGAATGAGATAGGGGCTATCAGAAGTGCCCTCTCCCATTGAAACAACGCCCGTTGCAATCGTGAGAGTCCCGTCTACTGTTAGGTTACCGTTCATCGTTATGGTCACGCCCTCTGGGATCGTCAAGCTTGCACCCTCCGGAATTATCAGACTGCTGCCCTCTGGGATGGTCAAAGCCTCGGTCAGGGGCAGGCTGCCGTAGACGGTGCCAGAGGTGTCCTCGAAGATAATAGCATTAACATTGCTCAGTGCATCTATATTCGTGATGCCCGAATAGTTTGTATTCTGAACAGTTGTATAGATCAGCGCATTGCCATCTTCGCCCGTGGAGAAGCTCCCTGAAATTGCATCGCGAGTGCCACCGGATGTGGCAGAGACCACACCGCCACTGACAAGAATTTGTGCATTGGTGTCAATGCCGCCAATACCTGCGTTATTTTCCCCGCCTTTGGCCTCTACAACGCCGCCAGTAATTTCGATGGTACAGTTAACAGGCGAAGAATCCGCACCGCCGCCGATTCCAGCACTCCATCGTCCTCCGGTTGCCGTAACTTTGCCGCCGCCAATGACGATTTTTCCATTGAGTTCGACCCCATTTTGCATCACACCACCGCCGCCAATACCAGCCGCACGGGTTCCGCCAGTAGCCGTAATATCGCCGCCATAGATCTGGATGGTGCCAAAATCGATCTGGTTGGTGGCGTTATTGCCGCCGATACCTGCATAGCCGCTGCTGTTGCCGGTGCCGGTGGCGGTCAGCTTTCCCTGCTTCTCCCCATCCGACTGAGCATAGATGGTAAGGCTGTTGCCCTTTGTTACGCTAATGCCCTGACTGGCCGTTAGGGCGCCCCATCTGCCAAAATCAGATAGACATCGCCAGAAACAGTGATACGCTCGGAGATGGAGACCTCTTCGCCGGCCACATACCAGCCGTTAGACCAGGTTGTACTGTTTTCATCGATTGTAGTATAATCCGTCACCGACTTCTCCTCGAATGTGCCGTTCATATAGTCCAGATACGACACCCCATCCGCCGCCGCCACGGAAATCGTCCCAAAGGACAGCCCAGCTGGCAAGGAGATCATGGTCAGCACCAGACACAGCGCCAGAATCAGGGCAAAGAATCGGTATTTGTGCTTTCGTACCGTTGTATTGGTTTGCATACAAAAAACCTCCTTTTATTATGTAATATGTAAAAAATATGACGAATTTATCGTCTGCTTTCATTATACCATAAATTATGGAGAAATACAATAGTTGACAAAATAAATATCATAAATCAATCTTGATTCGCTCGGTAATGCCTATATAATAGATAGGTGTTGTGTGTATAAAAAATGTCTTGACAAACCCATTGGAATCTGCTATAATTGTAAAAACATACAGTCTGTCTGATGCGTTGTGTTTTATGATTTTCGGCGCACAGTATCAAAATGCGATTGGAGTGTAAAAAAATACATGGACACATCGGATGAAGCGGCAGATCATACAGTGTCTCTCTGGATCTGGACAATTTTCATTGCTAAATATCATGCGTATGGCCTGCCTGAATGGCGGCGATGCGAAAAGCGTATTCAATGAATGATGCGATAAACTTTCATGAAGATATCTCTGGTGCGCATGCGTAATATGTTGTGTGTATCAAGAAAGCATGAGTTTATGGCAAGTCATTTTTGATACGCTTTTTTATTTGTAATGACAGATTTCAAAAACATAACTGGATTGTCCTGATATGCTGTGGCGTTAGGGCTTTTCAGATTTTGCAGGAGGATATTTTTACTTATGTTCAGTCTGATTATCTTACAGATCGTTCTGATCGCGCTGAATGCGGTCTTCGCTGGGACGGAAATTGCCGTCATTTCGGTCAATGAAACAAGGTTGGAAAAAGAAGTCGAGCGCGGCAATAAACGCGCAAAATGGCTGTTATCCATGACGCGTAATTCCTCGAAGTTTCTCGGGACGATCCAGGTCGCGATTACACTTTCCGGTTTTCTCGGTGCGGCATTTGCATCTGATGGCTTTGCGGAACGTCTGACGGCGGTTATGGTGCGGATCGGTATACCGCTTCCGGAATCGGTGATGAATACGATCGCGGTTGTACTTGTAACGCTGATCATTTCCTATTTTTCGATTGTCTTCGGCGAAATGGTGCCAAAGCGCTTTGCAATGCGCAATTCTGAGCGCTTTTCCCTGATGATGGCAGGTCCGATTACGGTGATTGCAAAGTTGTTTGCGCCGCTTGTATGGTTGCTTACAAAGTCCACAAATGCGGTTTTACGCATATGCGGCATTGACCCGAATGCAGATGAAGAGATCGTGACCGAAGAAGACCTGCTTCTCATGGCAGACGCCGGAAGAAAGAAGGGGACGATTGATGCATCTGAAAGTGATCTGATTCAGAATGTGTTTGCGTTTGATGATCTCACTGTCGGCGAGATCTGTACGCATCGAAAAGAAGTGGCGCTTCTTTGGACAGATGAAACGATTGACGAATGGGAACAGACGATCCATGAATCGCGGCATACAGTGTATCCGGTCTGTGGGGATACAGTCGATCAGATTGTCGGCGTCTTGAACGCAAAGGACTTCTTCCGCCTTCAAAGTCGCGAAAAGTCCTATGTGATGGAACACGCAGTACATGCGCCTTATTTTGTTCATGAAAATATGATGGCAGACGAGCTTTTCAGCAAGATGAAACGGCATGCGGATCATTTTGCGATTGTTCTGGACGAATATGGCGGCATGTGTGGTATTATTACAGTAACTGACCTTGTGGAACAGCTGGTCGGCGATTTTGATGACAATGAAATGTCCCAGCAAGAGCCGGAGATTGAACGTCTGGATTCCAGAAGTTGGAAAATCCTTGGCACATGTCCGCTTCATGATGTGGCGCGTGCATTAGAAACGGAATTCCCGGTGGATGATTATGAAACGTTCAATGGCTTTTTGATCGGACAGCTCGGAGAAATTCCGAAGGACGGCACAAAGATGAAGATGCAGATCGGAAAGTTTCAGGTGCAGATCCTGAATGTTCACCAGCATTGCATTGAAAAGACGATCGTCCGAATGTTAGACCCGGAAACCGATGCCATAGAAGATTTTCGATAATGGCTTTTGTAACACCGCACAGTTTTTGCCGTGTGCGGTGTTCTCTATTTTACTGGAAAGGAATATGGAATATGTCACAGATTCAGAAACTTGCCATAGAACTGCGCAAGTCTATTTCCAAGAAGATCATTGGGAAAGACAGCGTTATTGATAAGGTGACAGCCGCTTTGATCTGCGGTGGACATGTCCTGTTAAACGACATTCCCGGCACTGGAAAAACAACATTTGCACGAACTTTGGCCGATTCGCTTGACGTAACTTTTTGCCGCATTCAATTCACTCCGGATCTTTTACCATCTGATCTGATTGGTGTAAGCGTTCCTGACCCTGAAACAGGCGTATTTCGATTCCACAAAGGTGCCGTGTTTACACAGATTCTCTTGGCGGACGAGATTAATCGCGCTGCACCGCGCACTCAGTCAGCCTTATTGGAATGTATGGAAGAACGTCAGGTCACAGCAGATGGGTATACCTATATGCTCCAGAAGCCATTCTTTGTCATCGCCACACAGAATCCGGTGGAGATGCAGGGGACGTTTCCATTGCCAGAAGCACAACTCGATCGATTCCTGCTGTGTCTGTCGCTTGGATATCTAAGCCGGGAACAAGAGCTTGCGCTTTTAGCCTGTGTTGATTCAATTGTGCCGACGACACCTTCTGTGACTGTGGAACAGCTTCTTGCTGCGCAGAAAGAATTGTCACAGGTTACGGTATCTGCGCCGGTCAGAGAATATATTGTCGACCTGGCGAGGGCATCGCGGGAGCATTCCGGGATACAGTTGGGACTCAGTACGCGCGGTACACAGGCACTTTATCGTCTTTCGTGCGCTGTTGCAGCAATTCAAGGAAGAGATTTTGTGACACCGGATGATGTCAAATCGATCGCAGCCGATTGCATGGCACATCGTATGGTGACAAACGGTGCACTCTGGAATGATCGTGTCGACACCTGTCGGACAGTGGTAGAAGAATTGTTACATACAGTTCCTGTTCCAAAGGAAGCACAATGGAACTGATCTCACTTGTTCTTTTGATTATAGCGCTGCTTTTCGGCGAAATTTTGATATACCAGCATACAGGTCTGCGTGGGCTTTCATATCGCTGTTGGTTTTCTGAAACGGAAGTGACACAGGGGGATACTGTGGAATTCACTGAAGTTGTGACAAATGCGAAAGTGCTTCCTATGCCTCATGTAAAAGCAGAGATCACGCTTTCTAAGTGGCTGCATTTTCCAGAAGCAGCATACACGGTGACGGATCGATCTCGTTTTGTCACAAGTTATTTTGTGGTCAAGAGTCGTACAAAAGTAACACGTGTCTGGCAGGTACAATGTGAAAAACGTGGCATCTATCAAGTTGAACGTGTGATGTTGGTTGCTTCCGATCTTCTTGGTGCAGTTCGTTTGTCTGATCGGAGCAACGATGTCGGAAAATCCATTATCGTACTTCCAAAACGATTTACATCGCATGGACAGTTACTCGCAAAATTGATGCGGTATCAATATGGTGAATATTCGGCGCATACCAGCATCTATACTGATCCCTGTATTCTGGCCGGAGTACGGGAATATGTTGTCGGAGACTCGCAGAATCGTATTCACTGGAAGGCATCTGCCCACATCGGAAAATTAATGATTCGCCAGGAAGAGCCGGTTTCAAACCGGATTGCAACAGTAATTTTGGCGTTGCAGACAAATGCAGCGGATTCCGGTATTATGACACAGAATACTGTGCTTTTGGAACACACGATCTCAGTATGTGCACAATGTTTGTGGGAACTAATGCGTGATGGCTGGACTGTGCGTCTTTGTGTGGGAGAAAAACAGATTTCCGGAGAATATGGCCAGACTGGTTATGGCAGTGGGATGCAAGTATATCATCGGATGATGCGATGTCTGGCATCATTGACACTGGAAAACCCTTTGCCCATGTCTGGATTGCTGCGAGTTAGCATACCCACAGTTACAGGAGAAACACTTCTGCTTATTACACCTTATGCAGATGAACAGGTAAAAGAGTGGAAGCAAAAGCGGCAAGGTGCAGTATGTGTAACGGGTCACGCCAGAGATTATGCCGGTTGTGCAGATCTTGTAGTCGAGGATGAAAAAATCGACAGGGAATGAAGCTGGTTTGACCGGAAAAGAAGCTTGTATCGCCGAGTTGTCTTTGAAAGGGTGATTTACCCATAAATCCGCATTAGATTGCGACAGATAATTTTATTGTAATCCGGTATAATGGGGATTACCTGAAAATGCCGGGCCGATTTGCATCATGTCTGTTGTCAGAATTACGCTGCCAAAAAAAGACAGCTTTTGATTGGATGCCGCATTGGTACTGGTGTTTGAAAAATGATTCAAGTAAATGAAAGGACGTTCCTGCCATGCGCAACACAAATCCTCAGCTGCTTCGTACGCCACGTGTTCCCTATGCTGCATTTGAATCCGGCGGCGGCTTTCTTGCCGGGCTATTACTTGCCGGGACACAGGTCGGTGCCATGACCTCACCGCTTCCGATCGCTATTGCTGCCAATCTAGGCTCTGTTGGTGCTGTAGCAGTCTTTCTTGGGAGTCTGATCTCCTATGTGATTTCCGGAACGATCACAGATAATCTGCCGCTTCTTTTTGCATTAGTGATGGTGGCTTGCTTGCGGATCTTGCATCGTCCGCCAAAGACAGCACATGCTATGGCATGGAGCACCGGACTATGTGTATTTTTTTCCGGGATTGCTGTATCGCTTTATCTGCGTTCTTCCGGGGCACAGGTGATCGGTTATACGATGACAGCAGCTCTGACTGGCTGCGCCTCATATTTTACCTGTGCAATTTTTCATAGTCTTCGTAAGACCGGAAAGATCTCACTGAGATCTACCGATGGATGTGCCGCAGCGGTGGTGCTGATTCTATTGATTGCAGCATTGTCTTGCTACAGCATTCCTGCCATGAATGCGGGATGTATTTTCAGCACTGCCCTGACGCTTATCGGGGCGCGCAAATTTCGTTGTGCCGGCGGTGTGATCTGTGGAGCATTGACAGCGTGCGGTGCAATCCTCGGCGATCCGGCTGCTGGAATGCCGCTGTTGATCCTGCCGATTGGCGGTCTCCTGGTTGGGTATCTTGCAGCACAAAACCGTTATCTGATTGTAGCTGTTTTTTTCTTGTTTTCAATGATGGCACTGATCACCTTCAGTATGGATCTATTTACACTTTCGACAGTGCTTGACTTGCTACTTGGCAGCGTCGCGTTTGTATTTTTGGATGCCGCGTGCCTTGATAAGTGGCTTCTGACAGATATTTCTGATAAAAGCGATGCCACAGCGCCTCTTTCGGCACAATTGCGCCATATGGCAAGTGCAATTCGTACAGTGCGTGAAGATGTGGACGCAATCTCTGCACTTTTGCCGCAAAATGATGATACACATCATATGACACGGGAAGCATGTGAAAGAGTCTGCGGCAGCTGTCGTCATAAGCTGCGCTGTTGGGAGTCAGACTATGAACGTACACTTTCTGGTTTTCATAAAATGGAGATGCATCTCGCCGCAACTTTGCCGCCAATTCCGGAAGAACTGTCGGATTGTATTCGTATAGAACGCCTTCGCAAGCTCTTTTCAAGTTATGGCATACAGCGCCGTAAATCAAAGTTTCTTGCTTCACGTGTCGCAGAAAGCCGCACGGTGCTTTTGGAACAGCTCTCAGCAGCAGAGGAATTACTTTCAATGGTGAGCGGAGATCTACATATTCGGTATAGCAATGAGCTTAGCGAAAGTGTACAGCGTCGACTGATGCGCTATGGCTATGATTGTGAGTCGGCATCAGTTTATTATACCAATGCAGATCGGATGATGATTGAGATTATATGTCAGGAACGCTCGCTGGATGGTTGTATGCCTACAATTCGACATATTCTTTCGGAGGCGCTCAACCTCACTTTAGAAGAGCTGGATTCGCTTTACAGTGAAAATGAAGTGCGTTATCGTCTTTGTCAACGCCCGAAGTTCCGTCTGGAGCATTATTGCGGTGCACTTCATGCTCAGCAAGAAACTATTTCTGGCGATACATCATTGATCTTTACCGACAATGCCGGTAATCCATGTCTGGTTCTCTCTGATGGAATGGGAACCGGGAAAACAGCGGCAATCGAATCCCGTATGACGACGGAGATGTTCCGCAAATTTGTATGCGGTGGTGTTGGCGGAACTGCTGCCATTCGTATGATGAACGGGCTGCTTCTTACAAAGTCACCGCAGGAAACATTTGCGACTCTCGATGTTGCACAATTTGATCTGGATGCCGGAACGCTGACAATGCTGAAGTCTGGTGCAGCGGCAACTCTTATCCGTCATGACGGTAAGGTTTCGCGAATCAGTGCCCAGACATTTCCGCTTGGATTGGAACCGGAAGGGGAAACGGCAATAAGACAGGTCGCGCTTTATCCGAATGATATAATTTTGATGTTATCCGATGGTGTCAGTGAAGATGCCTACCCATGGATCCGGCAGCTGCTGGAACAGGGGAGTGATTTGGAACAGATCGTCACAGAGATTTGCGAAAAGGCGGCGATTTTTTCGGGCGGCACACGGCGAGATGATGTTACGGTTTGTGCCGCAAAGATTCTTCCAGCATGATACTTCATAAATTTCGTCAATATGCACAAAAAATAATGTTTAGAAATATTCATTTATATAAAATTTTATCACAAGCATAATTTTAACTTGCAATAGATGCTTTTTTGTGCTAAAATATGAATAGAAAACAAAAAAGGAGGGTATGTTATGCCTTCATCTCGAAAAACAAATGAGAATGACTTTCCGTTGTATCTCTTTCATCAGGGGAAAAACTTTGAGGCGCACCATTTTTTTGGTGCACATGCATTCCGGCGTGGAAGAGGGCAGTTTTATCGTTTCCGTGTTTGGGCGCCCAAGGCGAAGAGTGTTTCCGTCATTGGTTCGTTTAATCAATGGGATCGCACATGCAATCCGATGAAAAAGATCTCGGATACGGTCTGGGAGGCAGAAATACCACGTCTGAAACAATTCGACAGCTATAAATACAGCATTGAAACAGAGGATGGGAGAATTCTCGATAAGGCTGATCCATATGCTGCACATTATGAGCGGCGTCCTGAGACAGCATCGAAGTTGTATGAAAGCACGTATGAGTGGCAGGACGCGGCATGGATGTCAGAAAAGAAAAAACGAAATCCGTATAAGAGCCCGATGAATATCTATGAAGTCAATATTTCTTCATGGAAACACAGTGAAGATGAGATTTTCCCGAGCTATATTGGTTTTGCACAGAAGATTATTCCATATCTCAAGAAAATGTCTTATACGCACATCGAGTTTATGCCGCTGACAGAATATCCTTTCGATGGATCATGGGGATATCAGGTGACAGGATATTTTGCACCGACTTCACGGCATGGTACGCCGGATGACTTTCGCAAGATGATTGATCTGTTT
Organism: uncultured Ruminococcus sp.; assembly: GCA_949291125.1. Taxonomy (GTDB): domain Bacteria; phylum Bacillota; class Clostridia; order Oscillospirales; family Ruminococcaceae; genus Ruminococcus_C. Next base: position 11,014 of record CASEUJ010000025.1, read on the forward strand.
CATCGGGCTGGTATTGGCGTGATTCTTGATTGGGTGCCGGCGCATTTTCCGAAGGATGCCATGGGGCTTTGCGAATTTGATGGCTCGTATTGCTATGAATATGCGGATCCTCTTAAAATGGAACATAAGGGTTGGGGCACGCGCGTATTTGATTATGGAAAAGGTGAAGTATGTTCATTTCTGATCTCAAGCGCCTGCAACTGGATTGAGGACTTTCATGTAGATGGCTTGCGCGTGGATGCAGTTGCATCAATGCTTTATCTTGACTATGATCGCAATGACGGCGAGTGGAGACCGAATATTTATGGCGGTCATGAAAACTTAGAGGCGGTTGATTTTCTCCGGCATCTGAATGAAGCGGTCTTTGCTCGGAATCCTGGCGTACTCATGATCGCGGAAGAATCTACGGCTTGGCCGATGGTGACAAAGCCTACAGATATGGGAGGCCTTGGTTTTAACTTCAAGTGGAATATGGGCTGGATGAACGATATGCTCAGCTATATCTCCCTTGATCCGATCTATCGTGCATTTAATCATGATAAATTGACGTTTTCCTTCTTCTATTGTTTCTCTGAAAATTATATTTTACCGATTTCGCATGATGAAATCGTGTATGGCAAATGTTCGATGCTGCAGAAGATGAGCGGACGCGATGATGAAGAGCGTTTCGCATCTTATCGAGCATTCTTGGGATATATGATGGCACACCCCGGGAAAAAATTACTCTTTATGGGACAGGAATTTGCACAGAGAAATGAATGGAATTATCAGACACAGCTTGACTGGGATCTGTTAAAGCAAAAACCACATCAGCAAATGGAACAGTTTTCTGAAGATCTAAATCGCTTTTATCTTGAAAATTCTCCGCTGTGGCAGGATGATGACTCGTGGGAGGGCTTTAGCTGGATCTCGCATGATGATTATCAGCAGAGCGTAATCGCTTTCCGCCGGATCGATGATGATGATCAGGAGATCATTGCTGTCTGCAATTTCTGTCCGGTACAAAGAAATGATTACAAAATCGGTGTTCCCAGAGAAGGCACTTATCAGGTGATTTTCAATACAGATGACCCGAAATACGGCGGAAATGGCGTGACGGAAAAGAAGTTTGAATCTTTGTCTATTGCAATGCATGGGTTTGAACAATGTATTTCCATGACGCTTGCACCGCTTTCAGTCATCTATCTGAAATACAAGCCCGGGAAAAAACGTGCATCGCGCAAAGCGGTCACGGCTAAGATGCCGGTAAAACCAAAAAAATCTGCTGGAGTTAAATCATCTGCACATACCCCGACTGCGTAATGACTTCATGTAAAAATGTCGTCGGAGGCTGCTACAAACGTTAGGAGGAATATTATGAAAATCAAGAAAAAATGCGTTGCCATGTTACTTGCCGGCGGTCAGGGCAGTCGTTTGTATGCTCTGACTCAGAAGGTCGCGAAACCAGCGATCCCATATGGTGGTAAGAATCGATTTATTGATTTCCCGCTTTCCAACTGCATCAATTCCGGTATTGATACTGTCGGCGTTTTGACACAGTACCAGCCGTTGGTTCTGAATGAATATATTGGCAATGGTCAGCCGTGGGATCTCGATAAGATGCATGGCGGCGTGCATGTACTTCCGCCATATCAGACAGCAGCAGGTGCATCATGGTATGAGGGTACTGCAAATGCCATCTATCAGAATATGGCGTTCATTGAACGCTATGATCCGGAATATGTAATTGTCCTTGGCGGTGACCATATTTATAAAATGGATTATTCCAAAATGCTCGATTTTCACATCCAAAATGAGGCGGACAGCACGATTGCTGTTATCGACGTGCCTCGTTCTGAGGCATCGCGGTTTGGTATTATGACATGCGATGAAAATAAGCGTATTATTGATTTCGAGGAAAAGCCAAAGGATCCAAAATCTACGCTGGCGTCAATGGGTATCTATATTTTCACCTGGAGTAAGCTGCGCAAATATCTGATTGAAAATGAAAATGCTAACACTGGTTCAAAGGACTTTGGTAAAGATATTATCCCGGCTATGCTCGGTAATAATGAGCGTTTGTTTGCCTATGAATTTGAAGGCTATTGGAAAGATGTTGGTACGCTTGATAGCCTGTGGGAGGCAAACATGGATCTGTTAAGCCCGAATGTGCCTCTTGATCTCTATGATCCGAGCTGGAAGATATATTCGCGCCATAACAATATGCCGCCGCAGTACATCGGCGAAAATGCCCACATTGAAAATTCCATGATTACAGAGGGCAGTGTGGTAGACGGTACAGTAGATTTCTCCATCATCTCTTCTGGTGTTACCATTGAGGAGGGCGCATCGGTCAAGTACAGTATCGTTATGCCCGGTACGACCATTAAGAAAGGTGCGGTTGTTGAATATGCGATCATCGGCGAAGACTGTGTAATAGAACCGGAAGCAGTCATTGGGATGAGCCCGGAACTTGTTCCGAACAGGGATGATTGGGGCATTGCCGTTCTGGGACATAATATTACTATTTCTTCAGGCAAGCGAGTGCTTCCGAAGGAAATTATTTCTGAAAATCTGTAAAGGCGGTGGCGACGATGAGCATGAACCAAAATGTATTAGGCTTGATTTTTGCAAGCATCAATGATTCCGCAGTGATTGATCTAACAAAACTTCGGACGATGGGATCAATTCCTTATGGCGGTCGTTATCGCACCGTGGACTTCCCACTCTCCAATATGGTGAACTCCGGCATTACGGAAGTTGGCGTTATTACAAAGTCAAATTATGGCTCGTTGTTGGATCATCTGGGCTCTGGCAGAGAGTGGGATCTCGCGAGAAAGAAGGGCGGTCTGCATCTGCTTCCTCCATTCAGTCAGGTCGGTGGCGGTACCTATCAGGGGCGCTTAGAGGCACTGAGCAACATCTGGAGTTTTATTGAACATACACGTGCAGAATATGTTGTCCTAGCAAACTGCGATGTAATCACGACGATCGATTTTACTGAAGTGCTCAAGCAGCATCAGGAAACTAAGGCGGATATCACGGTAATCTATGCCAAGGGTCTTTATAACCGTGACAAGAGCACAAATGGCTGTATTTTACAGATCAATGAGGAAAACCGCATTAAAGAAGTTCTGATCAATCCGATGCTTTCCGGCGAATGCAATATTTCGCTTGATATGTTTATTATGAATACAGAATTTCTCAAGAAGGTCGCTGGTGAAGCAATTAGCAAAAACCAGAAGAGCCTGATTCGTGATGTGCTTCAGGCGCGTAAAGATGAATTCGTATTCGAAGCATATCAGCATAAGGGGAAATTCTTCAAGATCGACAGCTTAGAAGCATATTATAAGGCAAACTTGGCGTTGCTTGACGGAGAAATCCGCGGTAGCATCTTTTCCCCGGAAGCACCGATTTATACAAAAGTTGGCGACAATGCGCCGGTTAAGTACGGTCTTGAAGCAAATGTCAAGCATTCTCTGATTGCAGATGGCTGTATGATAGAAGGCACTGTTGAAAATTGCGTGTTGTTCCGTGGTGTTAAGATCGGAAAGGGTGCAGTGGTACGCAATTGTGTCCTGATGCAGGGTACAGAGATTGCAGATGGCTGTGCAATTGATGCAATCGTTGCAGATAAAAATGTGACGATTTTTGAAAACCGCGTGTTAACAGGTTCTTCAGAATATCCGCTATATCTTGGAAAGAATGCGAAAATTTAAAAAGATTTGAAAAAACACATGCTGCCGTATGAGCCGCGCTTTCGCAGACTTCAAATGAGGTCGAATGCAGCGGTTCACACGGCAGTTTTTATGAATAGAAAGGAACGAGGTCTATGAAAATACTTTACGCTGCAAGTGAAGCACTGCCTTTTGCTGCATCAGGAGGACTTGCCGACGTTTTGGGATCGCTGCCTGCTGCAATTGCAGATCAGGGTGAAGATATGGATTGCCGCATTGTAATGCCGCTCTATCGCAGTATCAAACCAGACGTACGTAATCAGATGACATTCCTCACGGATATCACCGTGGAAGTTGGTTGGCGTAAGCAATATTGCGGTATCTACACCATACAAGTGGGAAAAGTTATCTATTATCTGTTGGATAATCCATATTATTTTATGCGTGATGGGATGTATGGCTTTTATGATGATTGCGAACGCTTTGTATTCTTTAGCCGTGCGATCTTAGAGATCTTGCCGGTGATCGATTGGAAACCAGATTTCATTCACTGCAATGACTGGCAAACAGCGATGGTGCCGGTATTCTATCAGGTACTCTATCGTTATCATCAGGAGTATGAAAACATCCGCATCCTCTACACCATCCACAACATTCAGTATCAGGGCGTGTATGGAAAGGAAGTCATTACGGAACTCATGGGAATCCCGACCTATCATACAAGCCTACTGGAATTTGATGGCATGGTCAATCTCATGAAAGGTGCGATTGAAACGGCGGTTCGCATTACAACTGTTAGTCCGACTTATGCCAAAGAAATCTTAGATCCGTGGTATTCCTATGGGATGGATCGTGCGTTGGTACGCCGAACTGATCCGATTGTCGGCATCTTAAATGGTATTGATACCACGCTTTACAATCCAGAGACCGATCCGAAGATCAAGTCAAATTTCACATCAACCAAATTACAGGGGAAAAAGAACTGTCGTGCGGCACTTTTAGAAGAATGCAACTTTGCGAAAGATACGACTGCACCGCTGGTCGGTATTGTCACACGTTTTGTTGCACATAAAGGCATTCAGCTGATCCAGCAGACATTTCAGGAAATGCTGGCACTTGGCTGTCACTTTGTGGTACTGGGAAGCGGTGAAAAGCTTTATGAGGACTTCTTTCAAGAAATGCAAAGCGCATATCCGGATCAGGTGCATGTGACGCTTGGATTTGTGCCGGATCTGGCCAAGCGCATCTATGCCGGTGCAGATATGTTCATAATGCCATCTCAGAACGAACCCTGTGGATTGGCGCAGATGGTGGCGATGCGCTATGGGACGATTCCGATTGTCCGCGAAACTGGAGGACTCAAAGACTCGGTATTTGATGCCGGCGGTGAGAACGGAAACGGCTTTACTTTTAAGACTTATGATGCCTATGATATGCTCGATGCGGTGAAGCGCGCTTGTACGCTGTTTGGCGACAAGCGTAAGTGGAATGCACTCGTGCGGCATGCGATGAAATGTGACTATAGTTGGAATGTTTCGGCAAAGAAATATATTGAACTGTATCAGTCGCTGCTGTAAAAGACGGCTGGAAAGAAGGGTTGTCATGAGAAAATGCGGTATCTGGGTGCTAGCTTTGGTTTTTTTGTTGTTGTCCGGATGTGCCACAGAGAGAATTGAACAAGAGTTTGTGCAGTCTTCTGCCATTTCTGTAGAAGATGCTTTTGAGACGCTGCGCGCAGCGCTGCAAGCAGAAGGATATTTGTACGGTTTGGATCAACATCTCAGCTATGAGGGAGAAGCGCTTCTGGAAGGGCAAAATTGCTATATATACCGGCTGTATGAAGATTATAGCACGCATCGAGTCACGACCGGTTGGTATGCAGTGGATCTGGCAACAGGGGCGTGTTTTGATACTCGCGTTATGACAGAATTGGTACCGCTTGATATCGCAACGCAACCATCAGTCGATAAAACCTGGCAAACTGCCTATAAAGAGGTACTGTATGTTTATCAACAATCTGACAGCAATCTATCCCATGCTGCGTTTTCTGTCTATGATGTTGGCGTAGTTGGACAAGAAAATGCAGCATACGAAGTCAATGGTAAAACAGTTTCAAAACAGACATATGAGACAGGCATAGAGACCTATGGCGACAGTAGTTATTGGATTTCACTGGGAATAGAGGGAAGCGAGAATAGTTATGGCTTCGATGAGATAGACAGTGTATTATCATATGTTACACAGTAGAAAGGAACAGTTTTACCGATAAAGTTTGATATCAAACGGCAATCGAACCGGAACATCATGTTGGATTCACTACATGTAAAGTTCAGGTATACTTGTCGCAAGAATAAAAAAATCATGATACTTTTTATTATTTATTACTGAGAGGATTCAAGTTATGTTATACAACGAACTGGAATCTCGCATACAATCGATCATATCACGCGGGATTGAAGAAGGAAAAATTCACGGCGCTTGCGTCAGCATCAGTCGTCATCAGGAGGAGCTGCTGCACTGTGCTTATGGGTTAGCAGACCGGGAGCAGAACATTTCCATGGAAACAAATGCCATATTCCGCGCATTTTCCATGACAAAGCCAGTGACAGCAGTTGTGACTATGATGCTCTGGGAACAGGGCTTATTGGATCTTTGTGATCCGGTTTGGTGGTATATCCCAACATTCCGGAATAAGCAGGTGGAACAAGAAGGTAAACTTGTCCCAGCGCAGCGTGAGATCTTGATTCAGGATCTGCTGAACATGACCTCCGGCATTCCCTATCCCGATTGCTGGAATGCATCTCAGAAAAAAATGGCCGCATTTTATGATGAGATTCAATGCCGTCAGCATACTGACAAACCGGTGGATACTCAGGAGTTTGCACTGCGTGTTGGCAGTGATATACCATTGATGTTTCAGCCGGGAGAGAAATGGTTTTATGGTGCATCAGCGGATGTGTTGGGGGCAGTGCTGGAAAAGGCGGCCGATATGCCGCTCGATGTGCTATATCGTGAATTGATCTTCGAACCGCTTAATATGTGCGATACGGACTTCTATATTCCGGAAGAAAAGCGCAGCCGTCTGGCACAGCTCTATATTCACGATGAAAAGACCAGAAAACTTCGTATCGAGCCGGATCCACATCTGGGTATGACAGATTACCATGGAAAGCCAGCGTTTTTCTCCGGCGGGGCAGGGCTTGTAACAACGCTTCATGACTATGTGCAGTTTGCGAATATGCTTGTTGGAAAGGGACTGCACGCCGAGAGCGGCAGGCGCCTACTCAGTGAGAACACATGGCGCTATCTGACAACACCGCAGCTAAATTCTGCACAGAAGGCGACCGTTGATTGGCAGCAGCTGACGGGATACTCTTATAGTAATCTGATGCGCATTTTAGAAGATCCACAGAAGATGATGACCAATGTGCCGACAGGGGAGTTTGGCTGGGACGGCTGGACTGGGCCATACTTTTATGTTTCTCCAAAGGATGAAACTGTGTTGGTGTACTTGATCCAAGTCTGCAATGGCAGCAACAGCGATATTGTCCGGCGACTAAGGGCTGTTGCTTCCGGAATCTGAATTTTCCTATAAATTTTATGAAAATAGTTGACATTTTCTGTGAAATGTGGTAATATATATGCATGTTATCCGAAACAGAAAAATGTCCGGATTATGCAGTGAAATTCCACTGCGGTTTGGATACAAACTCAAAGGAGGAATTATCTAGAGATGAATACTACATTTCAAAAGCGGGTCATGGCGGCTGCACTGAGTGCTGTGCTCTTGACCGGAACGGTGACGGCGGCTGGTGTAATGGATGTAAGTGCAGAAGACACGACGCCTTCTACCACCACTGTCTATTTCAATGATTTTGAAAGTGGCGATGTTACTGGTTTTACCAAGCGTGGCGACGATACTGATAACACCACAATCACCGCTGCTACAGGTGAGGCATATAGCGGTAATGGCTATATGTCCGTTACCGGACGCAGCAAGTCATGGCACGGTCCCTCCTTCTCGTTGGATTCACTGTGCACTCCTGGCGAACAATACACCATTAGCCTTGCGGTAAAGACGCCGTGGTATGCCACTGTAACACTCAGTATGCAATATAACGACTCCAGTGGTACTGCCCACTACACCAATCTGGAATCTCAGGTGAGCCAAGGCGATTGGGTGACCTTTGAAGATGTTAAGTTTTCCATGACCGACAGTGGTGGCGTTTCCATCTATCTGGAATGCTCAGATACCAATGTGGATTTCAGTGTAGATGATTTTGAGATCAGCACAGCGCCTGTCTATCCAATTCAGGAGGATATCGTTTCTTTGAAGGACGCTTTTGCCTCGGATTTCAAGATTGGTACTGCTGTGACAACGGATGAGCTTGCACCGAAGTCTACCAAAAACCTGATCTTAAAACATTTCAACAGTGTAACACTGGGTAACGAGTTAAAGCCGGATGCCATTCTTGATGAGGCAGCGTGTCTTGCAATGGCGGCTTCTGGGGATGACACCAATCCGCAGGTGAATATTGCAAGTGCCCGGACGATTCTGGATTTTTGCCGGGACAATCATCTCTCGGTACGTGGACATGTATTAGTATGGCACAGCCAGACACCGGACTGGTTCTTCCGCGAAAATTACGATATCAACGGCGAATGGGTGTCGAAAGAAAAGATGCTTGTCCGCATGGAAAACTATATCAAGAACGTATTTGCAGCGATTGAGGCAGAATATCCGACCGTAGACTTCTACGCATGGGACGTTGTAAACGAATGCTATCTGGATGATGGCTCTCACCGCAACGGCGGCGTACAGGGCGAGAATGGCAGCGATAATTCTGGTTGGGTTCAGGTGTTTGGAGATAATTCGTTTATCGAGCCAGCATTTGAATATGCGCGCAAGTATGCGCCAGAGGGCTGCAAACTTTATTACAACGACTTCAACGAGTATATGCCACAGAAGACCGATGCGATTTGTGAAATGGCACTTGATCTCAAAGAAAAAGGTCTGATCGATGGCATTGGCTTACAGTCGCATTTGGATGTAGGATTTCCGACTTCCTCCAATTATCGAAAGGCGATGGAAAAATTTGTCGCAACCGGACTTGACATTCAGATCACTGAACTCGATATCACGACTTCAGATACGACTGAGGCTGGATTTGAAAATCAGGCGAAGCTGTATGGTGAAATCATGGATATCTGTGAGGAATACGCTGATAGCATCTCTGCTGTAGTATTCTGGGGTACGACCGATGACAAGAGCTGGCGCGCGTCGAGATGCCCACTGCTGTTCAACGAGGATTATACGGCAAAACCGGCATTTTATGCGATTGTGGATGGAAAAGAAGTAACAACGCCAACAACGACAACACAAGTGGAAACAACAACGCAGGTAGAAACAACACTGACAACAACTACGCTTGTAGATGAAACTACGGTGACAGAAGAGATTACGACAACTGCAGAAAGTAGTATCACTACGGAAGGACTTACAATATCATCGACAACACAGCCGGTTGAGACAACTTCTTTGACAATTGATACGACCACAGAGACCGATGTAGAGACCACAACTACGCAGGAAACGACGATAACAACTGAAACCATAATAACCGACATTACAGAAGAAACAACAGAACCAATCACAGAAACTACCACTACTACAGAAGTCACACAAGAGCCCACCACAACAACGAAAGATGATGCAACTGGCTCTACGCTCTGCGGTGATATTAACCTGGATGGAAATATCAATATGGCTGATGTCATTCTGCTGAGCAAGGTGACCGTGAATCTTGTTGATCTTTCTGAAGGTGCGCGTGCTAATGCAGACTGCGATGCAAATGGTGATGTAGACGGTAACGACGCAATGGTTCTGCTGCGATTCCAGGTACAGTTGATCGGTCAGATTCCATATACAGGGGAGTAAGCATATCCGAATCGTGCGAAATGCACTCTGAATAAAAAACAACAAAAACAGTATGACAGTCATTTTGCTGTGATACTGTTTTTGTATATGGGTATAATGTTTTTAGAAAGGAGATTGCTATGACGCAAACACAAAGGGAACGCTATGCACGCCACATTGCTCTGAAAGAAATTGGTGAAGAAGGACAAGAACGGTTGCTGCGGGCAAAAGTCATTGTAATCGGTGCTGGGGGACTCGGCTCTGCGGCATTGTTGTATCTTGCAGCGGCAGGTGTGGGGACGCTGGGTATTGCGGATGCAGATCAAGTGGACTTATCCAATCTCCAGCGGCAAATCATTCACGCCACATCTGATATTGGAAAGAATAAGGTCAGATCGGCACAGGAAACATTGACGGCAATTAATCCGGATGTTATTATCCAGCCTTATGTCACTTATGTTTCTGAAAAGAATATTTTGCAGCTGATCCGTGATTATGATTTCGTCATAGATGCAACAGACAATTTTGCATCCAAATTTCTAATCAATGATGCATGTGTAGTTGTCAAAAAGCCCTTTTCCCATGCAGGCATTTTGGGATTCGAAGGGCAGATCATGACTTATGTTCCAGGAATGGGTGCATGCTATCGCTGTATTTTTCAATCACCGCCGGAGGATGTGCTGACTTGTAAAGAAGTCGGGATTATCGGTGCAATGGCTGGCGTGATGGGCACATTACAGGCAACGGAAGCCATCAAGTATCTTACTGGTGCAGGGGAGCTTTTGACCGGCAAAATGCTGACTTATGATGCGCGCACCATGACATTTCGTAAAATCTCTCTGCCTTCACATGATCCGAATTGTCCGGTATGCGGCGTACATCCATCTATTCAGCTTTCATCTGATGATATTTCGCCATGCAAATGAAATTGTCGGAACGCCGTAGGCAAGGAAATTTCAGTGGCAATTTCTTCTTTTGTTTTCCAGACAAAATCTGGCGATCGGTGGGCGCAGGTGAGATATACCCCAAAAAGTTTCCATTCCACATGCGTAAAAATATGCTGCTTTTCAACAGTTTGTGTCAGATCAGTCGGTTGACATTGCCATGCTCTTGCTTGCGCAATGGCAGCCGATTCGTCACAGATACCAGGGATATTCGGAAATTCCCAGAGCCCGTGCAACAGCCCTTTTGCAGTTCGTTTGCGCACGGCATATGCACCATCACAGCATAGTAGAAATACGGTGTACGATTCCATGCGGCGTTTCTTTTTTTCTACACGTTGAGGCAGGCGCATTTCATCCCTGTTTTGATGTGCCATGCAAAAACTTTCCAATGGACAGCTTTCACAGTGTGGTGTTCCATTCGGTAAACATACGGTTGCTCCAAGTTCCATTAACGCCTGTGTCAGCATATCACACTGTGTTGGATTGGCGTGATATTGTACAGTAAGTGCTTGTGTGATCGCTACTTTCATTGCTGGTCGATCAATTTCGCAGAAACAATCTGTCACCCTTGCTGCAACGCGCAGGACATTGCCGTCAACTGCCGGTGTTTCGCCGGAAAAGCAAATCGAATAGATCGCGCCGGCGGTGTAGTCTCCGATTCCCGGAAGCGCTCGGATTTCCTCCCATGTTCTCGGAAATTTGCCGTTGTGGTTTGTCACGATTTCGATTGCAGCTTTGCGCAGGTTTGCGGCACGGCTGTAATATCCCAGTCCCTCCCAGTATTTATTGACTTGATCTTGTGTGGCATTGGCAAGGGAAAATACATCCGGAAATGCTGTTAAAAATCGCTCATAATAACCCTTTACTGCCTCTACACGCGTCTGTTGGAGCATGATCTCAGAGAGCCAGACATGGTATGGCTCCTTTGTTCGCCGCCAGGGGAGATCTCGCGCGTGATCTGGATACCACTTCAAAAGAGGGACAGCGATTCGCTGTATACATGCATCTTGCTTCTGACGCAATTCACGCATACGCACGATCAGCTTTTCATAGACTGGCAGCATATGTGATTCTTTGCAGTGTGCTGCGATTTCCGTAACCGGAATCCAGCGAACATCAGTGTTCTCATCCGGTTTGATTGAGAGTGTTTCTTTAGGGCTAACAATGATACCATAGGTGATGTTGTAATGCGCATGTGCCGGGACAGATTTGCGGTGTTTCTGATGCGGTTTAACTGGTAAGATATCCAGTGATAAAATTTCCCCAGCAAGTGGAAAAGGCTTTTTGACGCCTGTTTCTTCTTTGACTTCTCGGATACTGACTGCAAGAAAATCATTCGATCCGTCTGCATGACCGCCAGTCCAGGCAAAGGAATCGTAAATGCGGTGGTATACCATCAGAACAGCGTTCATCATTGGATCCATCACAAATCCTGAACAAGTAATATGCCCTTGTTCTCGTACACGTGTCAGCACTGCGTCGCCATCTTCCTTAATCGCAGAAAGGATTTCCCTCTGATCTTCTGCCTCCTGTGACGATTGTGGAACGTATCTGGCGAGGCGTATGCTCCAGTCAGATACATTTTTTTCTTGCATACTATTTCTCATATTGCTATGCTCCTTTCTTTTGACAAACTTGCAATTTTTCATAAAATGTGTTATACTATTGAAAATGTAAAATACGCGGTATTTGAGAAATGCGGATTCTTTTACCGCTCATGACGTTTGATTTGACAGGATTCCCATCTAAAAATGGAGGGTGTAACTTGAAACAGATTTATTTTATCTACAATTCGCGTTCTGGAAGAGCCACGATCCACACACAGATTCCCATGATCCTTGATCGCTTTACTGCGGCTGGATATCAAGTGACAGCACACCCGACGCAAAGCCGCGGTGATGCTACAATTTGCGCAAAGCGAGCATGTGATGCAGGATGTTATGATATTTTAGTTTGCTCCGGAGGGGATGGTACACTCAATGAGGTGATCCAAGGCTGTATGACGAGTCAGACTCCGTGTGATATTGGCTATATTCCAACAGGTTCAACGAATGATTTTGCGCGAGGGCTTGGAATTCCGAAGGAACCGGAAGAGGCAGTGGATTGTATTCTACAGGGAGAACCAATGTTGTGCGATGTAGGAAAATTTAATGAAAAATATTTTACCTATATTGCTGCATTTGGCGCTTTTACAGAAATTTCTTACCAGACTTCGCAGCAGTATAAGAATGTATTGGGTCATGCGGCATATATTCTCAATGCGATTTCCAAGCTTTCCAAAATTCGTTCCTGCCGGATGCGGATCGAACATGACAATGGTGTGATCGAAGATGAATTTTTATATGGTATGGTAACGAATTCGAGATCTGTGGCAAAATTGTTGTCGCTTTCAGATGTGCGGTGGGATGATGGGCTGTTCGAAGTAACTTTGATTCGTAAGCCGGCAAATCTGATCGAACTGCATAAGATGATTACGGCATTTTCAAAGATCCAGATTGGATTTGAGAAGCGCTATATCCACTATTTCCGTTCTTCTGGACTAAAGGTAATAAATTTAGATGAAACACCTGTGTCATGGACAATTGACGGCGAATATGGCGGGACTGTTTCTGAAAATAAGATCATAAATTTACAGAAAGCGATCACCTTCCGTGTCGATCCAGTACGTCGTAAACGTGCAGAGGAAAATGTAGATTCTGCAATCGCTGTCGTAATGCCACCTCCGGAAGAGCTTCGCGAAGTACAGTCTAAGGAAAGTTTCTCTGCACAAGACACAGAGAAATAGAAAAGTCCATTTCAGCGTAAAATAGAAAGGCGTGAACTATAAAATGTCTGATTGTCAATTTCATATTCATTGTGCGCCAGGTGAAGTGGGGGAATATGCATTCCTGCCCGGTGATCCGGGGCGTGTACCGTTGATTGCTTCTTATCTTCATGATGCAAAACCTGTTGCACAAAATCGTGAATATACGACCTATACGGGTGTGCTGTCTGGCGTACCGGTCAGTGTGACATCCACAGGTATTGGCGGCCCTTCGGCGGCGATCGCCATGGAGGAGCTTGCTGCGCTCGGTACACATACGTTTATCCGGATCGGTACCTGCGGCGGCATGCAGCCGGATCTGAAACCAGGTACACTTATCTTGCCTACGGGTGCTATTCGTATGGAAGGAACAACACATGAATATCTGCCTGCGGCATTTCCTGCTGTGCCGGATTTTGACCTTTTGAGCCAGCTTGTTGTGGCGGCAGAGGATTATGGCTTCAATTATAGAACCGGTGTTGTACATTGTAAGGATTCTTTTTACGGTCAGCATATACCGTCATCCATGCCCATCGGAAATGCGCTGATCGAACATTGGAATGCATGGAAGGCAGCAGGTACTCTTGGCTCAGAGATGGAATCGGCCGCACTTTTTATTGTTGCAGCTGCGCGTCATTTGCGGTGTGCGACGGTTTTGCAGACGATCTGGAATCAGGAGCGTTCAAAAGTGACGCAAGATCCTTCTCAGGCACATGATGACATGACAGATGCCATTCTGACTGCGATCTGTGCAATGGGGTGTGTGATTGAAATTGATCGCAAATGCGGAAGAATATAGGAGGATGAAACTACAATTGGCACATATATTTTGTATTGAAGATGACAATAGTATTCGTGAGTTAATCTCATGCGCACTGCAATCAGGCGGTTATACGGTGGAGGGCTTTTCCAGCGGCAAACGTTTTTTTCGCCGTTTGCATGAGCGTCAGCCTGATCTGATCATGTTGGACATTATGCTTCCAGATGAAGATGGCATTTCAATCTTGAAGCGTCTCAAGGCCGAAATGTTGACTGCTGATATTCCGGTGATCATGCTTTCGGCAAAGTCTACCGAGATCGACAAAGTCACAGGGCTTGAAAACGGTGCGGATGATTATATCACAAAGCCGTTCGGCATAATGGAGATGCTTTCGCGTGTAAAAGCTGTGTTGCGCCGCAGTCATGTGGAGCTTGAAAAAACCTCACATCAGCTTCAGGCAGATGCACTCGTCGTTGATCTCGATCGTCGCAGCGTTATGTTTCACGATCAGGAAATCAGTTTGACGTATAAAGAGTTTGAGCTTCTGACATACTTAATGCGCAATCGTGGGACGGCAATTTCTCGTGATCGTCTGCTTGAAGAAGTTTGGGGATTCCAATATGAAGGTGAAACGCGGACTGTTGATGCGCACATCAAAACAATACGACAAAAGTTAGATGCCGTAGGATGTCAAAGCCTGATCCGGACTGTACGTGGCTATGGCTATAAGATCGGAGGCTGAGCGATGGAGTGGATCGCATGGGCACTATTTGCATTGGCAGTGTTGCTAGCAGTAATATTTGAATTACTACGCAGACATCAAAAGCATCGTTTGGAAACAGTATTGAAGAATGAACAGAAAACATTAGCTGCATTACAGCAAAGATTTAATTTATTGCAAAAAGAGTTAAAGCGGGAACGTGATGTAATTGAATTGATTCAAAAACACATGGTGGAGGGAATTCTGATCTTAGACGACTCCGATAAAATTCAACTTGCTAATCGTACTGCTGTGGCACAGCTGGGTATCGCAGGTGATGGATGGGATCAAAAATCCGTTTTTATTTTGACAGATAATGGCGAGTTTTTAGAGGCACTGCGTAAATCGAAAACTTCTCATAATGTACATGTACGTCAAACCTTGAAAATCGATGAGAAATATATCCGTATACATATTAACCGCATTGAGATGAATGGGATCGCCGGTACTATCATTCTGCTTGTTGATGTTACTTTTAGCATAAAAGCGGAGAAAATGCGTCAAGAATTTACAGCTAATGTTTCCCATGAACTAAAAACACCTTTGACCACCATCAAGGGGTTTGGCGAAATGTTTGGAGGAGGAATGATCACACAAAAGGAAGATGTTCAGAAATATGGCGCACTGATCGAACGCGAAAGCGAGCGGCTGTTGTTTCTGATCAATGACATTATTCGTCTTTCCGAAATTGAAGAACATACAGATTTGTTGGATACCCCGGTAGATCTGGCACTTTCTGCAAAGAGCGCACTACAAATCTTAGATCCGATTATCCAGCGTAATCAGATGCATATTACTCTGACTGGCGGTTGTCTGCTACTGAAAAGCAATGAGAGTTATATTCGTGAGTTGTTTGTCAATCTTATTGATAATGCGATCAAATATAATAATGTTGGCGGCAAAGTACATATCAGCATTAGCCGTATGGAACAACAGGCTAAAATTGTGGTATCAGACAATGGGATCGGAATCCCTTTGCATGCGCAGAGTCGAATTTTCGAACGCTTTTACCGCGTTGATAAGAGTCGTTCAAAACAGCGCGGCGGTACAGGGCTTGGTCTTTCGATTGTAAAACATATCGTAGACTATCACAATGGTACAATCTCGCTGCGTAGTGAACTTGGTCATGGTACGGAAATTACGATACTGCTTCCAATCCGGCACATATCATAACAATGATTGGCATACAGAAATTCTCTATAAGAATCGAAGCTCTTATAGAGAATTTTTTATAAATTTACGTTAATTTACTTTGTATCATTTGTTGCCTGATCAGATTTACGAATCAGCGCGCGTTTGATCTTTCCACCTAGAGTTTTTGGCAATTCGTCTACATATTCAATGATACGCGGATATTTATATGGCGCGGTTGTGTGCTTGACATGGTTTTGCAGCTCTTTGGTGAGCGCCTCGCTCGGTGTATATCCCTTGGTCAGAACAATCGTTGCCTTTACAACTTGTCCGCGGATCGGATCAGGTGCTGCGGTTACAGCACATTCCAATACAGCCGGATGTTCAATCAGCGCGCTCTCTACTTCAAACGGACCGATACGATAACCGGAGCACTTAATAACATCGTCATTTCTGCCGACGAACCAGAAATATCCATCCTCATCTGCTTCGAATACATCATGTGGACAATAACTGCCGCCGCCAAGGACTTCTTCTGTCATTTCCGGATTGTTGTAATATCCTACAAACAAACCTGTCGGCCATGATTCCTTCAGATCTTCAATGACAAGCAGACCATGTTCTTTTGCTTTTGCCAGTTCACCGTCAGATTCACGTTTAAGGACAATGTGATAAAGCGGAGAGGGCTTGCCGGTAGAGCCAGGCTTTGGTGTAAGCCACGGGAAGTTTGCGATAAGTACTGTTCCCTCTGTTTGCCCAAAACCTTCACGGATTTCCTTGCCGGTCAGTTCTTTCCAGCGGTAGAATACTTCTGGATTCAGCGGTTCACCGGCGGTAGTGAAGTTCTGTATGCTGGAAAGGTCATAAGAAGCAACGTCTTCTTGTAGCATAAAGCGATACATAGTCGGCGGTGCACAGAATGTTGTCAAGCGATAATCTTGCATTTTTTGCAGAAGTTTTGCGGGAATGAACTTATCCATATCATAGACAAACTGGATTGCACCACAGATCCATTGACCATATATCTTACCCCAACCAAATTTTGCCCAACCGGAGTCAGATACACTCAGGTGCAGCTTGTTTTCCTGTACCTGATGCCAATATTTTGCTGTGACAATGTGTCCGAGCGGATGGGTATAGTTATGCTGAATCATCTTCGGTTCTCCAGTTGTGCCGGAGGTGAAGTATACCAGCATAGTGTCCTTTGCAGTTGTTGCGGCATCGCCAGTGGGACGAGAAAACTCTATAGGGAAGGCAGTCACTTCATCTGTGTAGCTGTGCCAGCCTTCCCGTTTACCATTGATCAGAATGCGATTCTGGATTGTCGGAACGCAGGGACATGCAGTTTCCACCTGATGAATAACATAATCATCGTTGAGACAGATCATTGTGTGGATATTCGCACTGTTGCCACGGTAGATCAGGTCTTTTTTCGTCAATTGAAGAGAACCTGGGATCAGGATTGCACCTATCTTATGCAGTGCCACAGCACATACCCAATATTCCCAGCGGCGGCGCAGGATCATCATGACAACCGAACCTTTTTTTATACCAAGACTCAGAAAATAATTCGCAGTCTGGTTCGACAGTCTGGAAATATCTGTGAATGTAAAAGTCTTTTCTTCACCATGGTCATCACACCATACAAGCGCCTTTTTTTCTGGTTCCTGCTTTGCCCATTCGTCTACAATGTCAAAGCCAAAGTTAAAATTTTCTGGCACGTTGACGCGGTAATTTTGTTTGAAGTCCTCATAGCTGTTGAAATCGATACGCGGCAAATATTTGTCGAGCAGCATACGCAAATGCTCCTTTTCTGTAAAATTTAGAATTGATGTTTTATCGCTTTGCCTGAAAAAGTGACGTTGCAACAAAAAGTGATGCCAATTTCAGAGCCATATTTTCAGACAGTAATCTTTTATATTATATCGCATTTTGAAAAGATTGTCAAGATTATATTTGTGATAAAATATCAAAAAATTACAAACACATTCCGAAATAACGTAAAAAAGACAGACAAACTTACCAATTTTCAATCGAATAAGCATGTCTGTCAATGTCAATATAGAATGAGATTTAATAAAATGTTGCAACTTCTTGTTCTGGTGCGCTTGTCATTATAACTTTCTGCACTTGCATCACAGGACCTTTGTCGCGGTAGAGTTTGTGCTTTTGTACATGAAGTGTTCCTGTGATCTGAACCCACTGCCGTGTCTGTAGCATGCTTGTCTTATCCCATTCTGCGACAATACAGCTATATGCGATATCGTCCACACAGCACGTCATGACATGGCGGCCAACTGCAAATGTATTTTTGGGAAACTTCGGATCAATGGCAACGATCCCGCGAAATGAAACAGTTTTCCCATCGTATTTTTTTGGATCTTCCATAATGTCGCGATACCAGATCGCGAAGTCCTTATCTGCAATTCGGATCACCGGGGCATTGATATCGAATGGAAGAGGGTCTTCAATATCGTCATATTCCACCTGCCCGTTTGTGTATTCATAGGCAATATCTGTCCGCCGGCTGATGCCGCGAACGATTTTATGGAATTCCATTTTGTCCATATCGGTGGTAAAACGATTAAAGACCACTAGTTCACAAGTGTTCAATTTATCTACCACAAGACTACGCATGTTGGCGTTGTATTGTAGAAACGTTTTGGCATCAGCAAAAAACATCTCTTGATAAATTGCCCAGGTATCCGGTATATTCTGATACAGCTGGGAGAGTTGCCACATGCCGTTGTATTCGATTACAACACGAGTTGCGCCGCATTTCTTTAGTATGTTCTGAAGATTGGCGGAGTTAAGTTCTTCCGGTTTGTCAATTGTGCGAATAAAAACATCTTTACAAGGGAATGCCGAAATGTCGTATTCTTCTTCGCCTTCTTCACAGAGCAGGAGCAGCGTCTTTTCGCCGGAGTTAAAGCGCTTATCCTCCATAGTTTCCTGAATGAACCGTGTTTTTCCGGCTTCTAAAAACCCAGTAAAGAGATATACAGGTACATCTGGATTTTGATTTTGATTTACTGGCATATGAGCCTCCTTTTATTGTATACGGAACAGCTGTGCGAGAGCATCTTTGTGGATCTTTGAACCAATTACACAAATCCGTCCAGTAGTACTTGCACTGCCGCGACGGATATCCGGGGTTCCCGGGACATAGTCGAAGTGGATCCAACCACCATTTTTAGCCGGAACAATGCCCTTTGCACGCAGGATCATCCCATATGTTTCGCTGTCGGATAGCGATTCCAGTGCATGTTCGATCTCCTCCTGTGTATAGCTCCGCGCTGATTCCACACCCCAGCTGGAGAAGACTTCATCAGCATGGTGGTGGTGATCGTGATCATGACCATGATCGTGACAGCCACAAGTGCAGTTTTCATCATGTTCGTGGTGTTCATGTGCATGATCATGTTCATGGTGGTGGCAATCACAGTGCTCAGCATGATCGCGATCATGCTCATGGTGATGACAGCCGCAGTGTTTGTTGTGTTCGTGGCTATCGTCGTGATCATGATGGTGATGGTGCTCTTGTTGTTCTGCCAGAAGCTGTTGTAATTCATCGTCGAGCGTATTTACCTGGCGCATCGCATCTAAGATCTGTGTACCTGTTAGTTGATCCCAGTCAGTTGTAATGATCGGAGCTGTATTATTACAGCTGCGCAGACGTTGTACGCAATCATCAATTTTTTCCTGCGAAAGACCCGCTGTATGACTTAAAATAAGGCAGCTTGCATAAG
>CASEUJ010000026.1 GCA_949291125.1 uncultured Ruminococcus sp.
CGACTACAAGCGTACACACTGGCTCCCCACTGGCTGCCTCTACATATACACATCTTCCATGACAAACTGTTCGCTTCCTGCATGACCGGACAGAGACAGGAGCTCACCTGCAATATCCGGGTTTTTGAACCGAAGTACATCTGCATCTTTTCTGCCAAAAGCAAGAAAATCCACACCGCCATACCACACAACGCTTTCATCAACAACGGCATACCGCTGATTTAGTTCTTTGTGCGTATGGACCACTATGCCTGTCTGCTCCAACATCTTAATCGCCTCACACACACTTTCTTGATTTGAGAGTTCTCTGCTATCTGCCGTTCTGGTATGGACCGCAATTTTGACACCGGAAGCAACCGCCTTCTGCAAAGTGGGAAGAAGCTTCAAGAATCTTCCTTTTTGCAGATAGGGACTGACAATAACCACGCTGCAGGCAGCGTCATCCAAGTCCTGCTCAAAGGGAAGCATAGATGAGTGGCCATCATAAATCACACTGATAGACTGATCCGCTGCACCGAATTTGACCTGATATCCCAGTTCCGCATAACCCTTCAGGCGTTTATGATACATCCGCTCCAATGTAGGAACATGGATATCCACATAATCGTAGATGCGAACTTCCTGCTTTCCTTCATAATTTCTATGGAGACGACCGGCATACTGTGCCAATGTGCCCTTCCACGATATGGGCATCGCAAGAAGCAAGGTGTCCAGCCGTGGGGCGTCAAAGCCCTCTCCAATGTACTTTCCGGTGGCAACGACCACCACATCCTCATCGTCAGGCATATTCTGCAGCGCAGTCAATTTTTCACGCTTATCCTTTTGCTTGTCACTGCCAATGAGCAAGAAAACGTGTTTCACCTGATCCGACATCTGATTGGCAAGCAATACAGCGTGTTCCTTCCGCTCCGTCAGAATAATCGGTGTGCGCCCCTCCTGAACCAGCTTCAAAGTGTCTGACACCAACAGTTCGTTCCTGTTGTGATTTTCAATCACACCGGCGTACATATCCTGAATCCTGTTGGCATCCGGCAACCTCATGCGAGTAAATCTGGGGATTACGATATGAGAGAAGCTTCGCTTCTCCGCCTGGCTTTTTGCGTCCACCAAATACCGGACAGGACCGCACTGCATAAAGATGATGGGATGATGGCCGTCCTTGCGGACAGGTGTGGCAGACAAACCGTAAACATATTTGGCTTCCACGGCTTTCAGCACGGTTTCAAAAGTGAATGCGGCCACATGATGGCACTCATCTACAATGACCATTCCGTACTCTGCCACAAAAGACTTTACCGTCTTTTCTTCTCCTTTAAGCAGGGACTGCATGGTGGCAATATCGACAATCCCGCTGCGGGTATTCTTTCCACTGCCGATTTGGCCAATGAGATGCCGCTTTTTCTTCCTGCCACGCTTTTTAGGAAGTTCCGGCAGAACCTCATGAATATTCAGAAATTGTTCCAGCGAGGATTTCCACTGTTCCAGCAATGCGCTGGACTGTACCAATACCAGGGTATTGACTTTACGCTGTGCAATCAGATATGCACCGATCACAGTTTTCCCAAATGCAGTAGTTGCGGACAGAACACCTATGTCTGCGGCAAGCAGCGCCCGGGCAGCGGGTTCCTGCTCTGGACGTAGCATTCCGTTGAATTCCACATCAATGGAATGTCCCAGTGATCTGTGATCCTCCAGGATGGCAGGGACTTCATATTGATCGAATAACCCCAGAAGCGCCTCTATACAGCCACGGGGAATGCCAATGTAATTCTCATCCTCATATCCGCAATCCAGCACACGGGGAATGCCATATACGGAAATGCGCATGGCTTGCTTGGAGCGAAATTCCGGATTTGGAAACGCCGCAAGCCGTTTGAGCGTATTCAATGCCGCTTGAGAGAAGTCTTTTTTCTCAATGTAGATCAGATTGGAAATATACAGGCTTACCTGCAACGGAAAATCTCTACGTGTCAGTTTTGTCTGGGTTCGCTTGCGTTTCCAGGGCACTTGCTTCTCCTCGGCATCTGCCAATTCTCCCACGTCGCCATGATGACATAGTTTCCTTAAGGCTTCTTCCAACTGTTCCGGTGTGATTCTTGGCAGAGAGGAGAGAAACGCCCATTGATCGGGATAAGGCTCAAAGCGGTCATCCACAAACAGAGAATTTCCGTCTTTCTGTGCCTGTCCTTGAAATGGCAGGGCAATCAAATTCCCGAAACCGCCCTTCGGCACAAGATCCTGAGACGGGAACAACCGGTCATAGGACGAAAAGGATAGCTCATGCCGGCACGACATGGTTCGGGTCAGCAAACCGGTCCCCAAGCGCCTGGCATCGGCGGCGGAAACAGGCTCCGAAAAGAAAAACCAGACATGGGCTCCGTTTCCGGAGCGGGAGCGTTCCACTGCCGGTACAAGTCCCGCATCTTTGCATGATTTACAAAATGCAGTCACATCAAGCTTCCAGTTTTCTTCATCAAAATCCGCAGCCAACAGCCAGGTTCTGTTGTCTGCCAGCATTGGATAGATCGCCGCCACATCTCTGCACAAAGAATCACGGCCAATCAAATGCGCCTTGACCACATCGGCTGTAAGCGGCCGAAACTCACGGTTGGGACACTCTGCGCACCTGTATTTCTTTTTATCGCACAGGCCATGCACCCATTCATTTTTGCAGACAGGGGTGTAACCGGTTTTCCCGGTGGTCGTGCTGTGATACCGGCGTGCATATACATCTTCCCGCCCTTTGAAAACAGAGAGGAAATACTCGATTTTCTCCTGTGAGGAGCTATGTGCATGGACAGGGGCAGACTGCACATCCGTTAGAGTACAGCTGCACCACAACGACTCAGAGCATGTAGCCTTTTTGCCGTTTTCGTCTTCACAAAGGAGCAGCGCCTGCCCTCCATCCAGAGACGGGACGATTTCAAGAAGCGTATATTCCCGACCATTGATGTTCGCTTTTCGATTCATACACAGCCCCCTCCACACCAGCAGTTACTTCCGTCTATACTTTGTTTTCCTGCCGTTTCCGTCCTGATAAATCAGGCCCTCGGCGACCATGCGTTTCAGAATTCGGTTGGCTGTGGCCTGGCTTACCTCCAGCAGCCGATCCACATCACTGCGCACGATATGACCATGGGAATCAATGAAATCTAAAATCAATTTCTCGTTGCTTTTGGGCGTACTGGTGAGTGTCACTGCTTTATTTGCGCCGGTATTCCTGTTTGGCAGTGTGATTTTGAACGCATTGCTTGATACTTCGATTTTGGGTTTCAATTCCGTGTCCGCGTAGGCGTTCATGATTTTAGGCATACCTGTTCCGTATGCTTCAATCAGCTGCAGACGATAAAATATGGCTGCCAGCTTGGGGTTTCGGCAAACCGAAAGTCCCAGCATAATGTCGTCCAGTTCAATGCCGGAGGGCAGTCCACCCACAGAGACAAATTCAATCCTGTCCGCATATACGCTGACAAGGGTACTTGCACGGAAAGAATAGTCTCTGTGAACCAGTGAGTTCAACAGCGCTTCCCGCAGTGCATTTTCCGGATAATCCCGTGTGTCGATTCGGTATAGCCCATCAAAAGTTGCCTTTGTCTGGTTACGCATATCCAGATAGCTGTACAACTCCTCCATTTGCTGAAACAGTGAACCGCCAAATTCTCTCCTGTCCTGAAAGCTTCCTTTATCTTCCCCAGAGAAGGTCGCCGCCTTGATGGTGCTGGGACACTGATCGGACAGGAGGAGCGCCACATTGGAGTAGATACCATCCGCGGAAATCATTCCAAGGGTCTGCATTTTTGCGGTATCAAATGGGATGTTCTGCTTTTCAAATTGCTTCTTTGCCGCTTCAAAGCTGAGGTTCTGTTCCAGCGAACGCATGGATTCAAAGCTGTCCCCATCAGTTTCCTTAATCATTCTTCGGATCGCAGTATCCGTAGCCGGGTCAGAAGAAGTGCCGTTCCTGACATAGACCCCACTGGGTTTCAACCCCTTACTGCCCAGATAATAGGGCCGGTCTGTCCCTTTTTGAATGGTCACAGCAATGATATCCTTGTCGCCGACATGTTGGGTTTTGTATCCCACAAACATTGTCACATCAGGCTTGATGGAATCTCGAATCATATTGTTCAGCTGCAAAATGACTTGATCGGCGTTTTTGACTCCCTCCACACTTCCATCGTTGCTGACGCCAATATACAGCGTACCGCCTTTTGTGTTGGCAAAGGCAATGACTTCTTTGCAGATATCGCCCACGACCTCCGCTTTCAGTTCAACAACTTCACTCTCAACAAATGCCATACATAACGCCTCCTTTTCTTAGTTGTCATTATAATCATTCTTGTCATTCTTGTCAATTTGTATTCATCTGAAAAGAAACTAATTCTGACCTGTCACACCCTGGCTCGAAAATATTTCTTTGATTAGGCGTGTTAAAAATTGATATGCCTGACTCGAAAAACCTCTTGCTTCTCTGCCACGGCAGAGGTACAATACCCCAAACCTGAACATGAAAGAGAGCCCTTCTAACCAGGCAACAGCAGTTTTACTGCACCTGGTCAAGAAGGGCTCTCTGACCACATGTAAGACCACAGACAGCGGCGGAATACACGGAAACAGCGGAAACAAGAGCGTTAAAAAGTAATTGCTTTGGAGCGAAAAG
>CASEUJ010000027.1 GCA_949291125.1 uncultured Ruminococcus sp.
AAAGAGCGGCAGTGGATCAGAGAATCGACGCATACTTTGATGATGTATGCAACACAAAATGCAACACGAAAAACGAAAATTGACGCAGATGCGTGATTTTTGCTTGATTTGCAGATGGTTCGATTCCTTCTGCCCCTGCCATATTGGTGCAATAAAATAGATGCACCACTTGAAAAGCGCGTATTTACGCGCTTTTTCATGCTCTAAGGACGAAAAATTCAAGTGTAAAACCGTAGATGCTTTTCAGCTGAAAAGGGATTTGAACCCTCGACAACTGAATATTGTCAAACAAGTCGGCAGACTTTGAGCGAATTTCGCTCTTAACTTGCCAATTTGTTATGAAAAAACTTGCACAAGGTTTTAATGCCGATTTTGTTAGTATCTCACAAAGCTGAGAAACCAACAAAATCGGCTTTTTCATTTCTAAGAAAAGGGATGATACCCATGTGGTAGATATACTATTAAAATAAACCGAAAACGAATGGAGGAATGTCGATGAACAACAAACTTATAATCAAAAAACCAAATTGAAATTGTCAATATTACTTGACACATTTTCAGCAAGGATTTTGAAGTTAAGCAGCTGACAGTTCGGATAAAAGGTTCCGAAAAAAGAACTGTGTAAACGAGGCAACGCTGAGGAGCGACCTGACGCAGACTGTGGAATAAAACGGTGATAAGCAGCGGCAAGAATGTCGCTGCTTTTTTATGCGAATTTGTTCGCATTTTCACCGGATATTTCAAGAGCGGATAAACCTCGGGAGCTCGAGGGCAGAGCCCTCGTCAGCCATCAGGCTGCAAACCTGTCCTCAAAGTATATCACAAACTGAGAATACGCCAGTCCCCCATTGCGGACTAAACCATATACAAAGTGGTGAATATAACCTTTTCCATAACAATTTATCACTCTCGCTCAATCAACAAGTGACAGCGTAACCGTAACGTTCCCATCCCCTAGGATTTCCTGCAACTCTTCTTTTGTGATATCATCCACATGTCCAAGTCTTGTGAACGTCCATGAATTCGTGTCATAATACAACACAAATTGATTTCCCTGATACAAAATAATATCACCATAGTCCGTGTCGATGGGTTCATCATTTCGTGGCAGCATCTGTGGCAGAGTCCCGACCTTTTCAAAATTTGCATAGTCATGCAGCTCAAGGGTAAGTGGCCCTGCTGTTAAAAGTTCTACCAGCGCTTGCGCTGATGTATTATCTGCCAGTGTTGCCGTCAAAGTATGACCGTTGATTGCAATTTGCATCTTAGGTTCCACCTCCTCTTCTGGTAGTAGTGCAAGGGTATCAATCCGTTCTGCTACACTCTGCTCTGATGCAGTTCCTGCAAAGCGTCTGCCTGCAAGCTGGTTCCCGATGGAAACGCCGAGATTGGTGATGTTTCTCTCACTTGCGGCAATGCTGCTGCTTCCCGAGGTGCAGAAGGGAATCAGTGTTTTGTCGGAGAAGTCGTAGCTTTCTAAGAATGTATCGATAATCCGCGGCTCTTCACCCCACCAGATGGGATAACCTAAAAATACTATGTCGTAATCATCCATATTCTCAATACTTCCGGCGATTCCGGACGAAACGTTATGTCGCTCTGCTCCTGATTTGCGCGGCAGCCGCTATTGGTATAATCAAGGTCTTCGACCGTGTAGGGAATCGCCGCTTCTATCTCAAAAGAATCTGCACCGGTGATATTTATAATATGCTTTGCGATATTTTTGGTATTGCCTGTAGCAGAGAAATAAGCAACCAGGATATTGCTTGTGTTTTCCGCATTTTGGCTCGCATATGCTTGTTTCATCAGACATAGATCAAGCACATTCCAAATGCCATCTCCATTCAGATCGTAGGATTTTTCAGAGAGATTCTCCTCTGTCGGTTTGGCAAGTAAAAAATTCTGTAAATTCCTGATATCCTGCATTGTGTACAATGTGGAGCCTACTTCTACCGTTTCCGCATGACTTGTGACGCTGATGGGCAATAGCGACGATAACAGGAAAAGCGTTAGCATAAAAACAGAGATGATTTTCTTCATGAGGCTCCCCCCTTATCATACTTCAATGCTCTGATTTCCAGCAGACCAGACATGCTGCTGTTTGGCGGCCGCCGGTGTATTCTGCGCCATAACGCCCACCAGCTTGTGCGGTACATAAGGCTCTTCCAAATAGGCAATTTCCTCCGGCGTGAGAGCAAGTTCGACTGCCTTCACTGCGCCCTCGATATGATGCATTTTCGTGGCGCCTACGACAGGAGAAGTAACCTTGGTCAAAAGCCATGCAAGAGAAATTTCGGTCATAGAAACGCCTCGTTTTTCTGCCAGCTCTGCTACTCTGCGGATGATTTCATTGTCCTGTTCAGCGGTGGTATCGTATTTGAATTTCGCATAACTGTCTTCTTCCAACCGTTTTGTGATCGTTCCCGGCAATCTGGAAAGTCTGCCACTGGCCAATGCACTGTAAGGTGTCATGGCGATATTGTCCTCTGCACACAGCTTCGCCATTTCTCGCTCCTCCTCCCGGAAGATCAAGTTGTAATGTCCCTGTACAGAGACGAATTTGGAAAATCCTTCCTTTTCTGCCAGTGCATTTGCCTTGGCAAGCTGATAGGCATAGCAGTTTGAAATACCGATATAGCGCACCTTGCCTGCCTGTACCATCCGGTTGAGACCATCCATGATGTCAAAAAGCGGTGTTTCATAGTCCCACATATGGTAGATATACAGATCGATATAATCCAGCCTCAGATTCTTTAGGCTGGTATCTACCATCCGTTCGATGTGTTTTTGTCCGCTAACGCCCTCTGCAATCTCGTCTTGTGTGCGCGGCAGGAATTTGGTTGCCACTACCACATCTTCCCGCTTGGCAAAATCCCGAAGCGCATGTCCCAGATATTGCTCGCTGGTACCGCTCTGGTATCCAATGGCTGTGTCAAAAAAGTTTACGCCAAGTTCCAACCCACGCCGGATGATCTCCCGGGAATGTTCTTCATCCAGCGTCCAGCTGTGCTGACCATTTTTGGAATCACCAAATCCCATGCAGCCCATGCAGATTCGTGAGACATTCAGTTGTGAATTGCCGAGTCTTGTATATTGCATTTTCTGTCCTCCTTCCCTCTTACGATAAGCTGGCATAGGTCTCGTCGTCAACTTCTTCCAGCCATTCATTTGACGTTTCCTCACCCGGTACCTCGATAGCAATATGAGAAAACCAGCTGTCCTTTTTTGCACCGTGCCAGTGCTTGACTTCTGCTGGGATTGTAATGACAGTGCCGGGTGTAAGGCTTACTGCCTCCTTGCCTTCCTCTTGATACCAGCCTTCACCTGCTGTGCAAATCAGAATCTGACCGCCGCCGCTTTTGGCATGATGAATATGCCAATTGTTCCGGCAGCCCGGCTCAAAAGTGACGTTTGCAAGAAATATCGGACATTCGCCGGCCTTGGTCAGCGGGTTCAAATAGGAATTGCCGATAAAATATTGGGCATAGGCAGTATTCGCAGTACCAATACCGAAAACATTTTCCTTATCAAATGTGGTTTTGTCTGAAATACGCATCAAAAGCACTCCTTCATAGAAATCATTGCATCAATCACCGCCGGAAACGGCTGTTTCATTTTGTGCAAAAGGCATTATCTCCACGACACCAGTTTTTACAAACCACTGGTGAAGCGTTTTTCGCAGTTCCTCCCCACCGTCATCCATCACACTGAGCACCTCCCGCACATCTGACTTTGGGCAAAGCTTCACAATATCTTTCCGAAGATCTCCGGCCACGCCACCGCAGTGGGAATAGAACGGAAAAATGATTTTGCCGGACAGATCGTTTCTGTACAGCCAAGAAGCCAAGGGCGGCGCAATCGTTCCGCACCAATTCGGCGAGCCTACAAAAATAGCGGCGTAGCCATGGGGTGTATGCGAAACCGGCAAGAGCCTCGGGTGATAGTGGGACAGCACTTCCTGCTTTACCTGCTGCAGCAATTCCGGAAATGCCATGGGGTATGGCTGCCATGGATAGATTTCACACCAATCGCCGCCTGTCATCGCCTGTATTGCCTGCGCAATGTGGTGGGTATTGCCAGAATAGGAATAGGAAACAATCAACAGCCGGTCGGTTTCCATATGCGCATCCTTGTTGATACAATTTGGCTTCATCCGTTCCTCCATCCTATTTTTCTTGCACAGTTCTGAAAAACATGCTCATTTTCCAAAAGACATACATTTACCAATCACATCTCCGGTTTTCAGGTATTCGTAGGTAGGCATCTCAAACAGTACCGGCTTTAAGGTGCGGTAATCCAGCTTGCCATCTTCGGTCAGCACACGTTCCTCCGCATAAGTGTGATCAATGGTGGAGATGAAGTTCTCAAAGCCCTTTGTCTCGTAAATATCCTCCACACTGCACGCCATGACAACAGGTGCCTGAGCAATCATCGGTACGCCTTCTTCTGAAAGCGTGAAATCAAAGAGTTCGGATTTGTCCTCCTTGTTGCCGCTGACGCATCCGGCACGATCTGCTTTTGCAAGCATGGCTTCATCCACAATATTGATGGACAGCTTTTTGTGCGCCTTAATGCCCTGGTTGGTATAGTGAGGCTTTGCCAGACTGATCATCACATGGTCATGTCCCATAATGCCCAGATGGCCTACCAGCAGCCAATTGGGCTTTCCATTTACCATAGCTCCAACTACTACAAGTGGCGTGGGATATAGTGCAAGTGCATTTCCAATGTTCTTTTTCATGATAAAAGACCTCCTGAACATAATCTTTATGGCGACACTGTGTAAAATCGCGGAACGGTTTTGGCACAGTATTGTCTTGTATAAGTTATTGTCTTGTAATTTCGTTGGTATCCAGCCATGCCGCTACATGATCTGGCATGTCGGAACCACCGGAATAATGAATTGCAATGGTTTTCGCATATTCCTCCTTTCCATACGTATCATTTCCCTTATTGCAGTACCACACATTGATTGGAACGAGACGCAAAAACACTTTCAAATTGAGATCGACTATATTCTACCATGCCGGCGATAGGGTCAGCAATTGTCACCGTATCTGCCGAATACCCAATTAAAACCGCAACGTGATCGTTGGTACTCCAATCCACATAAGTGCCGTCCTCTGTATACCATCCTTGTGGGGAATTTCGGTCTACCATACCAATGGTAACCCAGACCACAACTGGCGTGTCCTCACTCACAAGTGTATATAATTCTTCCGGTGAAGCACCGCTTTTGTCCACTGCCTGCATGGAACTTCCGACTTCGTGCAAATATGTATTCGCTGCGCTTACGATCGCTTCTGTTCCGCAGATGTATCCTGCACGGGTGAACGGGTCGCCCACAAAATATTTTCGCAAATCGCTCCCATAAAGACGTCCATCCTCACCATAATACTGATTCGCCGGGACTGTCGGCAGATATTCCGCCGCCATAGTGCTTTTGTCCACATCATACCCATAGTAATGCAGTGCCATAGTCAAAGCAGTGATTTCACATCCTGTAGGAAGTTCTGGCATTTGGTAAATGATCGGGAAATCCTCCATGACATACTCTTCCGGCAGTTCAAAGCTTTCTGCTGTAAAATCGTCCTCACTTTTTTCGGAATTGCTTTCTTTCGGAATCTCTGTTGATCCCACTGTTTCCTGCAATAGTGGCTTTTCATTTCCTTGCATTATGCATGGAGAAGGCAGCTGTATTTGATGATGAACTTCAGAAGAAGTAATGGTGACATCGTTGGTAGAAACAGAACTACAGGATGCCAATAACAGCAACAGTGACCAGATGGACAACAATCCGCATAATCGTTTAGTCATCGATATTCACCAGCGTGTATGTGCGGTTCCTGTCATCGAGAAGCATAACAGACAGGTAAAGCAGAATAAATGTATCTTTTTCATGTCAAGCCTCCTTTTTGTGTACCTTTTTCCCTAAAAATTTTCGCAGCAGCACACTAACATAGTGAGCAATGAAAATAAAGCTCCCCATGATGGCCAGATAATCGAAGTAGAACAGCGGGAGGGATGCATTAAAATCCAGAAAGACAAAATGGGTTTTGACCAGCATATATGTCAGGAAATCCCTTTGAATAAATACCGTCATGCCATAGACTGTAATCATTGCTCCAAAAATGGGCAGCATGATTTTCCGCAGTTGGGAGGCTCCATGCAGTTGCAAAATCTTTCGGGTAATACCAAGGAACATATTCCAATGCAGTCCCAAGTGCAGCGACATGAGTACAAACCCCCAATGGGATGCCACCATATGCAAAAGGCGTGCAAATGACATATGGCCACGGATATTCAAAAAATCGAATACATGGTTTGAAAGCATTATGCCGCTGACCATCAGACCGAGCATAGCCAAAAGCACCAGCACATCCACAAGCAGCTGAAAAATGCGCATCGGTGGATATTTGTTCTTGAAAAAGGATTTATACCAGTTCGCATTCAGCATATGATGCAGAAGAAATAGAAGAAACATTGCCGTTCCTGCCCATTCATGCGCCACGTCGCCCCAGAATGGATAACCCATCAAGAACAGCAACGCCAGAGTCATAAAGATATCGACGATAATTTTTACAACCGCTTTTGGTCTCACAGGTTTCACACCTTTCTTTTAGAACTTATCTTCCCAAGGATCACGAGCAGCTTTTTGGGCATCTTATGAAGACAGGTTCTTAGATTAACCCAAATTCAAACCGTCAAGCCAGTCGGTAACTTCGCTCTGCGCATTGCTGAGGTTTCCCTCTGTAATGGCAAGCCCTTCCAAAATATTGGCACCTGACGCACTTTCTTCAATTCCAGCTAAACTTCTTCCAAAGCCGCTGCTTGCACTTGTGTTAAATGGGATCAGTGTTTTGTCGGTAAAATCATACGATTCTAAGAACGTATACACCGCCATAGGCGCATCATTCCACCAGTTGGGATAACCTACAAAAATCACATCATAACTGTCCCAATTATCCACAAGATCTGCCAGCTCGGGGCGTGCATCATCCGCCTGTTCCTGTTGTGCGATGTCGAGCAGCTCATCATAATCATCTGTATACGGCTCAGCTGTAGCAATCTCAAACAGATCCCCGCCTGTTTCCGTTTGGATAATCTGTGCAACCTGTTCCGTATTGCCCGACCAGGAGAAATATGCAATCAATGTTCCGCCTGCGTCCTCTGTGGAATCCAACAAATCCGTAGACTCCTCAGTTTCGATGGAACTTTCAGATGATTGCAAAGTTTGCTCGAAAGAATCGGCGGATGTTTCAGATATGCTGTTGTCACTGGAAGATGAAGTTTCTCCGCTGCAGGCAGAAAGCGCACACAGCAGGGATGCAGATAATAGAAGTGTGAACAGCTTTTTCATAAAGATCCTTCCTTTCTTTTTCAAATAGGGCATTCGAGTTATTACCCTAATAGATATTTTTCAGAAACGATTGATGTGCAAAGTCATCAGGAGATTTTTATGCGGTATTGTCTTGTATCATCCATACCAGATTTTTTGCAAATCCTTGTTCTTTTCAAACGCAGTGATTCCACAAACGCCTTTAAAGCTCTCGTTCCAATTACAAGTATACTATATTTTTTCTTACATGTAAAATATTTATAATTTATCATGAACCATACCTTTTTTGTATACTTAAACCACCCGGAATTATGGATGCTTTTACATCGTTTCAATTCTGTGTATTGATTTTTCGTGAAAAATATGGTATAATAAAAAACAACTTAAAGAGCAAATCGAATGCTATAGTCAAAACAGAAAGAGGACTTTTATCATGGAACTACGCACACTTCGCTATTTTCTGGCAGCGGCTCAGGAGAAAAATATCACCAAAGCAGCGGATATGCTTCATGTAACGCAGCCTACTCTAAGCCGCCAGATGATAGAGTTGGAAGAAGAATTGGGTACAACGTTAATGCTTCGTGGAAAAAACGGGCTGACGCTGACGGACGACGGAATCTTTTTTCGGCAGCGGGCCGAAGAAATCGTGGCGCTGGCAGATCGTCTGGAGCAGGCTTTTGTGGAAAAAAACACAGATATCAGCGGTGTAATTTCCATTGGCGCCACTGAAGCAATCGGCAGCAGATTATTCGCCAAACTGATTAAGCGGTTTTCGGATCAATACCCACTGGTGCAGTTTCATTTATATAATGAAATGGCAGACGATATCAAAGACCGGATGGACAAAGGTTTGATCGATGTCGGGCTGCTGTTAGAACCGATCGATACATCGAAATACGATTTCATCCGGCTGTCACAAAAGGAAACCTGGGGCGTGCTGATGCGGGATGATCATCCTCTGGCAAGTTTGGAGTCTATAACGCCGGAGGAGATTACAGAGTACCCATTGATTCTCCCGTTGCGAGAACAAGTCCGCGCTGAGATTCTGAACTGGCTGAAACGGGAAGAAAAGGAACTGAACATTCCACTCAGTTATACGTTGCTGTCAAATGCGGTATTGCTTGTGGAAGAAGGTCTGGGCTGCGCCTTTTGCCTAGACGGTGCGCTGGCCATTCGCAATAGTCCGAATTTAAGGTTTATTCCCATCCATCCGGAGCGCACCACACGAAGTGTTCTGGTGTGGAAGAAAAAACACCTGTTTTCTCCGGCAATTTCATTGTTTCTCCAGGAAATCAATATGCTTCGGGCAAAAGTATATTGATAATGTTTATACATAAAAGGGGCTGCTGTACACCATTCGGGTGCAGCAGCCCCTTTTTCAGGAATCCATACAAAAAACGTATGCATAAAAATAAAAGATAAGTATTAGACATTACGGCAAATCTGTTTTATAATAAAATCAGAAGCATGGCACAAAAAGCGTATGCAAAAAATTTTCAATCAGAACGGAAGTGATTTGCATGAAAAAAATGATAGCTCTCTTTTTGGCGGCATTGTTTTCCTCTCTCCCGGCGTGCGGCGCAGAAGAATCCCAGAACAGCCAATTTTCCGAATCAACAGAAAGCGATACCGCCATCTCTGAACAGGAAACGCAAAGCGCCATCTCTGTGCAGACGGAAACAGTTACTCCAGATTCAACAGATCTCCAAGAGGAGCAAAGCAGTAATATTCTGGTAGCCTATTTTTCCTGGGCGGATAATGCGATACTGGCAGATGATGTTGACGCAGTTACTTCTCCCAGCGTGATTCCGCCGGGAAACGTGCAGCAGCTGGCGAATTGGGTGCAGGAGGCAACCGGCGGAGATCTGTTTTCCATTCGTGTTACCGAGCCATACTCCAGCAACTGGGACGAATGCCTGGAACGGGCAAATCGGGAACGGGGCGATAACGCCCGACCGGATCTGGTGGAGAATATGGATAACTTGAATCAATACGACACAATATTTTTAGGTTATCCCAATTGGTGGTA
Organism: uncultured Ruminococcus sp.; assembly: GCA_949291125.1. GTDB lineage: Bacteria > Bacillota > Clostridia > Oscillospirales > Ruminococcaceae > Ruminococcus_C. Next base: position 9,369 of record CASEUJ010000027.1, read on the forward strand.
CGGTGTTCCGATGGCTCTGCTGACTTTTCTGGAACAGAACGACCTTTCCGGCAAACAGGTGTACCTGTTCTGTTCACACGGCACAGGCGGTCTTGCCAAGAGTGTGGAACAGATTACAGAGGCTGCTCCTGAAGCTATGATTTCCGATCAGATCTTTGACTGTTATGAGGAAGAAGCGGCTCACTCTCAGGCGGATATACAAAACTGGACAGCCAAACTTGGATTTTAACCATTCATGAAGTAACGGCGAAAAACGAAATGGAGGAATTTACTATGAAACAAAACAAACCGCTACCGAAAATTGCACTGGGTGCATGGGCTTGGGGAAACGATGGAACTTTTGGCGGCGATCTGACCGATGCAGATCTGCGCCCGGTATTTGACGCTGCCATGAAGGCAGGACTAAACCTATGGGACACTGCCTACGCCTATGGCATGGGCACTTCCGAGAAAGTACTGGGTGAGTTTTTACACACAGTACCCCGTGACAGCTATTTGATTTCCGACAAATTCACACCCCAATGCGCCAACCCCACAGCAGAAAATGCCGTAACAGCGATGTACGAAGCCAGTGCAAAGCTGCTGGGGACGGACTATATGGATATCTATTGGATTCATAATCCGGTAGGCGCACCAGAGTGGACACGCAAGCTGATTCCGCTGGCGAAAAGCGGTAAGATCGGCCGCATTGGGCTTTCTAATCATAATATGGCGGAAATTCGAGAAGCGGCTGCAATTCTGGAAAAAGAGGGACTAAAAATTTCTGCGATCCAGAACCATTACAGCCTCTTAAATCGTTCTTCCGAAACTTCTGGTATTTTGGACTATTGCAAAGAAAATGACATCGTTTTCTTCTCTTACATAGTACTGGAACAGGGTGCGTTATCTGGCAAGTACGATACGAAACATCCGTTTCCGTCAGACTCTGATCGAGGTGCAGTATACAACCCCATGCTGCTGCAACTGGAAAAGCTGAATGCCGGTCTGAAGGAGATAGCGGATAAACATGGTGTGGCCGTCGCTCAGCTTCCGGTGGCTTGGGCTATTGCCAAAGGCACTCTTCCGATTATCGGAGTTACCAAAGTGTACCAGGTGGAGGATGCTGCAAGGGCTGCCGCCCTGGAGCTGACCGCTGATGAGATTGAAACGATGAAACGGCTTGCCGGTGAGACGCCATTGAACGTCATCCGCTATTGGGAAAAGGAAATGAAGTAAGGGGGGTACAGGCAATGAAGATCGTTGTATTGAAAGGCAGCCCAAACAAGAAAGGCTCTACCCAACTGCTGGCGGATTGTTTCCGCCAGGGAGCGGAAGAAGCAGGCCACACGGTAGAAATGATTGATGTGGCTCACGCCAACATCCATCCCTGCACTGGCTGCATCCACTGTGGCTATGAAGGTCCCTGTGTGCAAAAAGATGACGTGGAGAGCATCCGCAAGAAAATTCTGGACGCTGACATGATGGTATTCGCCACGCCTCTGTATTACTATGGCATGTCCGCCCAGCTCAAAACCGTGATCGACCGGTTCTGCGCCTTTAACAGCTCCATCCAGCGTAAGCACATGAAATCTGCCCTGCTGACTGTTGCCTGGAACAGCGACAAATGGACCTTTGAAGCATTGGAAGCCCATTACAAAACGCTGGTGCGGTATCTGAATCTGACGGATGTGGGAATGGTGCTTGGTACTGGATGCGGCACACCTTCCATGACACAGCATTCGGAGTTTCCGCAGCAGGCGTATCACTTAGGAAATCGGCTGAAGTAGGGAGGAGTTTCTGTTTTGTTGAAAGAACGGATCGATGTCCATGAACATTATTTTCCGCCGGCATATCAGGAACTGCTGCAGCGCCATCATATGGAATTTCTAGATGGCGTGAAAGCCCCTGCTACTCTTCAAAGAAGTGGAAATATCAAGTTAAAGAAGAAAGGAAAAAATCAACATGCCAGTGATTACATTGGAAGCAGCTCAGTTAAGCAAGGAGCAGAAACAACGGTTGGCGAAAGAATTCACCGCAAGTGCTGCCAAGATTATGAAGATGCCGGAAGAGGCATTCTATGTGTTCTTGAAGGAAAACTCCCTGGATAACGTGGGAGTTGGCGGCAAGCTGTTAAGTGATAAATAAAGAAAAAAGAAATGGGTGAGACAGGTGGACTGTTTCATCCATTCTCTGCAAATTCGGATAAAAAGGAGGCCATTTTACTATGGAAACAGTCAAACTGAGTAACGGCGTGATGATGCCGATGGAAGGGTTTGGGGTCTTTCAGATTCCAGAGGAAATCTGCGAACAGGTGGTGAAGGACGCTATTTCCACCGGATACCGCCTGATTGACACAGCCAGCTCCTATCAAAATGAGAAAGCGGTGGGCAGGGCGATCCAAAATAGCGGTGTCCCAAGGGAGGAACTGTTTATTACAACCAAAGCCTATATCCAGCAGATGGGTTATGAGAAAACCAAAGAAGCCTTTCAGGAATCATTGAACAACTTAAAGCTTACCTACCTGGATTTATATTTGATCCATATGCCTTTCGGAGATTATTACGGCTCCTGGCGTGCGCTGGAAGAACTGTACCAAGAAGGAAAAATCCGGGCCATCGGCGTGTGCAATTTCCTGCCGGATCGATTGCTTGACTTATGCTATAACGCAAAAATCCTGCCGCAAATCAACTAGGTCGAACGTCATCCCCATTATCAGCGCGGGGAAGAACTCTCTTTGATGCGAGAGCTGAACATACAGCCGGAGGCATGGGCTCCTTTTGCGGAGGGTCTGAAGGACATGTTTACCGAACCGATATTATTAGAGATCGCCCAAAAGCATGGTAAGACGCCGGCCCAAGTCATCTTGCGCTGGAATGTGCAACAGGGCGTTATTGTCATTCCAAAATCGGTTCACAAGGAATGGATGGAGGAAAATCTGAACATCTGGGATTTTAATCTGGACAAAGAAGATATGGAGAAAATCGCCACGCTTGATAAAGGCTGTCCCTCCATGTTGGATACCCGGAAGATCAGCGAGGTTAAGCGGGTGTATGATTACTTGAACAATCCCGTGTTGACCAGCCTGTGATTTCTGAAAGTCAAACGGTATGAAGTCAAGTAGGTGATGCAAGAAACAATTGAGTGAAACCAAGCCAAAAGAACAATACTGGTATTCTGAATGTTCTTGTCTTGCGCTATGCCGGAGCATTTGAGAAACAGGTAATTGGCAACCCACTGCTTCTTCCGAGTCAGGTACGGAGATAGTCGGCAATCACAAAGATATCCACAAAGTCGTTCTTGGACAGGTCTGGATAAGCTTCCTTAAACTTCCGCACCTGCTTTAGATTCAAAACATAGACCTTCCGCTGGAACTGGTCTATGCTGCCATCCTCTCGGAGCGCATGACCGTAGATGGAGGTTATCTCTAGGCCGATTACTACACCGCTGATCTGCATAGAACGCAGTGCCAACACGATTCTCTCTGACAACAGTTTGGCACCGCCAAGGTCGTTGTGCACGGAAAAACTGGAGTGCTTGCTGCCGTCAGGCTTCATCAGGTAAGCAACATTGTTTTTGCTGCTCATATCAATGCCTACAAAAAGTGAATTCACAATTTTCACCTCCCCACATTGTATCATGGGCATCCCAAAGCCTACCGATAGTTAAAAGCGAACTAAGCAGACACACTTAAAATCGTCTGCAAATCTTAATATATGAGGAGAGAGATTTTATGATGAATATAGAAGTAAACGGGACAATTATTCAGGTGAAGCTGTATGACAACAGCTCCGCAGCGGCAATAATGGAATTGCTGAAGAAAGGCCCTTTGACGATTCCCATGAAGAACTATGCCCATATGGAGAAGTTCGGCAGCTTCGGTGTACAGCTTCCCACCAATGACAAACCTATCACAACAGAGGCCGGTGATGTGATTTTATCGGAAGGAAACCTGTTGGTCATCTATTATGCGCCGAATACCTGGAATTTTACCCGGCTTGGCAAGGTGCAGAATCTATCGGAATCTGAACTGAAAAAGGTACTCGGAAATGACAATATCACAGCAAAATTGACTCTGAGTGATGATTGAAAGTATGGATTCAGAAAGAAGGACAAGAAAATGCGAACTGTTATTTTGGGGAAAAAAAGCCCGCTCGTAGTCAGCGCAGTGGGACTGGGCTGCATGGGAATGGTTTCGGCGTATCCTCCCATTCCGGAGAAGAAGGATATGGTTCGATTTACACGAGAGGCATTTGAAAAGGGAGAAACCTTCTTTGACACTGCCGAGGTCTATGGTCCTTATACTAGTGAGGAAATTCTGGGAGAAGCGCTGCACGATGTAAGAGATCAGGTACAAATTGCAACCAAGTTTGGATTTGATATTCAAAATGGCGTTTCCGTTGGTTTGGACAGTCACCCGGAGACAATACGGAAAGCAGTAGAAGGTTCCCTCCGTAGACTGAAAACAGATCATATTGACCTGTTGTACCAGCATCGCGCTGATCCCAAAGTTCCCGTGGAAGTGGTGGCGGAAGCGGTTTCCAGACTGATGGAAGAAGGGAAAGTACTACACTGGGGTATGAGCGAGGTGTCTATCCGCACCATTCGGAAAGCCCATGCCTTACTCCCCCTCACAGCCATTCAGAATGAATATTCCATGTGGTATCGGGATGTGGAAAAAGAGCTGCTTCCCGTATTGGAGGAACTGGGCATTGGCCTGGTATGCTTCTGCCCACTGGGACGTGGATACTTGACCGGTAAATTAAAGCAGGCCGTTTTTTCATCTCAGGATGTCCGCGTTGGAATGCCCCGTTTTTCCAGCGAGAAAGCGCTGCATGCAAATCAGGAACTACTTGATTTCTTACGAACCCGAGCCAGAGAAAAGGGCTGTACCATGGCACAGCTGGCTCTCGCATGGATTCTTGCACAACGTCCATGGATTGTTCCCATTCCGGGCACAACAAAACTGAACCGGCTGGAGGAAAATATCGCTGCGGCCATTGTGAAATTTTCGCCAGATGAACTGAAGGCGCTTAACGAAAAAATCGATCAGATTCAGATCTATGGCGCCCGGTATAATGCCCAGCAAGAGAGTATGGTTGAAAAATAATAGAAGAAAATCAAGGCAGACAAAAAATTGCAACAGATAGAGGGCTCAGAAATAGAAATGGGCTGTATGGGCTTCTCCCACGGCTATGGTACGGCTCCAGACCGGGGATATTTATACTTATTCATGCTATCCAAACTGCCTATACCTACGGCTGTACTTTCTTTGATACAGCGAGAATCTATGGTGTACAGAAGTTTTATCCCGATCACAATGATGTTGTACAATAAAACTTGACACCATAAGCACAAAGAAATAAAATAGGAAAAAAGAGAAAACGGAGGGAAAAAAGAATGTCAGAGAACCGAGAATATGAAAAATAATACAAAGTGCAAGCGGTAAAGCTTGCGAAACAGATCGGATCGACAAAAGCTGCCGAGGAATTGCAAATACCGGTCAATACGCTGTACGGATGGATGAGAAAAGCAAAATTGGGAGAATTGGATATCGGATGCGGAGAACGCAGTCCGGAGGAATCTTTGAATATTGCGGAAGAAAATCAGCAGTTGCGAAAACGAATCAAGGCATTGGAAAAAGAAAACAAACGACTGCATGAAATGAATGAGTCAATCCCGAATTCTGTGTAAACGTGAAATAGTACAATAGAAAAGTATATGATGAGACCGATTGTGAGAGCAGTCGGTCTTATCTGCATATTAGC
>CASEUJ010000028.1 GCA_949291125.1 uncultured Ruminococcus sp.
TACAGTGTTCTGCTGTTTGCTACGCAGTTCCTCTATCTCTTTTCTTAATCCATCAACAATCCGCCGCTGTTCATCCAGCCAAAACAGATCCAGATGGGAAAGCTGATTGTCAATTTCCACGATTTCTTTTTTGATCTCCAGACTGCGCGTATACCCATCCAGTTTTTCCTGGACTGTATTCTGCACAAAGAACTGGGTAAAAAGCGGCTCATCCTGGTTCTTCAATACTTGAAGAATCGGGTTCCAATATCGGATTGCACCTTCCACTTGGGCCAGCTCTACCTCAAGGCGCCGAATACGCAGCTCAACTGCCCGGCGTCCGATGAAAGCATCCTCCATCCATGAAAGACGCAGCGGGCGCGCAACATACCCTTGGTACAGCATTCCTTCCGCAGTAATGGCGGTTTTATAATCGCGGAGTTCTTCGACACGAGAACAACAGATTACCCGTCCCAATAAATAATCAATATAACTACGTGCCAGATCGTTTTGGGTTTCCACTTTTTGGGCTAGAGTCTGTTTTAAAACCATCAAATTAACCAAAGCAAAATGCAAGCGAGAGAAACAACCGCATGGAAGCAGACGGCTTTTTTCTCATAACGCGTAGAAAACCGCCGGTGATTTTTGAGCTTGAGAAACAAATTTTCAATCAGATGCCGTTCTTTGTATGTGTGCCAGTCCGTTTTCCTCGGATGCCTTGCACTGTTACGGCTTGGAATGACAGGAATACCTCCACGTTCTTTGATCCAACGAATAAATTTGTCGCTGTCATAGCCTTTATCAGCGAGAACTAGCTTTCCTGTTAAATCAAAAGGCTCCAGTATTTCTCTTGCCAGGCAAATGTCGTTTCGGTTTCCGCTGGAAAGTAAAAAATGTAGCGGATTACCAAGCCCATCTGTTAGCACATGGACTTTCGTGGTTAATCCTCCCCGGCTGCGTCCGGTGGCCTCGTTGCGGCCCCTTTTTTAGTGCTACTGGCGTGCTGGTGCACTTTGACAGTGGTACTGTCCAACATAAGTGTTGTCTCATCGACTATATCTTGCTGGATCAAATTCGTCAGAACGTTCTCCCATACGCCTGCCTTTGTCCATGCACGAAATCGACTGTACACACTTTGCCAGGGACCAAACCGTTCGGGCAAATCCCGCCAGGGAATGCCTGTATTCAGCCAGTATACCATTGCATTGAGCATTTCCCGGTTGCTTTTGCCTGGCCGCCCTCCCTGTGGTTTTCGCTCTGGTGGCAGTAAATCCTTTATCCTATTCCATTGTGCTTCATTCAATTCATGTCTTTTCATGTCCTTAGTTTACTACATTGGCGTTTTGCACACAAGTGTTGGGTTTTAAAACAGACTCTAGAAAGATCCACATATAATTTTCCATTGTCAGGCTGCGCTGCATCGAGAAATTCTTCCTTTAGTACTCGTTTCCATGCCATCTCCGTTTCATTTTCATCGCGCCAGCCCATGATTTCGCGAATTGTCTTTGAGAATCCCCAATCCTTATCCAGTCCATAACCACCATAATTGGGACGGACTTTTAAGCGGATTGCATCACTAATTGTATGGCCGATGGCTGTAGACATATCGCAAATCGAGAGAATCCAAGCATTAAAAAAGTCAACAAAGTCTTCATCAGTAACTGCTATATTATTTTCACCGAGAGCGTCTACAGCA
>CASEUJ010000029.1 GCA_949291125.1 uncultured Ruminococcus sp.
CTACTACTACTACTACTACTACTATTACAAGTTCTGCTTCCGACAGTAAAACTACAACATCCGCAATTCCTGAAACATCTTCTACTTCTACATCTGTGACAACAACTGCGGGTCATGCTACAACAACTTCCACGTCTACATCTGTGGCAACGACGAGCACACATGCAGTAACTTCAACATCTATAAATACGACGACAACAAATACAACGACAACATCTACTGCCAACGTCACAACTTCTGACACAACATCAATATTCACTGCATCAACGACTACAAGTAAATCTTCCGTAACCACAACAGATACAGCTACGACAACTACGACAGTGACAACTGCCGGAGTGACAACACCTTCTACTACAACGAGCATTGGCACAGAAACAGTATTGACTACAGTTTCTGATTCTTCTACCACAGTGATAACGACACCTACAACTGCAGGTGTTACAACTCCTGTAACAACTACAACGCCAACAACCGCAGCGTCAACCGCTACAGCTGAAAGCCAAGAAACATCTTCTGCAACAAACACAAGCAGTCCAACTATAACAACAGCAATCACAACAACGCTTACAACTGCAGGTGTAACAACACCTCCTGCTACAACAAGTATTACTGTAACGAGCATTGACACTGAAACAAAATTTTCTGATTCTTCTACCATAATGACAACGACGCTTACGACTACAGGCGTAACAACGCCATTTGCAACAACAGAAACAACAGTACAAACCACTACAACAGAAGAAACAGATTATACAGCGACAACAGCAACTTTTTCTACTGCTAATACAACAACATCCATTTCTACCACAGATATCTCCACCACCACAACATCTACATCGTTGACAACACCAGATCATTCCACAACAGAAGTTAGCATGACAACATCTGTGACAGCGTCCACAACAACTGTTACAACAGTATTTACAATTCCCACAACAATCGATGCAACCACGCAAACGACTATGTCAGACACGACAACACAGACAACAACCACAGCATTCACATCAACACGACCTACAACTGATGTCACAATCACAACAACACTCGAAATGACAACAACTTCAATTACCACTTCTGTTGTAATTACCGACCCGACAGCTCCGGTGGTAACTGGAGTTCGAGGTGATGCAAACTTAGACGGCATCGTTAACATTCATGACGCATTTTCGGCTTTGACGTATTACTGCAACCAAATGGCAGGCAATACTGACTATCAACTTCACGAAGATGCACAGCTGAATGATATCGCCATTTCACAAGTAGATATCAACAGAGATGGAAAAATTGCAATGTTGGATGCATTTACGATCTTGATCTATTATTGTAATCACAGTGCAGGCATTGATATGACTTGGGAAGAAGCTTTACAACTATGGCTTTGATGTATTACTTGCAACCGAATAGTACAAGTGGATATCAATATTGGTATTGAGCTGACCTGAAAAGACGCTTTACAAAAAACTATGCTCCCGGTTTCAGATTTTACTTAAACTAAGCATCTAGGTTGTAACCTTATTCAGATTCTTTCTGATAAAAACTGATTCACCCCTCAGGCTGCCAAACCCGACTTATCTGGCAACTCTGAGGGGTGATTTATTTTGAATCAACGCATCCGTAGACTAAACGTGATGCAGCTCTCAGTAAAATGCAGAAATAAAATCCCCACTGTCACCATAGATAGTGATAGTGGGGGATTTTATAATTTCATAAAGACGATAAGTTCTAGCCTCGTGCAAGAGTCCTTTTATTGGAAAGATGGCGGTCTTACATTGGTTTTAGAGAAAGGATTGTCATGTGGAGAAGGCTCCGACAAGCTAAAGTACATCTTCGCAGCCTTTAATTCACCGTTTCCGCCGCCAAGTTGTTCTTGCAACAGCGCTGCATACTGCGGATTCGGCTTTTCCACAGCAACTGGGTGGAACAACATTTTCTCATGTTTGAACATACTATCAACCTCCGTTAGGTGATAATGTTCGTATTGTTCCCGTGTTGCAGAAAAATATGCACATATTTGACGATTCACGGGAAATACAGATCAAGATCACAAATTCTGAAGATCCTGAGATTCTACATTCTTTCGGCATCAAAATTTTTACCCTGCCCAAATTCTATGCTTTAGAACCAATCACAGCCACTGGGTCTCGCTATCCTGATTGATGGCTTTCAACTGATCTGATTCTTCCCGCATCGGCTCTTGATTTTGTCCTTCTTCCAGTTCTCGTCGCAGTTTCCACGGATTTTTCCTGCGCTTTGCCGTTAAGGAACATGCAGCCGCAATGCATGCCAGATTCTTACATACCTCCGTAGTATCTTTAAGAGTTATGATCTACATTTTTGAATGTCTTCAGATTGCCGATCTTCTGGCTGCGCTCCTCCAATACTTCCTCCACCTCAGACCACGGCAGTCCCTGCTGCGCACACAACACCATCAGGTGATACATAAGGTCTGCGATTTCGTTTTTCAGTTCATCATTATCATTGTTCTTTGCGGCAATGATCATCTCGGAGCATTCCTCACCGCACTTTTTCAAAATCTTATCTTGTCCCTTTGAAAACAAATAGCAAGTATAAGATTTCTGAGATTCAATATCTACTTTTCCACTCTCATACAATGCCTTCCGGCTCATGACTACCTCGTATAATTCCTGTAATGCGTTCATTTCTCTTCGTCCTCTCTATATATTTCATTAAAAAAGCAACTGAACGATCCGGTGTGACACGCCACGCCAGTCTGCTTCACATTGAGCAGCAGTGTATCATTATCGCAATCACTATAGATCGATACTACTTTTTGCAGATGGCCGCTGGTGGCTCCTTTGTTCCAGAGTTCCTGCCGCGAACGACTCCAGTACCAGGTATAGCCGGTTTCCAATGTTTTGCGCAGGCTTTCCTCATTCATATACGCCAGCATCAGAACTGTTTTGGTATCCACGTCAAAAGCGATCGCCGGAATCAGCTCAGATTTGGCAAAGTATTTTTCCAGATGGTTGATGTCAATTTTGACCATTGATTTCACCTCACTTGTCCTTCGGGTTTCCGTTTTCGTCAAACCGCTTTTGCAGCGCACGTTCGGTGGGAAGAATCGTTCCAAGCAGCAACAGTATTTGCACAAGCACTGCTACTACCATGATCATACACCGATAGGTGTTTTCCACATAAAGATAGGCAATGCAAACAAGTCCGGAGCCAATCAGAAGCACTGTGCCCCATGTTATCCAAAGTCTGCCACAAACCTGATGCGCAAAATCCCACGCTGCCTGACTTTGCATCGAACGCTTTGTCCGATAACCGTACCAGTTGCTAATGTTCTTTGGCGGATGCTTTTTCATCATCCAGCCGGCAAACAACATTACAAGCGGTATCAAAACAGTCATTGCAATAGAATAGACTAACATTTGATTTTCCTCCGCTTCGATAAAAATCAATCCAAAGAACAGACTACTATTTCCATTTCTGTATTCGCAAAGACACGCTGAATCAAGGGCGAAACCTCTTTCCAATGCAGTCTGTCCAATCCGCAGCCAATCTTCGGCATAGCTATCTTCGTGATCGAATTCTGTGCTGCAATCTCTGCCATGCTTTGCAGCGATTGTTCCAGAGAAAGGAGCGTTGGTTTGTTCCGCCAGCCTTTTTTGGTAACCAGATTCAGCACATGATGCAGTACATCCGGAATGCAAAAGCCCGTTCCGCTCCACGCCGGAAAAGAATCCCGGTTTTCGAACAGAAACCGTTTTTCATCAAATCGTTTCGCAAATTCTTTTGCAATTCCTGCACCCAATGCAAAATCAGCGCTAATGCAGTGCGCCAGCCAGTGGCTGTCTTTCAGCAAAAATAAGTCACACTTTTCTTCTCGGTACATCATATTTTTATTGTAGTTCCGCACGGGAAAACAAATCTAAAATCTGTTCTCGATCCTCACACGCTTCCTTGAACGCAGCAGCAAAATCAGCTAATGCTTCTCCATGATCAGAATAGACAACAAACGTATCTGCTTCGGAATCGAATTCAAATTCTTCCGGATCTCCATCAAATACTTCCTCCAGAAAAACCATCGCCAATGATTCCCAATCATACCCATTGCCTAAAAAGCCCTCTTCTTCACGGGTTGCAAAAACATCCATCAAATATTCGCCAGCCTGAAGTTGAAGCATATAACTGTCTTCTAACTTCGTAAAGGAAAAAGGAGCAATTTGTTCTTGAAATAATTCGTTATAAAAATGCATATTGTTTCCTTTCATCGCATGGGAATACCCTTCGCCCGACAGTCTGCCTTAACCTCCTGCACGGTCAGTTCCCGGAAGTGGAAAAGCGATGCCGCCAGCGCCGCACTACACCCGGTTTTCAAAAATGCTTCTGCAAAGTCAGACAGTTTTCCGGCACCGCCGCTGGCAATGACGGGAATCTGCACCGCATCACAAACCGCCTTCAACATCGGCAAATCAAAGCCGCCGCGCACACCATCGGTGTCAATGGAATTGAGACAGATCTCCCCTGCCCCAAGCTGTTCGCACTGTTTCACCCAATCGATTAAATCGAGATGCATATCCACTCTCGCACCGTTGATGTACACCGTCCACTTGTTCTCACCGATCTTCTTTGCATCCACGCCAACGCAGATACACTGACAACCAAAAATGTCTGCGCCGTCTTTAATAAGCTGCGGATTCTGCACCGCCTGGGAATTGACCGACACTTTATCTGCCCCGGCGCGCAGCGTTTCCCGGATATCATCCACCGTCTTGATACCGCCACCGACCGTCAGCGGGACAAATACTTTTTTTGCCGTCTCCCGTACCACATCCAGCATCACACCTCTGCCCTCATAAGAGGCAGTGATATCGTAGAATACGATTTCATCGGCACCTTGAAGATTATACTCGTAGGCACACTCTACCGGATCCCCAACGTCCTTGATTCCCTCAAAATTCACACCCTTGACCACTTTACCGTTCCGTACATCAAGACACGGAATAATTCGTTTTGCCAACATATCACTTCACTCCTTCCGCCAATCGAATCGCTTCCGATAAGTCGAGTGTTCCCTGATAAATCGACTTGCCGCAGATCGTGCCATACAGTCCCAGCTCCTTACAGTTCCGAATGTCCTCAATGGTATGGACACCACCGCTGGCAATGATATTGCACTTGTCCTGCGCCGCTTCGTGCATTTTTCTGAGCTGGTCTGTATTCACTCCAGAGAGCGTTCCATCCTTCGAAATATCCGTCACAATAAAATATTTCACACCAATTTTCATCATTTCCAGCATCAGCGTGACTTCATCTACATCTGATTCCTCCAGCCAGCCCTCTGTGGCAACCATTCCGCTTTTGGAATCAATGCCCACGGCGATATGTGTGCTGCCGAACCTTGCTACGGCATCTTTGACCAACTTTGGATTTTTCAGTGCCGCGGAGCCTAAAATCACACGTTCCACGCCGGATTTCAAGTAGGTTTCGATCGTCTCTAAATTCCGGATGCCGCCGCCGACTTCTACTTTCAGACCGGTGTTGGCAGCAACATCCTCATAGATCTTCTGGTTCACCGGTCTTCCCTCTTTGGCACCGTCTAAGTCCACCATATGAATCCACGATGCACCAGCTTTTTCAAAGTCCTTTGCTGTTTCCATATAATCTGCAGCAACTTTTTCCACGGTGGAAAAGTCCCCTTTATACAGCCGGACGCAATTTCCGTCTTTGATATCAATTGCAGGTAAAATAATCATCCGATCAGCCCTCCGAAATTCCGCAGAATCTGTAAGCCGACTTCGCCACTCTTTTCCGGGTGGAACTGAGCGCCATACACCGTTTTGCCGTCATAGACCATTGCCGGGATCTTTGCATCGCCGTATTCCACATACGCTGCAAGATACTCATTCGGTGTATGTGCCTGATAAGAGTGTACAAAGTAAACATATGCCTCATCCGGTAGATTGCGCAGAATCGGACAGTCCAGACGAATTTCCAGCTTATTCCAGCCCATATGCGGAATGACCATACCCGGTACAACAATCTTTTCTACGCTGCCCGGAACCAGCCCTAAACCATCGCACTCCTCAAACTCATAGCCCTTCTCAAAGATCAGTTGCATACCAAGGCAGATACCGAGGAACGGCTTCTTATGGGCTTCCTCCTGAATCACTTCTACCAGTCCGCGGTCTTTCAGCATTTGCATAGCACTGGGAAACGCGCCTACACCTGGCAAAATCAGTGCATCTGCTTTGCGAATATCCTCCGGATTCGAGGTCAGTTCCCCCGGCAGTCCTAAGTAGTCCAGTGCGTTTTTTACGCTGAAAATATTTCCTGCACCATAATCAATAATTGCAATCATTCATAACACTCCTTTCGTGGATAATGTCTTTCCGGCTTCTGATGGCATTACCGCCGTTTTTAATGCGTGGGCAACTGCTTTGAAGGCGGCTTCACATTTATGATGATCGTTGGAACCATACATCATGTTGACATGCAGCGTAATACCGGCGTGAAATGCAAAGGCACGAAAAAACTCTTCCGTCAAGCAAGTGTCATATTGCCCAATCGTGGCGTTGGTAAATATTCCTTGAAACACCAGAAACGGGCGGTTGCTGATGTCCAGACTGCAAAACGCTAAGGCTTCATCCATGGGAATATAGGCACTTCCATAGCGTGCGATGCCGGACTTGTCCCCCAGTGCCTGTCCAAGTGCCTGCCCTAAGACAATACCGGTGTCCTCTACCGTGTGATGGCCGTCTACATGGAGATCCCCTTTTACTTGAATCTCCATGCTAATGCCGCTGTGAACAGAAAGAGCAGTGAGCATATGGTCAAAAAAGCCGATACCGGTAGAAATGTTTGCTGTTCCCATGTTGTCGAGTTTGACTGTCACCTGAATGTCGGTTTCTTTTGTTGTGCGTGTAAGCTGCGCTTGCCGCATGGCTGTACCTCCTTGTGTAGTTATTCGTCGCGTTTTGTCACAATCGGCTTGCCTTGCGCATCCAGCAAAGGCGCCAAGCCACCGCAATTGCCAGATTTTACCCACAAGTAATTGACACCGGTTTTTCGATCAACAATGACTTGTATCAGACTGGATTCCTTCAGCGTACTTCCTTCTTTTATCGTTATTGCAAAACGCTGTTCTTTCTTTTTCATATCAATATTCCTCCTGAGCATATCAGCTCCATTCCAGTTCAATACACCAATCCTGCTGTTGTCGATACACTTCAAAATGCTGCATCAATTCTGCCTGTTCCTCTGCCGAAAGAGATTCGTCAGAATTTCTCCACTGCAAACTGTTCTGGTATACAAAATATCCCCAAATGTCACTGCCGTTTCCAGCCTTGAACTCTCCACTTCCCAAGATGACATCTCCATTTTCCAGTTGGAAGAAGATTTTATTGGAATTGCCGAGGATTTTGATGATGGGAGTCATAATTACTTATTCCTCTTCAAATCTTACCATAATCGCATTGGCGTGCGCTGTCAGACCTTCTTTATTGGCAATCCGCACAATATCATCCTTTGCCGCTGCCAGCGCATCTCGGGTGTAATAGGTAAAGCTCGAACGCTTGGTAAAGCTCTGTACCCCCAGCGGTGAGAAAAACCGTGCTGTACCACTTGTCGGAAGAACGTGATTCGGACCTGCATAGTAGTCCCCCAGCGGCTCAGACGCATACGGTCCTAAGAAAACCGATCCGGCATTGTCCAGTGCGCCGAGCAGCTCCATCGGATTTTCCATCAACACTTCTAAGTGTTCCGGTGCGACCTGATTTGCCAGTGCCACCGCCTCTTCTCTGGTATTGCAGAGTAAAACCGCACCATACTCATTCATGGACTTTTCAATGATTTCTCTCCGAGAGAGCGTCTGTACTTGGCGATTTACTTCTGCCTGCACCTGCTCTGCCAGCGTCGGACTTGTCGTTACCAGAATGGACGAAGCCAGTACATCGTGTTCTGCCTGACTCATGAGATCAGCTGCGACATACTTCGGATCTGCGGTTTCATCCGCCATGACCAATACTTCGCTTGGCCCCGCGATCATATCAATATCCACTACGCCATATAAGAGCTTCTTTGCCGTTGCCACATAGATATTACCTGGTCCGACGATTTTGTCTACCTTTGGAATCTCTTCGGTACCGTATGCAAGTGCTGCAATTGCCTGTGCACCGCCGGACAGGAATACACGATCTACGCCGCAAAGTCCGGCTGCCACCATGATATCAGGATTCGGCGTACCATCTTTACACGGCGGAGTTACCATAATAATTTCTTTTACTCCGGCAATTTTTGCAGGAACTGCATTCATAATCACGCTGGAGGGGTATGCTGCTGTACCACCCGGGACATAGAGTCCCACACGATCCAGACCGCGAACACGCTGTCCCAAGATCACACCGTTTGGCAAGGCATTTATAAAGCCCTCCTGCACCTGACGTTGGTGAAAGTCCCTAACGTTTTCAATGGCGTTCAGCATGGCATCCACAAACGCCGGATCTGCCTCTGTCATGGCGTCGTTAATGACGTCACGGGGCACCTCATAATATTCCGGCAGACTGCCGTCAAATTTCAGCGTATAATTTTTAACCGCTTCGTAACCGCCGGCTTTTACAGTGCGAATGATTTCGCTGACAGTTTCTGTGACACGTTGATTTGTCTCGCCGGCGCGTGTTTCAAGGCTGGTGAAAAATGTATCGCGCTGTGCCTTGTCGCTGGCATTGATGGTTTTTATCGTAATCATTTCTGCAATACCCCCTCTATTTGTTGTATCAATGTTTCAATTTCATTCTGCCGCATTTTCAAGCTTACCGTATTTGCGATCAGTCGCGCAGAAATCGGCACAACATCTTCGACAACTTCAAGCCCGTTTTCTCGAAGCGTCACACCGGTTTCGACAATGTCGACAATACCGTCTGCAAGCCCCAACAACGGCGCAAGTTCCACCGAACCTTCAATCTTGACAATGTCTACATCCATACCTTTGCTTTCAAAAAAGCGGCGCGCCACATTCGGATATTTGGTTGCAATGCATTTTACACCAAATCCGCTGTAAAAATCCGTGCCCTTCTTTGCCGCCAGTGCAAATTTGCATCGGCCAAAGCCCAGATCCACCAGTTCAAAAAACTTGCCGTTCATCTCAATGATCGTATCTTTTCCCACAACGCCCATATCGCAAACGCCGTGTTCCACATAGGTGATGACATCGTTTGCCTTTGCCAAAACAACTTCTAAATTGGCATCCGGGATCGGCAGAATGAGCCGCCGTCCTTTTTCTCGGACAGCCGTACAGTCAAAGCCTAGTTGTTCCAGAAGACCGACTGTATCTTTTTCCAGTCTGCCTTTTGTCAACGCAATTCTCAGCGGTTTATCCATTTCTCATTCTACCTCCGTAATTTCGTCATCTACTACAACTACCTTGCCAATCTGCTTTTCTCGGGCATATTCCCGCACCAGATCAATGGAATCAAAGAAGGCAAATTCTACGATTTCTCCCTGATCCCGGAGCTGTTTGGAAACTTCCACAGCCTTCATCTCATGCCCTGGTGCAGCAAAAATCACGGCGTCTGGAGCCTGGACGGAGACTGCATTATTTTTCAGAAAAACGCTGGCAACTGCATCCACATTCACCGCAAAGCCCGTTGCCGGAATGTCATAGCCATAGTCAGACAAGAGCTTATTATAGCGTCCACCGGAGAGAACTTCTTCACCATAACCCTCTAAGTAACCCTTAATAATTACGCCAGTGTAATAGTCGGCGTTGTTGACCATGCCGAGATCTACGGTCAGTCTGCCTTCACCGATGACTCCAGAAATATCCTGATACAATTTACGTAGATCCATCAGAATCTCATCCATACGCTGGTTGGAGTAAAGCTGCGATGCCTTTTCAAACACCTCTTCCCCACCGAACAATGCCGGCAGCTTTTTCAAAGCACTTGCTACTTTGACATCACCCATGGTGTCCAACACATCATTGAGTGCTGGATAATTCTTGGTTTCGATCAGATAGCGAATATTCTCACGTTCTTCCGGCGAAGCTTGCAGTTCACGCATCAGTTCCTTGAACACGCCAGCATCCCCTAGCTCTAGCGAAAAGCTAACGCTGCCGCCGCTGCATGCACGCAGCGCCTCGATGGCTGTGGTAACCATTTCCACATCTGCCAGGTATGATGCCGACCCTAACAACTCAATGCCAGTCTGGGTCAACTCGTCGCTTCTCCCCTTTAGCGCCGGTTCAAAGCGATAGGCACTTTGATTATAATAGAGCCGCAGTGGAAGCGATGCACTGCGCAGGCGTGTTGCAGCAACACGTGCGATCGGCATGGTAGATTCTGGTCGTAACACCAGCAGACGTCCCTTGCTGTCTGTCATTTTATAGAGCAGTTCTTGAGGATAATGGCCAGACGGGCACTGAAATACATCAAAAAATTCCAGTCCAGGCGTCATGAGTTCGCAATATCCTTTACTCTGAAACAGCCGGTGGAGCTTATCTTCCATCTGGCGGCGCGCCAGACACTCTTCGAACAAAAAGTCCTTTGTCCCCTCCGGCGTAATTAAGTTGTTCTTCTTCATAGAAACCTCCCGTTTGCTTTAGTGCGCTACTACGATGTTATAATACCACAATAAGTCATTATTGTCAAGCATGTTTCACCTAAAACAGAGACATTTGACTGGATTTCGGCAAATCTCCCAAAGCGTTCATTTTCTCTAGCGTTTCAATTATGGTTTTTGACACGCCGCTTTCCGCCTGAAATTCTTCGATGGAGATAAAATTGCGCTTCTGCGCCGCCTCGTACAGGCTGTGCGCCGCCGCAACACCGATTCCGGGAATGGCGCTGAACGCGATGCGCACCTTGCCATCTTCCACCAGATAGCGATCAGCGTGGGATTTATAGAGATCAATAGGCAGAAATTCCAAACCACGGCTGAGCATCTCATTGACAATTAAAAGTGTATCAAGCAGCGCCGTCTCCTTATTGGTGCGCTCGTTTCCCTTCTCCTGCAATTCCTCGATCCTTATCCGAACTGCCTTTTTTCCCTGCATGGCCAGAATCGGATCAAAGTCATCTCCACGGGTACTAAAATACACCGCATAGAACGCAACCGGATGATAGAGCTTAAACCAACCCAGCTTGATCGCTGCCGTAACGTATGCCGCCGCATGAGCCTTCGGGAACATATACTTAATTTTCAGACAGCTGTCGATATACCACTGGGGTACATTGTGATCCTTGAGCATCTGCACCCGTTCCGGGGTAAAGGTCTTGGGTGCCTTACCCTTACGGGTATCCTCCATAATCTGGAATGCCTGTTTCGGTTCGACACCCTTATACAGCAGGTAAGTCATGATGCTGTCACGGGTACCGATCACGTCAGAAATGGTACAGGTGCCATTGTCGATGAGATCCTTTGCATTGCCCAGCCACACGTCTGTACCATGAGACAGACCCGATACCTGCAAGAAATCGCTAAACTTTTTTGGTTTGGAGTCAATGAGCATCTGAATGGTAAAGCCCGTCCCCATTTCCGGAATGCCAAGGCTTCCAGTACGGCAATAGATCTCTTCAGGTGTCACACCTAAAACAGACGCATCAGTCACCATCTGGATCACCTTTGGATCTGTGGTAGGCACATTGTGAATCTCTATGCCAGTGGCATCCTCTAAGTGCTTATACATGGTCGGGACAACGTGGCCAAGTTCATCCAGCTTTAAGATCGTATCGTGGAGTGAATGGAAGTCAAAGTGCGTGGTGAGAATATCCGATTCCGCATCATCCGCCGGATGCTGTACTGGTGTAAAATCGTATACATCATAATCACTCGGAATGACAACCATGCCGCCAGGGTGCTGGCCCGTGGTACGCTTGATACCCGTGCAGCCGATTGAAAGGCGGTTGATTTCCGTCGGGCTGCACGAAATGCCGCGTTCTTCGAGGTATTTTTTCACATAGCCATACGCTGTTTTATCCGCGACTGCGGCTATCGTACCGGCTTTAAAGACATTATCCCGACCGAACAGTTCTTCCGTATATCGATGTGCCGATGACTGGTATTCACTGGAAAAATTGAGGTCAATATCCGGCGCTTTATCGCCATCAAATCCGAGAAATGTTTCAAACGGAATGTCGTGACCATCCCGGTTCATCGCTGTGCCACATTCCGGACAATTCTTTGGCGGAAGATCAAATCCAGAGCCAACGCTGCCGTCTGTGATAAACTCGCTGTGCTTACACTTCGGGCAGACATAGTGTGGCGCAAGCGGATTGACTTCAGAAATCCCTGCCATAGAAGCAACAAATGACGATCCGACAGAACCACGTGAACCGACCTGATAGCCGTGCTCTACGCTGTCCCAAACCAGCTTTTGTGCGATGATATACAGAACAGAGAAACCGTGTTTGATAATGGAAGATAGTTCTCGATCCAACCGCTTTTCCACTAGTTCCGGCATCGGATCTCCATAAATTTCCTTTGCCTTGGTGGTCGTGATGCGCACCAGATCTTCTTCTGCGCCATCAATCGTCGGGGTAAATGTCCCCTTCGGGAACGGACGAATCCGCTCAATCTGATCAGCAATCGCATTGGTATTCGTCACGACGATCTCATACGCCTTTTCTTCCCCGAGATATTGAAATTCCTCCAGCATTTCCTCTGTAGTACGCAGATACAACGGCGGCTGATGACCAGCATCGTCATATCCCTGTCCTGCCTGTAGAATTTCACGATAGATGGCGTCTTCCGGATCCATAAAATGTACATCACAAGTGGCACAAACCGGAATACCCAATTCATCTCCCAGCGCCACGATTTTTCGATTGTAATCCTGTAATTGCTCAATACTGGATGCCATACCGGTGCGGATCATGAAGCCGTTGTTCCCCACCGGCTGGATCTCTAAGTAATCGTAAAATTTCGCAAGCTGAACCAGTTCCTCATGTGGACGATCTTCCACAAGTGCTTGGAACAATTCTCCGGCTTCACAGGCACTACCGAAAATCAGACCTTCCCGATGCTGCATCAACACTGACTTTGGAATCAGCGGTTTACGATAGAAACATTCAATATGTCCATAGGAGATCAGCTTATAGAGATTTTTCAGACCAGTGTTGTTGCGCACCAGAATGATCTGGTGATAGGAATGGAGCTTTTTAACATCAATTTCCTGGGTTTTTGTGTTGAGATCGGAAAGGAATTTGGCGTGTTTAGTCTGCACAAGACGGCTGACCAGTTCCTTATAAATCTTTGCCAGCATCTGAGCATCGTCAGATGCCCTGTGATGATCAAATTTTCCCAGCTTCAGCGCCTTTGCAACGCCGTCCAGCTTATGGCGATACAGATTCGGCAGCATACACTTGCACAGCACCAGCGTATCGAGCGTTGCAAATTCAAATGAGATATGATTGCGCTGACAGACATTGCGAACAAAAGATGTATCAAAGCGCGCATTGTGCGCCGCCAGAACCGGATTGTTCCCACAGAATTCGATAAATTTACGCATCGCTTCTGCTTCCTTCGGCGCATCCTTCACCATGGCGTCTGTAATTCCGGTGAGTTCCACAATATTTTGCGGAATCGGACGCTCTGGATTAACCATGATATTAAAGGTGTCCACTACCTGCATACCGCGCATCCGTACTGCGCCGATTTCGGTGAGACGATCACGTTTTGGACTAAGACCTGTCGTTTCCACATCGAAAATAATAATTTCATCTTGTAATGTGCGGTCTCCCGGTTCATCGATAACAGCCTGCCGCACTAAGTCGTTTACCACATACGCCTCACAGCCAAAGATCACTTTAAAGTCCTTGTCCTTGATTCCATCCCATGCGGACATGGCATCTGGAAATGCCTGTGCGATCCCGTGGTCGGTAATGGCAATCGCCGGGTGTCCCCATTCATGCGCACGCTGTACCAGCTTAGCGCATGGCGTCACTGCGTCCATCTGAGACATATTGGTATGGCAATGCAGTTCGACGCGCTTTTTCGGCGCACAATCCTGCTTTTTCTCCCGTTCTACCATGACGATAGATTCCGGCTTTAGCACATCCTCTCGGGCAAACTCATCATAATTGATGCGGCCTAAGATCAACAGGGTTTTGCCCTTTTTGATCTGATCAAAGGAAAATTTGGCAATGTTATCTTTAGAGTCAAATACTTTTACCAACACAGAATAGCTGCCGTCGGTGATCTGATAGGTCAGGATCAACCGTTCACCGCGTACTTCTCTGGACTCCATGGCAAACACATCGCCCATGACTACCACCCGCTGGTTCTGAACATCTACCGCCTCGCGGATGGGCATAGGGACATCCCGAATGGTCTTTCCCTTGATGAGTACCGCGCTACCAGGCACAATTCCCGGGATCTCATCATTGACATTGACACTCTGTGGAGTTGGCGATGCAGTCTGTTTGGCACTTGGTACAGAAGACGACATCCCCGCAGCCGGCTGTTGAAATTGTTCCGCGTGATTCCCAAGTGACTGCTCCGCCTTTTGAATCATAGCATGGAACGCTTCATCCGACACACTAATATCTCCGTGGAACACCACACGCAGCTTCCGCGAAAAAGTCTGTTCCAGTAAATTAGAAAAGAAATCTGCCACATGATATTTCTCCAAAATATCCAATCCACCATTGTGAAGATGGATCTCAATCTGGTCTCCGTCCTGTGTCACCTCTGCCCCATCAATAAAGCCGTTTACTACTGTCATCTCACGTTTCAGCAGCAGCACCAAATCGGGGAAATAGTCCATAGAGAGCAGCTCCGGCGCATACTGGGGATGAATCCGCACTGCAGAAATTTCCAGCCGAATCTCCAGCTCATGTTCCAGTGCAACCAGATCCTGCACTGGCACCAACACCGGAAATGTCACATAAAATGAAATTTTCGTCAGATTTTCTGAATACGTCATGCGCTTGAGCACACCGCCGCGAACCGACTCAGGCATGACAGGCACATATTCTTCCAAAAACGCCGAAAAATTCAAATCCATTGATTCCACTCCACTCTTAAAGCTTTTCAATCTCTGCCAACAATTCTGGCACAATGTCTGCCTCTGCGACTTTTCGCAGCACTTTTCCCCTCTGGAAAATCACAGCGCATCCTTCGCCTCCGGCAATGCCGATATCTGCTTCTCTTGCCTCGCCCGGACCATTGACTACACAGCCCATCACAGCAACCTTGATATCCTTCTCCACGCCTTCCAGTGCTGCTTCAACTTCTTTTGCAGTCTTGAC
Organism: uncultured Ruminococcus sp.; assembly: GCA_949291125.1. GTDB lineage: Bacteria > Bacillota > Clostridia > Oscillospirales > Ruminococcaceae > Ruminococcus_C. Next base: position 15,216 of record CASEUJ010000029.1, read on the forward strand.
CAGATCAATTCGTGTTCTGCCGCAAGTCGGGCAGGATACCAATTGTACACCGCCGCGTTTGCCAATGCACTTCAGAATATCCTTCGCCGCACGAATTTCCTTCACCGGATCTTCCGTCAATGACACGCGAATGGTTTCGCCGATACCATCATGCAAAAGCGTGCCGATCCCGATGGAAGATTTGATCAATCCCATACGTTCTGTGCCGGCTTCGGTGACGCCAAGATGCAGCGGATAGTCACACTGCTTGGCACAGAGCCGGTAGGCATCGATCATGGTGTTCACATCCGACGATTTCATGGATATGACAATGTCATCAAAGTCACATGCCTCCAGCAATTTTACATGTCCCATAGCACTTTCCACCAGCGCCTCGGCAGTCGGGGCGCCGTATTTCTCCAAAATCTCTTTTTCCAAAGAACCAGAATTAACGCCGATGCGAATCGGGATATGATTTTCCTGACAAGCGCGCACTACGGCACGCACCCGCCCCATATCGCCAATATTGCCAGGATTGATGCGGATCTTATCGATGCCGGCTGCAGCAGCTTCTAAAGCAAGGCGATAATCAAAGTGAATATCCGCTACCAACGGAATTGATACCTTTTTCTTAATCGCCGGGATCAGAGCAATCGCCGCCTGATCTGGAATTGCCGCACGAATGATCTCACATCCTGCCTGCTCCAATGCAACAGCCTGTGCCACACTGCCTTCGATATCGTCGGAACGTGTATTCAGCATCGACTGGATATAGATATGCGATCCATCCAGCGTACAGTTCCCAATTGAAACGGGTTTTACTTTTCTCATCATTTCCACTCTCCAACACACAAAATTGTGATTTTACATTTATAGCGCATGGCAAGTTTCCCTTTCCTGAAAATGGGTTTTCATCCCAAAAATCGACTGACATCCTGCACTGTCACCAGAATCATCAGCAAAAACAATGCCGCCATGCCAATCAGATGCACCATTGCCTCTCGCTCTTTGGCAATGGGCTTGCGCCGGATGGCTTCGACGAGCAAAAAGACAAACCGGCTGCCATCGAGTCCGGGAATCGGCAATAGATTGAATACACCGACATTCACCGTAATAAAAATTGTGAGATTCATCACAGACTGTACCCGTTCCATCACCGTTTCACCAGTCGATGCAGCCTGTTCGATAACACCCACCGTCCCCACCGGACCGGAGAGATCCTGCAAGCCATACTTGCCGCTGATTAATTCCACTAGCGACATCCAGATCAGCTTTGCAGTTGCCACAGTGTCACGCGCCGCATAAGAGATCACCGTAATGGCATTTTTCGGTTGTCCCTGAACGGAAAAGTCCAAAAGGCCGTCGGTGTTGTCGTTGTGAAAGGTCACGTCCTCCAGAGTTACACGCTGGCCATCTCGCTTGACGGTCACGGTAAACGAATCAGTTTCTGTTGTTTGCAACTTATAGATCAGATCGGTCGTAGAAAAGATATGGCTGCCGTCAATGGCAATAATCTTGTCACCTATTTCAAGCCCACTACGCTCACTTTCCGATGCACTAATGATTTCGCCGGTTTGGGCATCTGTTGTTTCTGCAAAGCCGCCGATGATGGTCGTTGGTACTTTTGTCCCGGTACAAATCAGGATCGCAATCAACAAAAATCCCAGCACAATATTCATAAATGCGCCTGCCAAGACTACCGTCATGCGCCGCCATACCGGCTTTTTCTCGAAAGAATTGGGACAGTCGCTAGATTCGTCCTCGCCCTCCATAGAACAGAATCCACCGATGGGAAAGAGCCGAAGCGAATACTCCGTTTCGCCTTTCTGAAAATGCAGAAGACGTGGTCCCATGCCAATCGCAAATTTGTTGACACGGATCTTATGAAGTTTTGCCACAATAAAATGCCCAAACTCATGAATGCCGATGATCAGTCCAAAAACCAAAATGGCCACCAAAATTGTAATGATATGCTGCATGCAGACACGATTCCTTTCTGAAGTAAGATAGAAAGCTTTTTACAAGTCGCCTCTTGCGATTGTCTCTCTGACAAATGTGCGTGCCTCCGTATCAGCACGCATCACGTCTTCATAAGAGCGGATCTCGATTGCCTCAATTTTTTCCACTGCCTGCTCTGCCAATGTACCAATATCCAAAAAGCCGATCTGACCTTCTAAAAATGCCGCCACTGCAACTTCATTCGCACCGTTCATGATGCATGGTGCAGTACCGCCAATTCGAATCGCAGAAATCGCTGTCTTGAGACAGGAAAAGGTTTCCAAATCCGGCTTTTCGAAAGTCAGTGTCCTATAGTCTGTCAAGGACAGCGGCTTTGTCGGACACGGCAGCCGTTCCGGATAAAGTAACGCATATTGGATCGGGATCTTCATATCTGGCACCCCAAGCTGAGCAATGACAGCAAGATCTTGAAACTCCACCGCCGAATGAATCACACTCTGACGATGAACCACGATTTCGATCTGTTCCGGCTCCAGATCAAACAACCACTTGGCCTCGATAAATTCCAGCCCCTTATTCATCAGCGTTGCCGAATCGATGGTGATCTTATTGCCCATGTCCCAGTTTGGATGCCGCAGGGCATCTGCCGCCTTCACTGTACGCAGCTGGGCACGAGTCATACCAAAAAAGGGTCCGCCGGATGCCGTCAAAATTATCTTATGCAGCTGACTGCGCTGATTTCCCTGTAAACACTGGAAAATTGCAGAATGCTCACTGTCTACAGGATAGATCTTTACACCTTGCTGCGCTGCACGTTTCATGACAAGCGATCCACCGGCTACAAGGGTTTCCTTATTGGCCAGTGCAATATCGATTCCGGCATCAATCGCCGTCAGCGTCGGCAAAAGACCGACCATTCCCACAACAGAATTGAGCAATATATCCGCATGGGGATCACCAGCGATCTCGCAGAGCCCCTCCATTCCACACAAAATCTCTACCGGAAGATCGAACAAACGCCGTTTAAGTTCCGGATAACATGCCGTATCGAATATACAAATGCGCTTGGGATGAAACTCGCGCGTTTGCTTTTCCAGCAGATCAATATGATGATTTGCTGCCAATGCGTATACACTCAGACCGTGTGATCGCACAACATCGAGTGCTTGTGTGCCAATCGAACCGGTCGAGCCTAAGATTGAAATTTGCTTCTCCATGTGATCGTTTCCTTTCTGCCGCAGGGCAGCAATTCCCTACATAACATACACACGATGGAAAGCCTGATCGCTTTTCATCGTGTGCTGCATTTGGTTTCATAAAATTATACAGAAAAGATCGGCATGATGCATTCCATCGCATAGAACGCCGGCAATGTAAACAAGACACTGTCAAACCGATCCATGACGCCGCCGTGTCCCGGCATAATATTCCCAAAGTCTTTCATTCCAAGCTGACGCTTGCACACTGATGCACTCAGATCTCCAAGTACGCCAACCACGGCACACAATACTGCCGTGACGATCAGCCACAAATAGTGCACATACACATCTGTGATCAAACTGTAGATCAGAGCAAACATAACCATCACCAGTACATCTGCGACGATACCGCCCAAAAATCCCTCCACAGTTTTTTTAGGACTGATTTCCGGACAGAGCTTATGCTTGCCGAAAAATGTCCCGGTGAAGTATGCGCCTGTGTCCGAAATCCAAGCCGAACAAAGCGCCAGTATCACATAAGCCAGTCCGTATGAGCCGACTTGTAACAGTAGATTCATCATATTCAGTGATCCCGTCACAAGAACTGTCACTGCCGCAAGATAGAAAGTTTCCTGATATCGGATGCTGTTATGCAATAACACCAGTTCCAGAAACATCGCCATCATGCAAAGAATTGTCACCCCGAACGCAATTCCACTTTTCCCATAATATGTGAAAAAAGGAACCAATGCCGCGTAAAGAAAGCCTGCACAGATCGAAATGCGGCAATGCAAACATGCCCCAGCACGATACCATTCAAAAAGTGCAAGGCAAGCAAGCGCAACCACAGCCGTCGGGAATACAAATGTATCGTAAAGCACCAAAACCAGAACTGCAATCACTGCGCCGATCACACCAGAAATAATTCGTGTTTTCATGTTAATCAAATTCCTCCGAATCGTCTGCCGCGATTAGCAAAGTCGACAAGCGCCTTATTCAGTTCCGTTTTATTAAAATCCGGCCAAAGCACATCTGTAAAATAATATTCTGCATATGCACACTGCCAAATCATATAATTCGAAAGCCGCAATTCACCGCTCGGGCGAATCAGAAGATCAACATCAGCAAGACCGGCTGTATACAAACGATCCGCAATCGTCTGTTCCATAATTGTGTCTGGATCTAGCGTACCGATTTGCACTTCTCTTGCAATCTGCTGCGCTGCATGACGGATCTCATCTCTGCCTCCATAATTGATTGCCAGAATCAGATTCATCTTTTCGAAATCTTTTGAATCCTCTTCCAACTCCTGCATTCGCTTCTGCAGACGCTCCTGAAGACGACTGCGGTCACCAATAAAGATCATGCGGATCCGCCGTTCGAGATAATTATCTGCATCGCAGAGATACTCCCAAAACAAATCCATCAGTGCATCGATTTCTTCCTGAGGCCGTTTCCAGTTCTCTGTCGAAAACACATAGAACGAAGCATTACGAATTCCGATATCACGGCAATACAGGGTAAGATCCTTGAAATTTTTAGCTCCTTCCCGATGTCCGAATTTCCGCGGCATGCCGCGTTTCGTAGCCCATCTACCATTTCCATCCATAATGAATCCCACATGTTGTGGAAACTGTTCCGGCGGCGGCAGCAAGATCCCGGAATCGGAAGAAACATCAGGCTTACTGCGTTTCTTAAAAAGTGATAATGCCATTGTTGTGTTTACTCCATTCTTCGATCAAATGCTCATGATTTCCTGATCTTTTTCCTTCACCATGGTATCAATTAGATCGCAATATTTATCAGTAAGCTTTTGCACCTTCTTTTCGCCGTCCTTTACATCATCTTCCGTCAGTTCGCCAGCTTTTTTCTTTGCCTTCATTTTTTCGAGGGCATCACGGCGTGCATTACGCACCGCAACCTTTGTTTCTTCGCCAAGCTTCTTAACCTCTTTACAAAGTTCCTTACGGCGATCCTCTGTCGGCTGCGGGAATGCCAAACGCAGCACCTTGCCATCATTTGTCGGCGTAATACCGACATCGGAGGCAAGAATCGCCTTTTCAATCGCTTTGAGCGTAGATACATCCCAAGGCTGGATCACAAGAATACGCGCCTCAGATACGGATACTGCCGCCATCTGTTGGATCGGTGTCGGAACGCCGTAATAATCCACCTGTACTTTATCCAACACAGCAGGATTTGCACGACCTGCCCGAACGGCAGCAAACTCATGCTCCAAGCGACTGATCGCCTTTATCATTTTATCTTCTACAGTATTCATCAAATCTTTCATAGCAATATCCCCGATTTTACGGGGCTCCTTTCTGTATTATCAAAATCAAAGGGTAACTTATTTTGTGGCTTCTGTCACAACTGTACCGACATCCTTACCCATCACAGCATCATAAATGTTTTCCGGACGGCTCAGATCAAACACCAGCATGGGCATTGCATTATCGCGGCACATGGAGGCTGCCGTACTATCCATAACCTGCAAAGCGCTGCCCAACACATCGCTGAATGTGAGTCGGTCATAGCGAACTGCATCCTCATACTTATGTGGATCTTTATTATACACGCCATCCACCATCGTCGCCTTCAGCAGAATATCAGCATCGATCTCCACAGCACGCAGCGTCGCCGCCGTATCGGTAGAGAAAAACGGACTTCCAGTGCCACAGCCGAAAATCACAACTCTACCTTTCTTTAGGTGAGAGATTGCACGATTGCGTATATACGGCTCTGCAATCTGCTGCATCATGATCGCCGTCTGAACGCGCACTTCCACACCAAGGGATTCCAGCATATCAGCAACCGCCAGTGCGTTCATGGTAGTAGCAAGCATACCGATATGATCTGCACGAGTACGATCCATATTCTGGCTCGATCTGCCGCGCCAGAAATTTCCGCCGCCAACAACAATTCCAATTTCTACTCCGGCTTCTACACACTTCTGAATACTCTGACAAATCGGCAGCATTGTTGCCGTATCCAGTCCTGTTTTCTGCGGACCTGCAAGAGCTTCCCCACTCAGCTTCAAGAGTACACGCTTATACTTTGGTTCCATGCTTTTTATTCCTTTCGTTTCTATCACTTTTTACAGAAGCACCGAAAATCATTCGCTTTCCGGCAATCCACACGCTTCCTCTTTTTATTTTACACTATTTTTCATAAATTGTAAAGCGATTTTCGGGAAAAAAATCAAAAAGAGCATGACAATTGCCATGCTCCTCTTTTTTCGTATTTTCCCGTTATGGAAACATTGTTTCTATAAGCCAAAAACCTAAGAAAGAAAGTATAAACGCGCGTACGCTTCTCTTAGTGAATCATATTTGCGATTTCTTCTGCGAAGTTATCTTCTTTCTTCTCAATGCCTTCGCCACGTTCAAAACGAACAAACTGTGCAATCTCGATTGTAGTGCCAGCAGCCTTTGCAACGCTGTCTACATATTCCTTGACAGTCTGCTTATTTTCCTTAACGAACGCCTGTTCCAGCAAACAGTTTTCTCCATAATACTTGTCCACCTTGCCAGTTGCAATCTTTTCCTTTACCTGATCCGGCTTGTTTGCCATCTTCGGATCTTCTGCCATCTGTGCTAGGATGATCTTCTTTTCTTCTTCCAGCACAGAAGCCGGTACGTCCTCGCGCTTGAGGTACGGCGGATTCATAGCGGCAACCTGGAGTGCGCAGTCCTTTGCAGCAGCCAGAACTTCTGCAGTTGCACCAGCCGGAGACTCAGCACGAACCATAACGCCGATCTTACCGCCGCCATGGATATACGGAACAAGGATACCTTCCAGACGTACAAAACGACGAATCTGAAGGTTCTCTCGAATCTTGAGGAACAGTTCCTGCAGCGCTTCATCAACAGTCATAGTACCGCCAGAAACTGTGGTTGCCTTCAGTGCATCCAAATCAGCCGGATTCTTTTCAATGATAGTATCCGCCACCAAGTTCACAAACGTCTTAAATTCATCTGTATTAGCAACGAAATCTGTTTCCGAGTTCACTTCTACAACACAGCCAACAGTATTGTCTGCATTGACCTTTGCCACAACCATACCTTCTGCTGCAACGCGGCCTGCCTTCTTCGCCTGAGTTGCCAAACCCTTTTCACGCAGAATCTCAATTGCCTTTTCAACGTCACCGTCTGCTTCTGTCAACGCTTTCTTGCAGTCCATCATGCCAACACCAGTGGACTTACGCAGTTCATTGACATCTTTTGCTGTAAAATTTGCCATGGATTGATCCTCCTATACTGATTACATTCAAAAATATAATTTTCAAAGAAACCCGAATATGATTTGAGAATTCCCACAACATATCCGGGTTGTCACTTCTGGTTACGACAGAGATTATTCTGCTGCCTCTGTTTGTGCCTCTGCCTCAGCAGCTTCTTCCTTTTCTGCATCTGCGCCTTGACGACCTTCAATGATCGCGTCCGCCATAACGCCAGCGATCAGCTTTACTGCGCGAATTGCGTCGTCGTTGCCCGGGATTACATAGTCAATCTCATCCGGATCACAGTTGGTATCAACAATCGCAACGATCGGGATATTCAGCTTCTTTGCCTCAGCAACAGCAATGCGCTCTTTTCTCGGGTCTACAATGAAAAGTGCGCCCGGCAGCTTCTTCATTTCCTTGATACCGCCCAGGAACTTTTCGAGCTTTTCGATTTCCAGCTGCAATTTACCAACTTCCTTCTTCGGAAGCAGGTCAAATGTGCCGTCGTTCTCCATTTCGTGAAGCTGTTCCAAGCGTTTGATTCTTCTCTGAATAGTAGTAAAGTTGGTCATCATACCGCCGAGCCAACGTGCATTGACATAATATGCACCTGCACGAGTTGCCTCTTCCTTGATCGATTCACCAGCCTGCTTCTTTGTACCAACAAAGAGCACTGACTCACCCTGTGCAGATAAGTCACGAACGAACATATAAGCTTCGTCCAACTTCTTAACCGTCTTCTGCAGGTCGATGATATAGATGCCATTACGTTCAGTGAAGATATACGGAGCCATTTTCGGATTCCATCTTCTGGTTTGGTGACCAAAGTGTACGCCAGCTTCCAAGAGCTGTTTCATTGATACTACGCCCATTGTGTAGTTCCTCCTAATAAGTTGGTTTTGCTTCCTCCGCCGCCTTTGCCGTAAATGCAACTTTTCCTAGTGAAAAGCACCCGCATTTACAAAGGCAGACGTGCGAACTGCCTTTCTATTATACCAAAAATGCACATTAATGGTCAAGTTTTTTGGGGTAAAATTTTAGCTTTTATTTTCTCTGATTTTTGTGCAATATGTATATCCCCTCGATTCTTCCCCTAAGGAAACTAAAATCGTGTCTTTCCCAATCAAGCGAATCTGGCGAAAACGAATCACGCAGTTATCGCGCGGCCCGAATAGTCCAAAAATCCGCGGTCTGCCGTACAACACCAGCGCCGTTACCGCCGCCGTCTCTGCATCAAGTTCTAAGTCATCGACTCTGCCGAGATTTTCGCCATTCACCACATTGATGACATCCTTGCTGCGGAGCTCTTCTAGCGTACAGACCATATTCTATCACCTCTGCAACAGAATATGCGAAAATTCACGAAAACTTGCTTATAAAGCCATGGTCAGGATTAGATCCACAACCAACACTGCTGCTGCAACGCCGCTCACCCAATTCAGCACCCTCGGGGACATCAAACCCGTCAGCTTGGCAAACAGCGGACGCAGCACATAGAGGAACAGCACACCGCCAATGGCAAATCGCACAGATGGCGACAGGGCAATTCGTGCCTGGAAGTTGATGGCATAATCTGCATATGTCTGCCACGGCCAGCTGCCGGTAATCCACTCAAGCAGATAGCTTGCCACAAGTTCGATCAGCGTCGCCACCAAGCCGCACCCGACAAATATCATAATGGGGCGCAGCCAACAGACGGGCCATTTGAGCTTCATGTCCATCAGTTTACTGAAGCAAAGCATAAACGCCAATAGTCCTACGCCATAAACCGGACAATAGGGGCCAAACAAGACACCGCGATTGGAGAATCCCCAGCGATACACTACAACTTCTAAAAACACTTCATAGCACCATCCGATCATTGCCGCCATGAGAAAATAGAGAAAGAGTTTTTGTATCGTCTCAAGTTTAATCTTTTTCATGTGTAACACCTCATTTGGGACATCACAAAATCCAGAACATTTTGACAAACGTCATCGTTTTTTGAAGTGCCCCTTTGTCAGAAACGGCAGACATTTTCGAGATGGAAAACGCCTGCCGTTTTACAATCGTTATGATAAAATTAGCTCTTCTGCAAACAAACCAAATATCATTTGGTCATCCCACAGCGGATTTCCCTGTTCATCTTGATAATGACAGCTTTCTTTTCGCAGACAGGCTTCCTGATGCATTCCAAGCCGCTGTGCCAGATGCTGCGATTTCAAGTTGCGCCCATTGATTTCAGCAATTACTTTCCGCACCGGCAATCTCTGAAATACCTCATGCAAAAAAGCGCTAACACTTTCGCGGGCAAAGCCTTTGCCTTGAAAATTGGCATGAAATGTCCAACCAATTTCCCATTTTTCGTATTTCCCGCAATCATGAAAATAGATTTTTCCAATCACTCGATCGGTTTCTTTCAGCGCAACTGCATAAAACTCATTACTGCTGGAAAAATTAACAGCTTCCTGCAAAGCGAAATCATGAGAAAACGGTTCATACGGCTCAAAGTAAGTGACTTCTGGATCGGTCAAAATCTCTGCCAATGCTTCGCCGTCAGAGGGACGGAACTGTCGCACGTACAGCCTTTGGGTTTCTAAAAAAACAGACATTGCAACTCCTTATTGACAACAGCAACCCTTGTTTTTCTCCGAAAATGCCTTTTTGGCGACAGCCGCAATATTTGTGCTATCCAGACCAAACTCCTTGAGCAGTTCCGCTGCCGGACCAGAGTGCCCATATTCGTCATTCACGCCAATGCGTACCACCGGAACCGGACAGCAGGAAGTCACAGTTTCTGCCACTGCGCCTCCCAAACCCCCGATCACGCTGTGTTCTTCCACAGTGACCAGAAGCCCTGTTTCAGAGGCTGCCTTGCAGATTAGCTCAGTGTCGAGCGGTTTAATGGTATGAATATTGAGTACTCTCGCATGGATGCCCTCAGCTTCCAGCATTTCTGCCGCCTTAAGGGACTCTGATACCATCAGACCAGTGGCTACGATTGTCAAATCATTGCCTTCGCGCAGCGTCAGTCCCTTACCAATCTCGAATTGATATGTTGCCGGATCATTGAAAATCGGCGCAGCCAGTCTGCCGAATCGCAGGTATACTGGTCCTTCGTGCTGGATTGCAGCTTCTACTGCCGCCTTCGCTTCCACATCATCCGCCGGATTCAAAATCGTCATACCCGGAATCGTGCGCATCAGCGCAATATCTTCGTTACACTGGTGCGTTGCACCATCTTCACCGACAGAAATGCCGGCATGCGTTGCACCGATCTTTACATTCAGATGTGGATATCCAATCGAATTGCGGACGATCTCATACGCTCTGCCTGCCGCGAACATCGCAAATGTGCTGGCGAACGGAATCTTTCCCGTAGTTGCAAGGCCGGCAGCCACGCCCATCATATTCGCCTCGGCAATGCCACAGTCAAAGAACCGTTCCGGATATGCCTTCTTGAAAATGCCGGTCTTGGTTGCAGCAGCTAGGTCTGCGTCCAATACCACCAATTCCGGATACTTGTCCGCCAGATCGCGGAGTGCTTCTCCATAGCTTTCTCTTGTCGCTTTTTTCTGCATCTCTGCCATCGTTTAGCCCTCCAGTTCTTTCAGCTGGGCAGAAAGCTCTGCCATTGCCTGCTTATATTCTGCATCATTCGGTGCCTTGCCGTGCCAGCCAACCTGATTTTCCATGAAGGAAACGCCCTTGCCCTTCGTGCTTTCCTGGATGATCGCAACCGGCTTTCCGACAATGGTCTCTGCCTCTTGGAATGCCTTTTCAATCGAATCGAAGTCATGCGCATCCATGCGAATCACATGCCAACCGAATGCTTCAAACTTCTCTGGAATCGGCTCAGGCGAGCAGACTTCAGCGATCTTTCCATCAATCTGCAACCCATTATGATCCACAATAGCAATGAGCGAATCAAGGCGATAATGCGCCGCGAACATGGCTGCTTCCCAGACCTGTCCCTCTTCAATCTCGCCGTCACCTAAAATGGCGTACACTTTGTATGCAGCATTGTCCATTTTGGCAGCAAGCGCCATGCCACATGCTGCAGAAATTCCCTGTCCGAGCGAGCCACTCGACATATCCACGCCCGGAATATGAATGCACGGATGTCCCTGAAGCAGTGCACCGATATGGCGCAAAGACTTCAATTCTTCCTTCGGGAAAAAGCCGCGCTCCGCCAATGCAGAATAGAGTGCCGGAGCGCAGTGACCTTTCGACAGCACCAGACGATCCCGGTCTGCCATATCCGGATTCTGCGGATCCACATGCATCTTTGCAAAATACAGATAGGTCAACGTATCGCAGATCGAAAGCGATCCACCCGGATGACCGGATTTTGCATGATAGGTCCCCTCAATCACTCCCATTCTCACGCGACAGGCAGTCGCCTGCAGTTGCTTCTTTGTCATTTCATCCATGCTCTAAACCTCCAAATTCTAAGTTTCATCCGCCATGATCCGATCAATCAACTCAGCAATTGCGTGCGTATCGCACGAATTTACAAGCTGTATATCTGCCACTTCCTTGACACAGGGCTGTGCATTGGAAGGACATGCACTAATGTCAGCCTCTTCCAGCATTTCCAGATCGTTGTCAAAATCGCCAGCTGCCACAATCCGCCAGCCTTCCATACTGCAAAGCTTCCGGTATTTTTGCAGCGCACTGCCCTTGGTAGCACCCTTTGGCAGAGCCTCATAAAAATGTGCCTCGGACTGAACAAAATCCGCACAATCCCACGCCTGTTTCTGGAAAAATGCAATCAGATTTGGCATCTGATCTGCCGCAATCGCAAACAACACTTTTAACCAATCCCCCTTTGGGATCTCCTCTGGTTCCATCAGAATCGGCTCTACTTTGCAAATGTCGAGATGCATCTGTTCATACTCTGTCATCCGTGAAACATATGTCTGCGTCGGGCGCAAAATCTCTGCCGAAACCTCTGGAAATGCATCCAGTACCGACCGTGTAATCTGTATCGCTTCATCAGGCAGCGCCGTCATGTCCAGCATTTTTTTTGCGGCAATATCATATATCACTGCGCCATTGAACAGGATACACGGCGCATCCGGGTGGAGCAATCCCAGATACTGCTGTGCCGCCTGTAACGTACGCCCGGTTGCAATGGTAAACGTTCCACCTGATGCACGAAATCGTGCAATTGCTTCCACATCCTCCGGTGCAAGGCACTTATTCGATGGTAAAAGCGTACCATCGAGATCAGTGACCAACAGGGTATGTTCTAAAGATTTCATCCTACCCCTCCTATTTCTGCGCCAAGTCCGCGCAACACCTTTGTGAAATAATCCGGCAGTGGACTTTCAAATTCGAGATACGCACCTGTTGTCGGATGTACAAATCCGATCTTTGCTGCGTGCAAACATTGCCCTGTGATACCAGGATATGCCTTTCCATATACAGAATCACCCAGCACCGGATGGCCCAAGTACGCCAGATGTACTCGAATCTGGTGCGTGCGTCCTGTTTCCAACCGTAGCCGCAGATAAGATGCCTTTTGATATGCAGCAAGCACCTCATAGTGTGTCACTGCCGGTTTTGAATTTTTTTCTGTAACGCACATTTTCTTACGGTCAACAGGATGTCGACCGATCGGCGCAGAGATCGTCCCAGTTTGCGCTTTGAAATATCCCATTGCAGCTGCCCGATACTCCCGCGTAAAAGAATGCGCCTGAATTTGCGCGGAGAGTGACTGATGTGCCCGGTCATTTTTGGCGACCATAAGCAATCCACTGGTATCCCGATCAATGCGATGCACAATACCCGGTCGGATCGTACCATTGATCCCGGAAAGCCGGTCACCACAGTGATAAAGTAGTGCATGCACCAGCGTCCCTGTAGCATGTCCCGGAGCAGGATGTACTACCATTCCTTTCGGCTTATTCACCACCAGCAGGTCATCATCCTCATAAACAATGTCCAAGGGTATATTTTCCGGGATGAGTTCTAATGGTTCCGGGTCTGGTAATATCACCTGTATCATTTCGCCACCGCGTAGCCGGTAATTTTTCGCAACTGGCTTTGCATTCACCAACACATCACCCTGTTCCATCCGCGTTTGCAGCGCAGAACGCGTGAGTTCCAATGTGTCCTGTGAAACAAGCCACTTATCAAGACGCTGTCCTGCCGCCGTCTCCGGAACTTGAAAAAACATCGGTTCAGGCATCGATCGAATCTCCCATTTCTTTGTTTTCAGGATCTTTAGATTTCGGTGCAGCATCATGCTTCTTCTCTGGCAAGAAGAAATAGAGCGCCAAAAGCGCCACGCCGATTACAACGCAGCAATCCGCAAAATTGAACACTGCAAATCGGAACAGCCGCACTTCGAGATAATCCACCACCAATCCGCCGCGGAACAGTCGATCAATCAGATTGCCGATACCACCTGCGATCACAAGTGTCAATCCCGAAATCAACAGCTTTGAATGCATCGCATGACGGATCAGATAATAAATGCAAAATGCGATCATGATTGATGTTGAACCGACCAGCACCCAACGCATGCCGGAAAAACTGCTGAACACAGCGCCGTCATTTTCCAGATAATGCAGTCCTAAAATATCCAGATCACCAAATTTGATCAAGTCCATCGATTCCACCGGCTGTAAACTGCGTACCGCCCAAATTTTTAGGAGCTGATCGACCCCAACTAGTAATGCAGATACAACCAGTGCCACAATCCAACCAAATTTATTCCTTCGCATCAGCCTTCTGATACAACTTTCGCACAGCGCGCGCAAAGTGTCGGATGCGCGGCGTTTTTGCCGACAGAGTCAAGATACATCCAGCAGCGCTCACACTTTTCTCCGGAAGCACGTGTTACTGTATAGGTTGTTTCGCCGCCCTCCGCCTTTTCAACATGCACTTCTGAAACAATCAGCACCTTTGCCAATGTATCCGCCGCTTCAGACAGAATTGCATACTGTGCTACATCGCCGACAAAAATGGTCACACAAGCTTCAAGCGACTTACCGATCAACTTTTCGCTGCGCTTGAGTTCGAGCTCCTTATTAGCATCCAGACGAGTCTGATAAATCAGTTCCCACTTTGCCATAAAGCTGTCATCTGCTGCGATACCACTTACCTGTGGCATTTCGTTGAGGAACACGCTCTGTGCATCATCTGCGGCTGCATGCGGCAGGTACTTCCAAATTTCTTCTGCAGTAAACGAGAGGATCGGTGCGATCAACCGTGTTACCGCACTCAAAATACGATACATCGTGGTCTGCGCTGCACGGCGTTCTACTGAATCTTCCTTCTCGCAGTACAGACGATCTTTGATGATATCCAGATAGAAGTTGGAGAGATCTGTTGTGCAGAAGTTGTGAATAGCATGAAATACCACATGGAAATCAAATGCATCGTAACCGGCATAGACTTTTTCTATGACGCGATCCAAGCGCATCAGTGCCCAGCGATCCAACTCTAACAGCTGGTCATCCTCTATGCTGTCACGTTCTGGATCAAAGCCATTGCCATTTCCGAGATTCCCCAAAATATAGCGCGCAGTGTTACGGATTTTCTTATAGGCATCGGAAAGCTGACCTAAAATTTCCTTCGAAATGCGAATATCCGAATGATAGTCCGAATACGCCACCCAAAGACGAAGGATATCTGCGCCATATTTCTGGATAATTTCATCCGGCATCATGCCGTTTCCAAGAGATTTAGACATCTTTCTGCCCTCGCCGTCTACAACCCAGCCATGTGTGCAGACTGCCTTATATGGTGCTGCTCCCTTATAGACAACCGATGTCAGAAGCGATGACTGAAACCAACCGCGATATTGGTCTGCGCCCTCTAAATAGAGGTCTGCCGGCCACCGGAGACAATCATATTGTTCCATCACCGCCGAGTGAGAAACGCCACTGTCGAACCAGACATCCATAATGTCATATTCCTTCGTAAATTCCCGACAGCCGCATTCACACTGTACTTCTGGCGAGAGGAATTCCGACAGTTCCTTTGTCCACCACGCATCTGAACCCTCTTTGCGGAAGAGTGTTGCAATATCACGGATGGTCGTATCATTGATAATCGGCTTTTTACAATCTTTACAATAGATAATCGGGATTGGCACACCCCAAGTGCGCTGACGAGAAATGCACCAGTCACTGCGGTCGCGTACCATGCCCTTGATGCGATCTTCGCCCCATTCTGGAATCCATTTTACCTGTTCAATGGCTTTGATTGCCTCGTCTTTAAAGCCCTTTACGGAGCAGAACCATTGCTCCGTAGCGCGATAGATGATTGGGCTGTGGCAACGCCAACAGTGCGGATACTGGTGGACAATCTTCTGAGTTGCCAGCATTGCGCCGATTTCAGTAAGTTTTGCTGCAATCGCGCGGTTTGCCTCTGCAGTGTCCATACCAGCAAATTCACCAGCTTCTTCCGTTTGGCATCCCTTTTCATCAACGCAAACTAGGATGCCGATATCGTCATAATTCTTGCAGACTTCAAAGTCCTCGACACCATAACCAGGTGCCGTGTGTACGCAGCCAGTACCGCTTTCCAAGGTAACATGATCGCCCAAAATCACCGGAGACAGACGATCATATAGCGGATGCTTGGTCTGAATGTGTTCCAGTTCACTGCCAAGAAATGTGCCGACAGTTTCATACTCGCTGATACCGGCAGTCTTCATGGTGTCTGTCACAAGCTGGGTAGCCATGCAGTAGTATTCATCAGCTACCTTCACCAGGGTGTACTCATACGCTGGACCAACACAAATCGCCAAGTTGCCAGGAATGGTCCATGTGGTAGTGGTCCAGATAACGAAGTAGACCTGTTCTTTGGCGATACCAAGCTTTTTGAACACACCCTTGTCGTCAATTACCTGGAACTTGACATAGATGGAATCGCAGGGATCGTTTTCATATTCGATCTCTGCCTCCGCAAGGGCAGTGTTACAATCCGGACACCAATAAACCGGTTTCAATCCCTTGTACATGTAGCCGCGCTTTGCCATCTCGCCGAAAATCTCGATCTGACGTGCCTCGTACTCCGGCTTGAGTGTCAGGTACGGGTCACAATAATGTCCCAAGCTGCCTAGCCGCTTGAACTGTGCCATCTGATTCTTGACATGTTTCATGGCAAAATCCTTACAGTGGCGACGCAACTCTACCGGAGAAATGGCGCCATTTTCCACACCGATCGACTTCATTGCCTTTAACTCGATCGGCAGTCCGTGTGTATCCCAACCCGGCACATACGGTGCACAAAAGCCTGTCATATTCTTATACTTGATGATAAAATCCTTGAGTACCTTATTAAGTGCTGTACCCAGGTGAATCTCGCCGTTGGCGTAAGGCGGACCATCGTGAAGAATATACCTCGGCTTGCCGTCGTTTTTCTTCACCATCTGTTCATACAGATCTTCTTCTTCCCATTTTTGCAGAAATTCCGGTTCCCGTTTCGGCAGATTGCCGCGCATCGGGAAATCGGTTTTTGGCAAATTCAGAGTAGTATTATAATCCTGTGACATATCGCGTCCCGGTTCTGTCGCTGCATTTTTCGACAAAACCGCTCCTTTCCTCGAAATAATCTAAGAGCCTATCCGATGCGGCAGACTCCACCTCTTGAAATAAGGGCACAGAAAATTCTCTGCCCTTATCCGCTTTCACAATATTGATTTATTGCTCATTCCTTGTCATCCGTATCTTGGAGATCTCCGAACCGCGAATCGTAAGCTCCCTGGATCGCCTTCGCCGAAAACTGTGAAGAACCAAGCGAATCCAAAGCCGGCGCACTTTCATCAGCATCAGACGCAGCTACGCCAAATGTATCGTCATCCTCTTCCGGCATCTCTGAAAGCATATTCAAGTGATCCTTATACATATCGAACAGAGCCTTCTTAAAATCTGCAACCTGTTTCTTCGCGGCTGCAAGCTTTTCGTGCTCCGCCTCAATTTCCGCCTCATTTTTCTCAATCAGAGCGTCATGCTGCACCGTCACTTCATCGATCATTGCATCTGCCTTTTCCTTTGCCTTTGCAATGATTTCTTCTGCGCGGTCATTGGCATCGTTGATGATACGATGCGCTTCCTTTTGTGCGCCAAGCAGCGCATCCTTGAGCGCATCTTCATCACGCATATATTCGCGCACTTTGTCCGCTAAGACCTGAATCTTATTATTGCTGTCCTCCAGCTCGCGCTGTGCCAGTTCGACTTCTTCTTCAAGCTTATTCAGAAATTCGTCAATGTCCTCCTGCTTATAACCAAACGCCGCCTTTTCAAACCGGAGTTCATGGATCTCACTTGCACTAATCATGTGAAAATCTCCTCTCATTGATATTTTTGGATCGTGATATGATATCTCCCTTTTCGGGTCGTACCGTCTATCGCGTCGAGCCGGAATTTACCGTAGCCGCGAATCGAAAACACGTCCCCGATCTGCATCGAAGCAGAAGGAGTCTCCACCGTTTCATGTGCGCGCACTAGTTTTCCCTGTCGGATCAGCTGAGATGCTTTTTCACGGCTCAGGTGCGTGACAAATGCGGTCACAGCATCTGCGCGCAAAGATGCTACTGTACCGCTGTATGCAATCAGATTCTGCTGTGCAGCGAGGCAGACCGGCTGATCATCCGCCACTGAAACACCGACACGTCCAATCTGACTAAGTTCTTGCAAAAGAATTGGTACAATATGACTGCACACAAAGATCTGCACGAGCTTTGGCGCAATCAAAATATCGCCGATTAGATCACGCCTGATATCACATGCCATCAATGCCCCGAGCACATCCCGATGTCTGAGCATACTTGTCCCACGATGTGAAATAGTCAGACAAGTAATCGGGAAACGTTCCGGCACAGCAAATGTGGAATCAGGTGCGAAACACAGCATGACACGCGCCGTGTTTTCAGTACCACCCCACGCCATACACACAACGCCGTTTTCCGCCGCAATTTTCTTTGCCGGAATCTCGTCCTCTTGCGGCAGAAAGTCTGTGAAATACGGACGATTATCTCGATAACTCCGACGCGCCAGATCATGCCAGTGCTGAATCAAAAGCTGGTGGGCTTTTCGATCTGTTTCACCGTGCATATACTGTTATACCAAGCCACTGTCCTGTAATTCTCCGACGATATCGTCGCCGTCAAAGCCGACATTCTGCGGAATGATCAGGAATGTCTGGTTAGCGATCGGACGGATTCTGCCATGCATCGCATAAGCTGCGCCGACCACAAAGTCAATAATTCTACGCTTTTCCTCTTTGTCGATCGCTTCGAGATTGAGAACAACTGTTTTATTCTGCATCAAAAAATCTGCAACTTTCTTCGAATCCGCCGCATAAGTCGTCGCCTTGACCAAAACAACCTGAAACTGCGCCGTTGCCTTGATAGTGGCATAGCGCTCGCTGCGCTTCTCACGATTTCCTTCTTCATAGGAAGACGACGATCTGCTATATCCACTTGCAGCATTCTCCGAAGATGCTGAAGTTCCAGCCGGCTCTGATTCAGATGCAGTAGTATTCGGTGTCTCCATATCGTCTTCTTCTGCCGGCATAAAGAAATTCTTCAAACTATCCATTACGTTCATGATTTGCTCCATTCTCCGCACTTGTTAAATATATTGATACGGAATTACGCGTTTTCATTTCATCTGGCATTGCGAAATCCATACCAGGCCACATCGCGGATAACGTGCGGTGCACGATACGGCCGACTGCATCTACGCCACCTGTGAAAAAGCGGTCAGGATGCCAATTTACACATATTTTCTTGCACCGAACAGCGCGGTGCCAATCCGGACCATTGTCGAGCCATAGCGAATGGCGGCGGCAAAATCACCGGACATTCCCATCGACAAAATCTCCATATCTATATTATCCATTTTTTTGGATGAAATGTCAAGATAAATTTTCTGCATTTGGAAAAGAAATTTTTCATCGCCCTCAATCGGCGGTATTGTCATGAGCCCTTTTACGTGAATATGCGACATCTGACTTATTTCCAACAGCAATTCCTCCAATGCATCGGGGGCAACGCCGCTTTTCGACGCTTCACCGCCAACATTCACTTCTACTAGGACATTCTGTACTTTTCCAATGCGTGTCGCCTGCTTATCGATCTCTGCGGCAAGCCGCACACTATCTACAGAATGGATCAGTTCCATATCCTCAACAATATACTTTACCTTGTTGGTCTGCAGATGCCCAATAAAGTGCATCTGCGCATTTGGCAAATAAAACTGTTTTTTCGAAAGATATTCCTGTACACGATTTTCGCCGAGCACGCGAATTCCGCACTCAATGGCATGATTCACTGCTTCCGGCGCCACAGTTTTGGTCACAGCCATAAATGTGATCTCATCATCAGGTTTCCGGTATTTCGCCTTTGCCTCTTCCATTTCATAGAGAATGCGTTTGTAATTTTCATCAATATAAGCAAAGCTAGTTTCCATTTGCATCAATCCCTTCTACGATAATGGAATCATATAACTTGAGGTATCCCTCGCCGGCATTGAGATTAGAAAGGACATAGTCATTGCCTTCATAGATAACATCCAACCGCCGGAATACCACTTCTTCACCGTCCTCAATCAATACGCCGCGGCAATTTTCCACTTCACCAGTTTCTTCGCCAGTTTCTTCATCCACGACCGGCACATCCTGAAATCGAATCGCCTCGCGCGGCACCTTGATTCCCTCGTATTCTCCCAATACCATTTCCACATGTTCACAGCGATTTTGCACAAAATCAGATGTCATATTTTCGCTGTGTAGCACAACCATCACTTCATCTGTTCCTTCCACTGTCCGAATTTCTTCAATCGTTGCCTGTGCCTGTGCAGAAGATGTCAGAATCCGAAGCGTCACCGTATCTCCGACCTGATATTTCAGATCCTGGTTATCAATCATGCCGACCATATACCAGTCATATGCAGCGATCATCTTTCCGATCGCACCGTTTCCCTCAGTGTTTTCTGTATCATTCGCGATCACCTGGGCGATCAGTTGCGGCGTGATATCATCTATTCCATCCACGGTCAGAACAGACTCATAGCCATCCACATGGCTCACAAAATATGATGCGCTTTCTGCTTTGATTTCATCAATCGGAGCACTTGACTGCGCATTCAAAGATGCGATTTCAGCAGTTAATTCCGTAATCTGATCTGAAAATGAAACCTCGCCGCCGCTGATTACAATCTGAAAAGTGCTGTACGCTTCAAGGAAGCTTTGCTCGTCTTCCGAAACAGCACTAAAATCCCCCTGATCTTTATGGAATACGATATCTTTATAATATTCCGTAAACTGCCGCGACAATGTTTCTGGCTGTGCCTGTTCTAATGTACCAACATTTGAAATACGCTCCAACACTGCCAGTTTTTTCTCAAGCTCCTCAATCTGCTGATGTGTTTCGATTGCAGTTTCATCAGCATAGATCTGCGCAATTGCATCGCCGACCGCAGCCTTTCCACCGTCTGGGATCTGATAGATAACTGCACCATCTCCGGTATAAGACACAACGGTTTCATCCCGAACATAGACACCATCAAAGATCTGTGATTCATCCGCCGTTGCGCGGATCGCCGTTTCTGTTTCATAGCTTGTATCTACAAAATGGTACATAATTGTACACACAGTTGCAAGCACAGACGCAGAGAGCAGAACCAACAGTACATTGGTCATCTTACTACCGGAATTCATTGCCATAATTGCATCACCTTAAATATTACGCTTCATTGACATCGGTTAAATTGGTTGCATCCGCCTGTGCAAATTCTTCGATATTGTCCAGAAGGGGCACAGCGTGCGCCGGGACAATCGTAGAAATCGCATGCTTATATACAAGCTGCTGTTTTCCGTCACAAGACAAGATAACAACATAATTATCAAAGCCTTTTACAAAGCCCTTAAACTGGTACCCATTTGTTAAAAAAAATGTTGCACTGATTTTCTCTTTCCTCGCTTGATTCAAAAATACATCCTGCAAGTTTAAAGACTTGTTCATAGTGAAATCTCCCTTTCTCAATCATAAACGAACTTTCTAATTTTCATACAAAAGCTCAATCTATATTATAACACATGAATTTGGTTTTGGCTATAATTTTTTGACATTTTTCCATGATTTCAGTTTTCTTGTCGAATCTGCTTAGAATTATCCACTGAATCTGGTCATTTTTACGAAACCATGTCAATTGTCGTTTGGCATAATGCCGCGTTTCCTGCTTGATTTTGTTGATACATGCGGTCAAAGAAGCTTTGTTTTCGAAATACGGGATCAGTTCCTTATATCCGATTGCATGATAAGCGGTGCGGATCGATGCGTTCTGATAAACCGCATATGCCTCTTCCACCAAACCATTTTGCACCATTTCATCGACACGTGCATTGATACGCTCATATAATACGGCGCGGTCTTCATACATCAATCCAATCACAAGTGAACGATAATTGCTTGGGACAAGATGACTCTCAGCCTTACACGCAGTAAATGTCTTTCCGGAACTCATACACACTTCCAGTGCACGGATCACGCGCACCAGATTATTTGGATGAATTTCTTCTGCTGCCTGTGGATCGAGTGCCGCAAGGCGGCGATGAAGCGCATCATTTCCATTTTCTTTTGCATACGCCGCAAGTTCCTGCCGCAATGCAAGATCTTGTCGGGTCTCAGCAAGCTGCACATTTGAGAGTAAAGACGAAACATAAAGCCCTGTTCCACCTACTAGAATTGGCAGCTTCCCGCGTGCATAGATGTCTACGATTACCGACTTTGCCAATTGCAGGTAATCCGCCACACTAAAAGAAGCGTCCATCGGCACGCAGCCGATCAAGTGATGCACAATCCCCTGACGTTCTGCTTCAGTCGGTTTGGCAGTGGCAATATCCAATCCGGTATAGATCTGCATTGAATCTGCTGAAACCACTTCGCCCTGATACTTCTGTGCCAACATCACACCAAGCGACGTCTTTCCGGATGCCGTCGGACCTACGACAGCGATCAGTGGTATTTTCTCTGTTTCTGTCATAGTTTTACGTCCTCCGAAATTGTTTTTCAAGATCTGCTTTTCGGATCACAAACATCACCGGCCGTCCATGCGGACAATGCCGCACATTTTCGTTTTCCCAGACTTCTTGTGCCAGTTTTTGCAATTCCGGCAAGCTTGTCTGATCACCAGCGCGTATTGCCGATTTACATGCGATCGTATGGAGCATATTCTGAAAAGAATGCAGCTGGGGATCCGCCTTGCCGAGCATCAAATTGTGGGCGATCTCAGAGATCACCTCATCCATATTCATCTCCAAAACAAAGGATGGAACCGCCTTTGTATAGAGCCGCGGCGGTGCAGAACAGTCGAAGCAAAAGCCCATTTCCTCCAGTCGTTCCTGGTTTTCTTCTACAGCAGAAAATTCATCCATAGACAAAAGCGTTTCGACTGGTTTCAGAAGCATCTGACTTGTCTGTTTCGATGCGCCGGATCGAAGCTTTTCAAAGATCACACGCTCGTGGGCGGCATGCTTATCAAAAATCAAGAGTTCCTGAGGATCATCACACTCTGCCAAGATATAATTCTGGAAGATTTCTCCAAGTACTCGCAGCTTTCCCGACGTCTTTTTCTGCGACGATACCACCAGTTCAGACACTGCTTCCACTTTTGGCTTCTGGACGAATGCGCTCTGCCGCAAAAAGCGGAATTCTCCCGGAATATTATCCCATATTTCTCGCTGTTGCGGCGTTTCCGATGTCGTTGCCGATGGCTGCTTTTTCTCTACCGGATTCAGTTGTGGTATTTTTGAAACAGTGATGTCCTGCGAATGTTCTTCCGATCCCGCTTGTGCAAAAGATGCGATTTTATTTTCAGTCAGTTGATCCTGTCCGACTGAAAACGATGTCTGTGCAGATACAAGCGGCGCTACTATTTCGCGGCGTATCGTCGACACTTCTTTTGGCACAGATGCCGTCGGCTGCTGTGAAGTTTGCGGCAGTTCCGGCTGTACAAACTGCGGCTGCGGGTCCTCCTGCGCTGTCCAGTCACGCTGCGGGACACGTTCCATCTGAAAATCATAGATCAGACCATTTTGCATCAACGCATTTTTTACCGCAAAGAATAGACAGTCCATGACTGCCTTTTCCTGTGAAAACCGCACCTCTGCCTTCGTTGGATGAATATTAACATCCACCTGTTGCGGTGGCGCATCAAGCATTAGGACACATGTCGGAAATTTTCCGACCATAATCAGATTCTGATAAGCGTTCTCCAATGCCACGCTGCACTGCCGCGACCGGACATATCTGCCATTGACAAAAAAATTCTGAAATGTTCGGTTTGCGCGGGAATAAAGCGGTTTTCCCACATATCCTCGGATGCGATATACATCATTCTGGTAATCGACCGGGATCATATCATGCGCAAATTCCCGACCACAAACCGCATAAATCGCCGCAAAGAGATCACCGTTTCCATCCGTACGAAATTCCGTGCGGTTATCGCGAATCATGCGAAAAACAATCTCCGGGTGAGAAAGAGCGATCTTCTGCACGATCTGACTGACGGCATTTGCCTCTGTCACATCTCGCTTCATAAACTTCTGCCGAACCGGAACGTTATAGAACAAATCACGAATCACAAGCGTTGTGCCATCCGGGCATCCTGTCTGCTGAACTACTCCGGGGACGCTTGCTTCGATCGAAAAGCTTGTACCATAGGTATCTTCGCGACGTTTTGTCAGAACAGTGACCTTAGAAACTGCTGCCACGGATGCAAGTGCTTCACCGCGAAAGCCCAATGTAAAAATTTGATTCAAATCTTCTTTTTCTGAGATTTTACTGGTCGCATGACGCAAAAATGCCGTTGCGACCTCATCCGGCGCCATGCCACAGCCATCATCTACAATTCGCATATAAGCAACGCCGCCGCGTTTGATCTCCACTGTAATATGCTTTGCGCCGGCATCGATCGAATTTTCTACCAGTTCCTTTACGACTGATGCCGGACGTTCGATCACTTCACCGGCAGCGATCAGCTCTGAAATTTCCTTGCGCAGCACAGAAATATGCGGCACATCTCTCACCTTCTTTCTCCCGTTTTCCAGCCACTCATCCAAGCATACCGATCAGATCTGTCAGAAGTTCACGACACTCCGCATCGCTGAGCTCTGCCGGATTTGTCTTTTGCAGCGACGAAATGACACGTTCCTGCTGCATCTGGGCAAAGCTGATCTGGGTTTCTTTCGCACGATCCGTTGTCTTCTTTTCGTCCACCTGTTCTTCCAGTTCAGACAGGATCTGTTTTGCACGCTTTGTCACTTGATCCGGCAATCCGGCAAGTCTTGCCACAGCAATGCCATAGCTGTCGTCCACACCACCCGGTACGATCTTGCGTAGAAAGCGGATGGAATCACCATGCTTTTTGACGGCAATACTGAAGTTTTTGATCCCCTCCTGCTTTTCCTCCATATCAAGCAGTTCATGATAATGCGTTGCAAATAATGTCTTACAGCCGATTTTTTTGCTGCTGATATATTCTGCTACCGCACGAGCAATGCTGACGCCATCGAGCGTCGATGTGCCGCGTCCAACCTCATCCAAAATTACAAGGCTGTTTTTTGTTGCATAGCGCAGAATATCAGAAACTTCCTTCATCTCAACCATAAATGTGCTCTCCCCGGCCGTAAGATCATCCGACGCGCCGATCCGGGTGAAGATCTTATCCACTACAGAGATTCTCGCATATTCCGCCGGCACAAACGATCCAATCTGTGCCATCAGTGTGATCAGAGCAACCTGACGCATATATGTCGATTTACCAGACATATTCGGTCCTGTGATCATCATCATACGCTGCGCCTTACTGTCGAGATATGTATCATTCGGCACAAATGTCTCTTCCGTCAGCATCTGTTCCACGACCGGATGACGACCGGCAGTGATCTGAATGCTGCCATCGATCGCGATCTCCGGCTTGGTATAGTCGTTCGTAATTGCCACATTCGCAAAAGATGAGAGCACATCCACCTGTGCAACAGCTGCCGCCGTTTCCTGCACACTTCGCAGCATCGCAGCAAGACACTCGCGCACCTCTGCAAAAATTGCTTCTTCCAAACGAAGCGCGCGATCTTTTGCTCCGACAATCTCGTTTTCTACATTTCTGAGTTCTTCCGTGACGAACCGTTCGCTGTTTGTGAGCGTCTGCTTCCGAATATAATCAGCCGGAATCAGATCATAATAAGAACGCGTCACCTCCAGATAATACCCATACACGCGGTTATTGCCGATCTTCAAGCCCTTAATACCGGTACGTTCACGCTCGCGCTGTAAAATATCATCCAAAATCTGCGTGCCGCCGTTCAGGATGCTGCGCTGGTGATCAAGTTCTTCATGAAATCCGTCCCGGATCACCCCGCCGTCTTTCAGTGTCTGCGGCGGATCATCCACAATGGCGTTTTCCACCAATGCTGCCGCGCGGGACAGATCTGAGATCTGTTGTTCGAGTGCAGCAAGAAGACGGGAAGAGGAAAGTTTTTTCAGCTCTTCCTTCAACGCTGGAAGCTGTTGTGCAGTCATAGACAATGCCTTTAAGTCACGCGGCGATGCCTTCTGAAAAATCACACGAGTCATCAGCCGCTCTAAATCATAGACATGATCCAAAAGCGCGCGCACTTCCATCAGAACAACGCTGTTTTTCACGAAAATATCAACTGCATCCAGACGCGCCATGATCTTTACCGGCTGAACTAACGGCTGTTCAATCCAGCATTTCAACATACGTTTTCCCATTGCTGTTTTGGTATCATCCAGAAGCCAAAGCAGTGAGCCCTTTCGTTCTTTATGACGCAGCGTTTCAGCCAATTCCAGATTACGCCTTGCGTTGAGGTCCAGCCCCATCGCAGCACTGCTGTCAGTCAGATCGATCGAAACAAAGCGTGCAATACTGCTTTTCTGTGTTTCACGGATATAATCAAGCATACCTCCGACCGCACAGATTCCGACGCTGTCTTCCGTAACGCCAAGCATTTCAGGCGAATCCACACCAAACTGCTGGCAAACAAGTAAAACCGCCTGTTCTCTGGCAAAGCATGCATCTTCACACTGTGTCACTGTACACTGCATCCGTACCTTGATAAAATCCATAACCGGTCTGTTTTCCATCGCTTTTGCATTCAGGATCAGTTCCACCGGCATATAGCGAGAAAACAGATCGAGGATCTCGCCGGTCAGATCTGTAACATTTTTTGGTACAGACAATACCATCTCTCCTGTAGAAAGATCAGCAAACACCAGCGCATAAGCTCCGTCATCGCCGCAATACATACAACAGATATAATTATTGGCATCGTCATCTAGAAGTGTACTTTCAATCAGCGTTCCCGGCGTCACAATGCGAATGACATCACGTTCCACAAGTCCTTTGCTGAGCGCCGGATCGGTCAATTGTTCGCAAATTGCAATCTTATATCCACGGTCAACAAGCCGTTTCAGATAGAGATCCACACTGTGATACGGTACGCCGCACATTGGTGCACGTTCTTCCAGACCACATTCTTTTCCAGTCAACGTCAATTCCAGTTCCCTGGAAACTAGAATCGCATCTTCGAAAAACATTTCATAAAAATCGCCAAGCCGGAAAAACAAGATACAATCACTGTACTTTTCTTTCATCTCCGCATACTGTCGCATTCCCGGCGACAATTTTTCCTTTGGAATATCTGCGAGATTCATAGGACTCACCTCCATCTGTTTCTATCAATTCATTACACAATTTCTGCATTCGTACCGCATCCGCCACAGCTGTGACAGTTTCCAGAACAAGCGGAGGAATCCGGTGTACAGGTATCTGGGTCTTCTCCATTCACACAAAGATGCAGAATTGTCTGTGTCCTCTTTATCATGTCGTCCAGTTGCCGTTTTGCAGCATCAAATGTCTGCATGTGGGGATTTTGGACAATGATGGCATACTCTCGCTGTACCTCTTGTGCAAGCTGTTGCAGTTCTGGATCATTCGGATTTTCTTCTGAGCGCTGCAATTCCTGTTGGTAGGTGAGCTCTTTTTGCTGATATGATGCGATTGCCGCCTGAAGCGCAACATCTGCGTCGTTTGCGGCTTTTGCTTCATGAAATGCCTGATAGCGCGGATCTGCTTGAATCGCATGTCCCAATGCACGAACGGCCTGTTCTACCTTATCCATCTGCTTGTCTCCTTTTTTCGATTTGCAAAGGCACTACACAATCATTCTTCAATCCGCTGTGCCTCCACCGCCCAGTTATGCGTTTTTGTCACGCGCACCCGGACAAACTTCCCGATCAAAGACGGGGAGCCCGGGAACTCTGCAATAATAAATGCCGGATCTTTTCCGATCAGATAACCCGACCGCTTACTCTCACGCTCGACCAACACGCGCATGGTACGCCCCTGAAAGCGCTGATAATGCTTTGTCGCCACATTACGCTGTAATTGCAACAAACGTTCCATACGAACGCGTTTTTCCGCATCCGACACATGATCCTCAATCTCCGCCGCTTTGGTACCACGGCGCTTCGAGTAAATAAACGTATAGAGGTTATCATACTGCACGCGCTCAACAAGCGTAAGCGTTTTTTCAAAATCCTCCGGAGATTCGTTGGGGAAACCAACGATCAGGTCACTGGTGAGAGAAAAATCTGGATCGCGGCTACGAAGATAGTCCACAATTTCTAGATACTGATCCGCTGTATATCGCCGATTCATTGCACGCAAGATCACATTGCTACCGCTTTGCACCGGAAGATGAAGATGACGTCCGATCTTCTTTCCCTGCAAGATGGTATCAAGCAGCTCCCGCGTTGCATCTTTCGGATGAGAGGATAGAAAGCGGATGACAAAATCACCGGGGATCTCATCGATCTGCTGCAACAGCCATGCAAACGATACTGGACGCTGCAGATCGCGTCCATAAGAGTTGACATTCTGACCAAGGAGCATGATCTCTTTATAACCGCTTTGCACAAGACCGCGTACTTCTTCTATGATCTGTTCCGGTTCACGGCTGCGTTCCCTGCCGCGCACATAGGGTACAATACAGTATGTACAGAAATTGTTACAACCAAACATCACCGGAACACGCGCCTGAAAACGACCTTCGCGTGAAGGATGCAGGCTTTCATACATGGTGCGGAATTCATCTGCCTCATACTCACTGGTATCACAGGCGAATTTTTTTCCTTCAAAATGTTCAAGCAGCAATGCAGGGAGTTTATCAAGCGCCGATGTTCCGAAGACAATATCGACATATGGATAGTGTGTGCGAACATATTCCGCCGTATGCTCTTCCGACGCCATACAGCCGCACAACACGATGATCAGATCCGGATTTCGGGTCTTATAATGCTTGATATTTCCCAAAATACCGTACAACCTGTCTTCTGCACTGCCGCGAACGGCACATGTATTCAACACGATCAGATCTGCATCTTCATACTGATCTGTCAATGTAAAGCCAATCTGTTCAAGAACGCCACGGATCCGTTCGCCATCTGAAACATTCTGCTGACAGCCAAAACTATGAACATGCGCACGCACCACACTGCGTCCAGCAAATAAGTATGCCTGAAGACGCTGTTGCAATTGTAAGTTATCAGAAGTTTGACGATTGCGACTTATCATAAACAAAGTCCTCATTTCTCCATTCAAATTTGCATGTCTGTCAATCCGACATGCAAAAAGACACCGTATGTTTTATTATAACACAAAGCCCGTTTCTTTGCAAGAATTTTTTTGATACTCCATTCATACGCAAAGCGCCGACACGCTTTATTTTGTGTTGCCTTATCCCGATTTCAGAAAGATCACCTGTAGATATGGAACAGACAACACTATACTCCATAGCCGCACAATCGATTTTCACATACAGAAAAGCAGAAAGAACGTGGAATGCATATATTAAATCGAGGTGATTTAATGCATAGAAACATTCGAGATTATGCAGTTTTACTCATGCGGCCTTACAACGCATTGGCCGTGATAAACGGAAGCCCAGCGTATCCTAACATTCATGGAATTGTACAATTCTATCGCACCAGAAATGGCGTACTAGTTGCGGCAGAAATACAAGGGCTGCCGCATTCCAGTGAAAGTTGTCAAACATCCATTTTCGGATTCCATATTCATGACGGAATACACTGTGAGGGCGATATGCATGATCCTTTTTCGAAAGCAATGTCCCATTACAATCCTACCAACTGCATCCATCCGTTCCATGCAGGTGATTTACCGCCACTGTTTGGAAATCATGGGTATGCATTTATGGTGGTTCTGACGAATCGCTTCCCCCTGTCAGAGGTGATCGGCAAAACTGTGATCATTCACGGAAATCCCGATGATTTCACTACTCAGCCTTCGGGAAATGCAGGTGAAAAAATCGCCTGTGGAGTGATTCAAAGTGAAGAAGAGCCCACTTCTAAACTTCCCAATATCCATCATTTTCGTTTTTAGAAAACTGTGAGAACTGTTGGAATATTAGGGGTGCGGTAAATTAAGAAAACATTGAAACAAGGAACGGTATAGCCAAACAGCTATGCCGTTCTTTGCTGTTTTTCAGTTGTTTTTTGGCTTTTTCCCTAGCCAATTAAAATCAAATTGCCGATGAAGTGATAGACAATCGTGATTTCCCTTGTCTTGGACTCTTTTCAATAAAAAACAAAACTGACTCCATCTGAATATGAAGTCAGTATGTTACTTAAAATTTAATAGTACACTATAGAAAGACGTTTTTTGTTCTGCCCATACATTTGGCGCAGTGCACAGCTCTACTGGAATCATCTAGAAATTCCGTGGGGTGAACTTTAGGATTTATGTGCTTTCAAGTAAAATACTTCTTTCTGGCAACTACAAAATGTGAACACGATCTAAACCAAATCAATTCTCCAAAATCCTGATAAAATGATTGGCTTCTCGAAGAACATGATCAGCAAGCAAAGGAAGTATCAGTGAACGAATCTGGCAACTTTCTATCCCCTTTACTCCTTCTGTTTTAAAGTCTCTGAATTTTCTAGTTTCTGTCATAGAATCAACAGCTAATGTTCTGTTTCGCGCATTATGGCAGCTATTTAACAAAGCAGCATAATCTGCCGCAAACGCATCAGCAGAATTTATCAACTCCGTTTCTGACGGATCCAGCAGCCCTCTTATAAAGAGAGCATGTTCCATCATAATTTGATCCCAGAAACATTCACTATTATTCATATATTGAACATATATATTACCATTATTTTCTAATAATTGCACATATTTTTGGTACAGCTTTGCTTCTCTCAAAATATGCTCAATCAGCAACGGATAATTCATTGCATTGTAAACATCTGACAGCCAAGTACTCTATCAAGAATCTCTTTTTTCAATGCAGTCAAGCCGTTAAGCAGTCTAAGAGCCGTTTGATTCAAAGTTTTAACCTGAACATATCTGTTTACAATGTCATGACAGTTACAACTGCTCAAATTTAATTCCCTTTTGGTAATATTACTATTGATCGGAATTCCTGTCAATTTTTCAGTCTGTCTTTCTGCATTAAAAGTAAATTCTGTCACAATTTCACCGGAGTCCAGAACTTTTCTGCTAATTCTTCCATCACTAAGAGCTACTGTATGACTCAGCAGCTTTTCAAATTCATTTTTATAATATTCCGCTTTTTCAGAAAAACTTACATTAACTGGAGTAAATCCTGCTTTTAGAAATAACGAATGCTCTTTCATGATACGCCCAAAAAACAGGTGAAGCTCCAGAGATTTCGAAATATAATTTTCAGTATTCATATATTCCTCCACATATCATAATCACCAACATAATATTAAAAAAAGATTACCTAACTTGAGCCGAAAATCCCTCTGTGTTTCCATTACTCATACTTATCATACCATTTCTTTTCCCACCAATTTCCGAATATTCGGCATGCACATTCGCAGCAATACTTGATACCTTTTTTCATAACCCTGAATATCCCCCACATTCCCGATTCTACATCCCATCTCAAAGAACCGGAACGATAAAGATAATCACCAGGATACTCAGACGCCCCGTTTTCCAGCTCAATATTATAAACACCACCGATGCTTACTGCACCTTGTATAGAATTTCTTCTTGAAAACGGATCATCAGGCTGTGAAAGCCAGTTATGCCCATGCACTGCAAAGCTGATATTTCTCGGTTTATCTGCCGGCATAAGATAACGGATTATGACACGCTCTCCTGCATACGCTTCAAATAGAGGTGTTGCCGGGTCTCCGTGTACTTTTGAACTGAAAATCTTACTAATCATTGAATTGCGTTTGAGTCGGTTGAAAAAGCGTTCAGAACGATAATTGAAACCCTTCTCTCCTGTATCTTCATGATCGACACCTCCGTGTCCAGTATCCTCTCCTTGCTTAGATGTTTTAATCAAATTTCCGTCCTTATCAATCATGCGAATACCATTATGTGCAAACAGTACAAATTCTCGGAACGATTTCACTCCAGGAGCAGTAATGACTGCCTGTTCATTGAAATTTTCCTTTTGGAAGGAAAAGTTACTATAATACTGTGCAGCAGGTGGCTCAATGATAATTGCTCCAAACAAACCATGGTATCTATGATTACGCAAATCTCCAAATGAGCTAAGCATGCAGGTTCCGTATTCCTTGTCAGCATGCCATAAATATCTAATGCATTCACCTGGTGCTGCAGTCTGTTCTGGTTTATTAAAACCTACATTGACTCCTGCGGAACATGCAGCATGCTTTAAAAACTGCGGACTAAGAGAAACTCTATTTGATGGTTCGTGACACATATCAAGTGGAACAGAGGGATAATCATGATACAATACCGGTTTGTTAAACAAATTATACAGCGTAATTTCGATCCAATCCCCGGCATTTGCACGCAAGATTAAAGGTATCGGCTTTTTCTTACCACACTTGACATCTTCTACATATTCTAAAGGAACGAAGAGCATTCCCTCAGGGTCATGATCACCGTAGCGGTTATATGCAATATCCGTTTGAATGGCCGCAATTTTAAATTTGCGTATTGTTGCTCCTTCTGGTGGACAAATCGGAAATGGCAGAGGTTTGTTCTGATTACAAAGCGGAAGAAGATGCTTCTGATGGCTGCCATAAGCTCGTATGATTCCCCACAGACCGAGCCATACATCGTCTATACCGCCAAAATAATACAAATAGTCTCCTTCTCCATAATATTCGTCAATTCGAATATTAAAAGCTTCTGATATACCAATCGTCTGCTCTGCAACTAAGGGAGAAACAGGATCAGTAATTTCCTTTCGCCATTCCATTCCGTTTATATTAAAAGCATGCTGTTCTTCATGTGCACCATCAAGCAAACGAATTACCATCGGGTCTCCTGGGTAAGTTTCCAAAATCGGCGTTGCAGGGTCTCCATATTTACGAGAACTAAATATATGCGACGGATCATTTTTCTTTTTCAGACGTTCTCTCATAGGTTCGCATCGGTAACTGATACCCATAACACCGGGGTCATCATCAGAACCCGGATGCTCCGGCGGATTGAGTGGTTCTCCATCTTTATCAAACAAAAGCGCAAAGTCATGGACGAATATCGCAAACTCACGATAGGATTCTCCATTTGCTTTTCGAATAACAGCATTTGCCCCGCTTTTCATTGGCCTGCCATTTTTAGGATTCAGAAAAACTGAACCTGCTGGTTCAATCAACAACGCGCCAAACATGCCGTGCTGCTGATGAGAATTAGCAAAAAGGTGGTCATGAAAAAATACCGTATTCAGCTCTTCATTGGCAAAAAATCGCTCTATCAGTGTTTCATATTTTCTTGCACCGGCAATATTACTCCAGCCATTAGCAGCACCGTCCGATACGATAGTATCAAACTTCACAAGATGAATATGAAAACCAATCATATCAGTTAATGTTTTCAACTGAAAAGGACTTTCCTCTATAAATTCCGGCAGTAAATTTGTTAGTCTTATTTCAATACAATCACCTGCGTTTGCACGGATGACCAGCGGTTCTGGTCTAATTTTACCACTGTTGACTTTATCAAGATATTTATCGAGCGTTCCATACCGTTGTACATCTTCTTTCAGAACAAAAAATCTGCCCTGTGGATCGTGCCAGCCATAGCGATTATAAACAATTTTCGCCTGCACAATAGCAATCTCAAACACTTTAAGATTTTTTGGACATTTACATGGACAAGTCTGGGAATACAATGATCCCGGCACAAAATTCCGCACAAAATTTGATGCTTCCAACGAAGTTGGAAAAATTTTGTTATTACAATTTTTATCTAGAATCCCCAATGGTGGCTGAAGAGGTCTCTCTCCAAATTTTCCATTAATGAAATTCGGATAGCCGGGATGATGCGAATTCTTTTTCGGCGGACATGGTCTATCTTTCAGCGGCATAAGCTGCTCTATAGGCGTGTAATCTGGATATATTCCTGTTCCATCCTCCAATCTGTCAAAAATTCTCCAGAGCGTCCACATTCCCTCATGAAAATGTGGATACAGATGGCAATGAAAAATAGCGTCGCCAATTGTTTTAGTCAAACTACCTGCACCATATAGAATATCAAGTGTATAACACTCCTGAGGACTGATGGAAATAGAATCAATAATTGTAGACTTCGGATCAGCGGAATCAAGTCTCCATTGATGATTGTGAAGATGAAAAACATGGGTTTCTTTTATGCCGCCATGAATTAGCCTTATTTTAGCTGGATCACCAACATAAGCTCTCAGAATCGGCGGTGCAGGGTCACCATATGCCCATGAGCTCATTGAAATATCCTCGTCTGTTACAACATGATGCATTTCATTCAGAGGCAGCCTGTTACGCATCGGTTCGGAACGATAGCTGATGCCTGTTGTTCCGTTTGGAAGGCCTGTATGCGGATCCACGGGCTGGTCACCGTCCTTATTTTTTATTTCCAGTTCATCATGAAAGAAAACTGCGTATTCACGAAAAGCAGGATTGGTCGGATGATAGATATCTGCAAATAATCCGCTTTCAATTTCCTCGCCAGTTATAGGATCAAACCACTTTGACTGCGGCTTTTCAACAATTATCGCACCGAAAAGTCCGTGTACGTTCGTACCATCCTCGCTCCCTCGTGCATCACCCAGATCTGAGAACAGGTAAATACCCTCTTTTTCCGCATACCACACATACTGTATAAAGTTTTCTGTAGTGGTATCTGGATTATTTCCTACATTTGCTCCGTCTGAAGTCAAAACGTCATATCGCAGTCCCTGCACATGCATAGATACATTTCTTTTCAATTTGTTATAGAAGTTTATCCGAATTTCATCGCCTACATTCGCCCTTATAACAAGCGGCTGTACCTCCTTATAAGGCTGCGGAGGACTCATCGCAAAATTTTCCCTTGCTTTCTGCTGAATTCTTCCAGAATCTTTTTTCAGCACATAAAGCATTCCATTTGGGTCATTGTCACCGTATTTATTATAAACGATGGGAAGAGATATTGCTTCTATATCAAAAGTTCTGACAAAAGTACTACTCGGATAATCTGATAAATTTGTCATCACCCAAAGCGCCCTTTCAATTAAATTTGAAATATATAATATCTCAATCTAATATATGCTGAAGTTATTCAATCGGTTAGACTTCTATAGCACCCATTGATTAACCTTTAAGTATACTTTCCATTATGATTAAAGAAAAGAGACTGAAATCAATTTTTAATGTACCTAATTATATAAACAAGATTATATAAACAATTGAAAAAGAAATCAAAGCTATTGTTTCAGTTTCGAACGACATATAAAAGCAGTCTTATGATCCAGAGAAAATATTTCGCACAAAACGTCCTTTCCCTTTTCAGCAAACTTCCCACTGATTTTCACGTCATACACACACAACCCCGGTATACTAAAATTATGGTTCATTCGGAGTCATCGTTCTCGTAAAATAAGATCCCCTCCCTGAATTTCAGAGAACGAAGTTCCGCGTATGTATAATCATAATATGATCATCAGATGTGAAAAGCCGTTTGGACTTGGATAAAACGGAACTATGTTTCAAACAACGTGCATAAGTTCCAAAAATTCTTACCGCTTCTTTGTAAGAAGCGGACCAACAACCTCGTATAGAAGATTTCTCCATTCATTTACTGACCATCCGCACAGCTGAGGAATCTTCAATACGTTTCCATACATACTGAAGTCTTTGGTATCCAGAACAAAGACTTCGCACAAACCGGTGGGTCTCCTCTCCTTTCCCACCGGTTTTTCTGTCTGTTCATGTTTTTTATAAGCTTACTTTCAACCTGCTAATCCCAGAATTCATGGTAACGCTGCATAATGAAATCGTCCTGTATTATCATACGCCTCAAATTCCTTCTGTCTGCATATCCATGATACTGCTTTGCCTTGCTACTTTTTCAGGACATATCAAACAAGCAGCATCGCATATGCTGATCTGAGGTGATTCGATGTTCTTACAATTTTTTCAGCAGATTCTCTTTTTTTTTCTACATGTGGGCGAAGCCGGATCGTTTCGAAAGCCACTCGGAAAGCAAGAAGAAGCCGCCTGTTTTAATGCAATGGCACGAGGTGATACCAAAGCACGGGAAAAGCTGATTTTACACAATATGCGCCTTGTGGCACATCTGACCAAAAAATATGCCGCTTCACCGGCAGAACAAGAAGAGCTGATCTCTATCGGCACCATCGGT
Source organism: uncultured Ruminococcus sp. (assembly GCA_949291125.1). GTDB lineage: Bacteria > Bacillota > Clostridia > Oscillospirales > Ruminococcaceae > Ruminococcus_C. The sequence goes on from CASEUJ010000029.1 coordinate 51,236, forward strand.
CTTGTAAAGGCAGTTGATTCCTTTGATAATAGCAAAGGCGCTAGGTTTGCGACTTATGCGTCAAGATGTATTGAAAATGAAATACTCATGAACTTTCGTGCCCAGAAAAAACACGCTGATCAGATCTATATGGGGGAACCGATCGAAACAGACGGCGACGGCAATCAACTAACACTAATGGATATTATTGATGATGGTACCGATCTGCCAGAACAGGTAGATATGCAAATCCAATCTAAGCAGCTCTATGAGTATCTACAATCTGTTTTAGAACCACGGGAAACAGAGATCCTTGTCTATCGTTATGGATTATACGGATCGTCCCCGCTGACACAAAAAGAAGTATCGAAAAAATTAGGGATCTCAAGATCGTATGTATCACGACTGGAAAAACATGCAATTGAAAAACTCCGCAGTAAATATGGCGCATGAATCGCCAAAAAAGCATTGCACTTTGTATCAAGTAAGCAAATATAAAATGAAATTGTAAATATTACTTGACACATTTTGATGTTGTACAATAAAACTTGACACCATAAGCACAAAGAAATAAAATAGGAAAAAAGAGAAAACGGAGGGAAAAAAGAATGTCAGAGAATCGAGAATATGAAAAATAATACAAAGTGCAAGCGGTAAAGCTTGCGAAACAGATCGGATCGACAAAAGCTGCCGAGGAATTGCAAATACCGGTCAATACGCTGTACGGATGGATGAGAAAAGCAAAATTTGGAGAATTGGATATCGGATGCGGAGAACGCAGTACGGAGGAATCTTTGAATATTGCGGAAGAAAATCAGCAGTTGCGAAAACGAATCAAGGCATTGGAAAAAGAAAA
>CASEUJ010000030.1 GCA_949291125.1 uncultured Ruminococcus sp.
ATGTGCTAATATGCAGATAAGACCGACTGCTCTCACAATCGGTCTCATCATATACTTTTCTATTGCACTATTTCACGTTTACACAGAATTCGGGATTGACTCGCGTGCATAGCCACCATACGTTCTTTGTACAGTGTTGCCTTAGCTTCCTTTTGCGGATATCGCCTTATTTTTTGATGATTTCACTCCTCATAACGCATAGATCGAATCCATTGAGCTTTCCATCCTCACACAAATCTGCTGCTTTACCGTCTATGAGAGTACCGTTTCCAAGGAGAAATTTCTGCATCATCACAAGGTCTGCCATTGTGAACTCGCCATCACCATTTACATCACCGATAGCTGATTTTTTCTCTACTGTTGCCGGTTCAATTACATACCTGTTTTCACTTCCGAAAACATCGTTATCTATCGCGCTAAGCGTGTAAGAACCATCCATGTTTGCTTTGATTATAACACTGCATGAAACAGTTTTATCGGAAGATTGAGCAGAATACTCACTATTCTCCAATAAAGTCAAGATCCACTCTTCTCCAAAAAACTGTCCGTTATCTACGTTGCGTAATGTATACTCACCGTCATTCACCTTCGGGAAAACCGGTGCTATTTTCCAGAGTTGACAGTCTCCGCCCCAGTATTCCCATTGGTTTATATTGCCGCCATTTTCAGTTGACCAATCGAACACATCAAGTCCGCTTTTATCACCTGAGCACTTGGAAACAATACCGTAATAACTGCCGTTCTCCACAAGCTTCCAGAGTTGGTTATCAGTACCTGTAAATTCTTGTAATTCCACATTTTTCCCGTTTTCAGCAGAGTTCTCCGAAACTGCGATACACTTTCCCTCGTCAGCCATTGAGACTATTTTGCAGTATTTTTCATCGACTGATACAATGCGCCATTCCTGCGCACTTCCGCCCAGTTTTGCCCATTGCTGAATGTTCGTACCAGCTGTGGTATTTCCATTTGTCAAGTCAAGGAGCATATTGCTGTTTTTGTTGGTGATAGTGCAGGAAACTCCGCTGAGCAACTCAGTTTCGCAGAGCTTTACCGTGCTGCTATAGCCTTCTACTGTTTCGGGAGCATAGACAAGACTACTGTTTTCATTTTCGATGCTGACAATATCTTCATCGGCATTGTATGCGGTCCTTTTGCTGCCCCAGATACAGGTATTATTGCCCGTTGCAGTAAAGGTCATGCGGACTGTCTGTGCTGCGGACTCATCAACCTGCACCAGAAATGCTCCATTATAAGTAACTCCGCCGAAATTCAGCGACATATAGGGCGTTCCGCTGTCCATAGACCATGTACCGGTGATATAGCCGGAAATTGTTCCGTCCTCGTTCAGTGTGATCGTATGAGGCTTCTCCACATCTGCACTCTGCTCGTTAACGAATTTCTGATCAAGCGTGTGGAAGATGAAGTCGTAATCACCTGTGACCGCCGACATCGAATGTCCCTTTGCGGACAGCGACTCGCCGGAATACTCATAAGGAGCAGCAGTTGGCCAGCCGTCCTGATTCATTATCATCTGATGAACTCGTACCTCGTGTGCGCCCCAGTTGTCGTCGAACTTTGTGTGGTAGATAACATATAGCTTTCCGTCATCGTCCATAAGTGCAGAGTTGTGTCCCTGAGCCTTGAACGGCTTTGCATTGCACTCCCACTGGTAGTTGCTCATAAGACGCTCACCAACCGTTCCGCCGATGTTATCGCCGCCATGGGGATAGATCGCACTGTTGCCGTTCTGGTCAACATAAGGTCCGTCGGGATTCTCACTGCGGAAGATACGCATATTATAGCCGCCGTTGGCATTGAAATATCCGTAGGACATGAACAGATAGTAGTAGCCCTTGTCGCTGCCGGGAGCTTTCATGTACTCGATGTAAGGTCCTTCGCCGGAAACGAAATTACCGCCGGCTGCCTTTTTTCCCATGTAAGCATCTGACACGTTCGCCGTAGTTTCATACTTCACATTGTAATCACGGAGTCCGGTCTGTTCGTCCAGCTCCAGCATATAGATACCTCCGAACCATGAGCCGTAAACAAGCCATAAATTGCCGCTTTCATCATAGAACACTGCCGGGTCAATCGCATTTGTACCGTATGAAGCATTCCAAAAGCCGTTGCTGAGATAACGACTTATATCAGGATTCTGTCCAAGCACTCTAGGAACGTCCGTATCGTTCACATTATTCACTGCATTGTTGGTGAAGCCTGAATAAACGATAGTTCCCTGATAGGTGTATGGACCGTCAATTTTGTCCGAAGTACAGAGAACTATGGACGAATTCCACACCTGACCATTGACGCTGAGATACATACAGTATTTGCCCATGTCCTTGTTGTAGATGATGTCCGGAGCCCACATATTCCCCGCCAGATCATAGCCGTCTGTCGTGTTTGACCACTTCTCCGGTACTGCAAGGTCAGTATAGATATTATTGAAAAATGTAGTGCTTGTCGAGCCTAAATATGAATTTGCAGCCGAGTACCAGTTTTGCAAGTCGTCCGAGCGTGCTGCTCCGAGGTGAGAGCCGATAATATAGTAGCCGCCCTCCTCCAGCTTGACGATAGACGGGTCGTGTACGGATACCCTTGCATAGTCCGCACTGGCAGTCTGAGAAATTGCAGAAGTGAGGGTGCTTCCGGCTATCACACATACAGATAAAAATGCGGAAACGATTTTCTTTATATTCATTTTAGACCTCCCTGAAACGAATGATTCTATCTTGATTTTAACAAATGCACATCTTTTTATCAATGCAGTTTCACACCAATTTTAATCCCTTTTGCACCAAAGTGCTCCGCCCTCCGAAATATCTTTCTGGAGGGCGGCTTTTCCTATTTCATCCTTTATTTCATGGAGAGGGATCTGTTCCTGCGGCTTATAGGCATTCATCTGCAGAAACAGTATTCAGAGAAGAATGATAAATGCGAGCCTATCAGCAGAGTCCCTGCTTCTTCATTTCGTCTGCAACAAGTTTGGCAACAGCTTTCGCTCCTGTCTCAGTGAAATGTGTAGTATCGCTGCTGCCGGTCGAACACATATGATATGTATAGGCGGTATCATAACCGACAGAATTATAGTGGTCGACCATAAGCGAGTTAAGGTCTATGCACGGTATGTTGTAATACTCCGCAAGCTGTTTCATGGCATTGCAATAATTCTGATAGCTGTTTACAAATTTCTGACTATTGCTGTCGTAGGACTTCAACCCGATGACATTCGTAACAAGAACGGGAGTTGCGCCCTTTGACTTAGCCCCTTCGATGTACTTAGCCATATAGTCCTCAAAGCTGCCAGCCGTTCCGGGGACTTTTCCGCAGGTGGGAGCATATCGCTCAGCCTTGTTAGATGCAGCGTCGTTGATACCGAACTGTACCAGAAGATAATCATTTTTCTGTATTGAACCAAGGATAGTATCAAGACGACCATTGTCATAGAAACTCTTGGAGCTTCTGCCCGCAATTGCGTGATTTGAAACCGTAACATTATTTGGAAGATTCTCACCGAGATACGCTCCCCAGCCCTGCTGCGGTGCATATTTGGCATTGTAGGTCTGTACAGTTGAATCTCCTGCAATGTATATTGTACGGCTCACATCCGACTGAACAGGAGGCGTTATCTCCTGAGGTTCTTCATATACCTGTGCAATCGGTTCGTCAGTCCATTCGATATGCAGATAGTCAAAGTTCGGACCTCCCTGAGCTGTCTCCGATGTCATTTTTATTGTGTTCTCGCCCTTTTTGAGCGGAAGGACTATTCCACGCTCCTGCCATACTGTCCAGCTTCCTGTGGTGAGAAAATCCTGTACCCAGTAGTCCGACTGACTATTTACCTCTATTTTCATTTTTCTGTTATCAGTGCTGCCGTTTGCAATGCCAAAAGTGCAGAGGTAATTTCCGTCAATGGGAGCTGTAATTTTCCACTCGATATTGCTTCCTATCTTATTGTCAAGGTTGACATAAGCAGTATCACGATAGCCTGCATTTGTGTTTTCCTCTATGCCCTCGGAATAAGTCTGGTCAACAGCATATACAAACATTCTCTTTTCTTTTACTGCACTGAAGCTGTCTCCTTTGAGCAGAAATGACTGAAGCTGAACGGCATCAGCAATCCCCACTATACCATCTGCGTTCACATCTGCACGGCGTTTAGTGCTTCGGTCAAGTTCACTGTTGAGAAGTTCCTGCCGGATTAGAACCATATCGAACGCATTGACTCTTCCGTCATAGTTCAGGTCACCATAGATGAAATCGTTACTTGTATCAGGTGCAGTCGGCTCTGTAACAGTACTTTCATTGTATTCAGTTGCAACTACGACATAATTAACCGCAGTGTTCATATTTACAGAACCAAGAGTTACCTTCTGTCCGCTCTTAACATCTTTTTTGTAAATGTTATATGTTACATTAGGATTACCGTCATCACTCATGGTCATGTCGGTTTTAGTCCAATCTGATAGCCATGCTGCATTCCCTTCCGCACGGGTATCAATACCCAGATACACGCTGATGTCCTTTGCGGCAGTAAAGCTCGCTTCGTCACCTGTATATTTTTTGGAATCACAGGCTGTTCTTATCCACTCAGCACCTTTAAGCTGTTCGGGAACAGAAGTGAATTTGCAGCTTCTGTCGCCGAAAACTTCCTTTCCGGTGTCAAGTCCCTGCTGTATAGACCAGCTATATCTTGAAGCCCTGTCATTAACTTCAAGCTCCTTGATAAGTGTACCGTCTGCAATGGTGAATTCATTACCTCCAAGCACAGTCACATTCGGGCGTTCGGGCAGTGAATATCCTGTTCCGAGGAAGAAACTCGTATGCGGCGGCTGATTATAAGCTGACTGCTGACAGCAGTTCTGTGCGCGGTACTGCGTGTCATGCATAAGGGTCGTGAGGCGGACATTGGTCGGTGAGGTCGTACACCAGATACGGAGCTTATTGTTGTCTGTGGTACGCATGATAAGCTCCTCGCGCCAGTCGCCGAAGAGGTCAACCGTCATACACGGAACAGCCTTCGTGCTGTTATTGGAATCACAACCGTCGGCATTGAATATGTAATCTATCTTGTTCGTAGAGGTCATCTTGGATATGGTCGTCCCGCTGAACATCTCACGCTCCAGATCGCCGTCCCAGTAGATGAGGAAATTCATGGACAAGCTGAGATTTGCGATAGAATTGCCGTTCTTGTCGAGTACGGTTTTCGCAGGTCTTGCACCCCAGAATTCAGCACCCGGGTTGCCTGCATAGACATTATCCGCACAGCAGCGTCCTGTGTCCTTGTCGCCGTCCTTATGGAATATTACCTGACCGTTTGAAGTGTCAAACAGCGTTACGCCGTAGGAAGGACCGTGCTCGTGGCACTGCCACAGTTCCAGACCGGGACGCTCGGGTATAAAGTCGCCTAAATGCTGTGCATCTCCGTGACCCTTACCAGATGACCAAAGCAGTGTGCCGTTATCATCGATAACGCAGTCGCCCATACTTATTTCCTGTCTGCCGTCGCCGTCCACATCTCCGGTCATAAGATTGTGATTTCCCTGCCCTGCCGCACTTTCGGAGCCTTTATTGTTGGAATCGAATATCCATCGGACAGACAGCTTACCGTTCACGACATCGACCGCAGAGATGGTCATACGGGTGTAGTAGCCTCTGCCATAAACTGCGGACGGATGAACGCCGTCCAGGTAGGCGATACCGCTGTTGAAGCGGTCAACACGGTTGCCGTAGCCGTCGCCCCATGAGCTTACGTTCCCACGTGGTACCGGGAAATTTATAGTGTCAAGAGCTGCGCCGGTCTGACCGTCAAACAGCGTCATATACTCATTGCCTTCAAGGATATATCCGCCGGCATTGCGGTAGTCCTTGGAGCCGTCGCCGATCACTTTGCCCTTACCGTCCTTTGTTCCGTCGGCAGTCTTGGTTATAAGCTCCGCCTTACCGTCACTGTCGAAGTCCGCAACACACATCTGTGTGTAGTGCTGACCGGCACGGATATTCTTGCCCATATCAATGCGCCAAAGAGTCTTACCCTCAAGAGTAACACAGTCGATATAGACATTATCTGTGTAGCCAGATTGAGAGTTGTCCAGTGCCTTACCCTCCCATTTGAGGAATATCTCATACTATCCGTCGCCATCCACATCGCCCACTACGCAGTCATTGGGAGTATACTGTGAGCCGGGGCTGTTCAAAGGAATGTCGAAGTAATTCGTGCCGGAATTGAAATGGCATTCCTCTGATGAAATGACAGCACCATTCACCACTGTGTCAACACGGTATTTTGAACTTTGGCTGCCGCCGTTGTCCTGGTAGCTTGTTGCACCGGTTCCAGCTTTACTTGTGTAGATTAGCTGACCGTCGCGGTAGAGCCTAAATTCTGCATTGTCGGCATCATCGGCATTCCATCGCCAGCTCACGAACATACCATTGCCGCTTTTTACAGCATAAATACCCCTGTCAAGGTATTCCACAAAGCTCTGTCCTGTACCATAATTTGTAGCTGCAGCCGCTATCCCGATATTCACCGGAAATGCACTTGCTGCTATCATGAGTGCAGCCGAATAAGCTTTTAATCTTTTAAATCTCATTTTTTACCACCTCTCTGGGATTTGTATCGTTCTCTGTAATTCTATTTTATTACAAATAATGAAAAAACTCAATGAAAAAACACACCAAAAAACATACCTTTTACACCATACTGCAAGGCAAAAAAATCCGTGCCTTTATACGATTTGACAAATGTGCCATGTATATGCTATAATTTCTATAATTCTTATTTAAGGAGAATTTACATGAATTCTATAGGAAAAATCGGGATCATCATGCCCGAAATCGTAGATCCTCTCGATTACGAAATGCTTGACGGAGCATACAATCAGGCAGTCAAGCTCGGTTATGACATTATTATATATACGGGTATTTTCAACTCACAGGCTGAGTTCCAGCAGGACTACTACACCGACGGTCTGGAAAACATTTACTCTCTGATATGCAAAAGCCGTCTGGACGGTGTAATTTTTTCTGCTGAGCGTTTTCATAACGAGCAGCTTGTTGATAAGATTTACGATTATCTTACTCAGACAGATATACCTTGTCTCACTCTAGGTTATAAGCGTGAAGGATTTCCCTACATCAATGCCGAACAACACGATGGTATATATGCTATTACTAAGCATCTTATCAATGACCATGGCTGTAAAAAGATTTATTGTATTGCGGGATTTCCCAATCATGAACCATCAAAGGAACGGTTGCAGGGCTTTATTGACGCTATGAAGGACTCCGGGCTTGAAATAGGGGAAAATAGTATCCATTACGGCTATTACTGGACAAACGTTCCGAAAGAGATTGCAGTTAAAATTGCTGACGGAAGTCTTGAACGTCCTGACGGAGTTGTTTGTCTAAGCGATGCTATGGCAATTTCTTTTATCGATGAACTGAAAAGAAACGGTGTCACGGTTCCTGATGATCTTGCAGTAACAGGCTATGACGGCATTGTGCACTCGATATTACACGACCCCCAGATAACAACAGTCGCAGGACGTGATATGCAGATTGGAGAAACCTCTGTATGCCGCCTTTATAATATGATGACAGGAAAGACCTGTAAGGCTATTGGCTGTACTCAGAATATTCGCTATGGTACAAGCTGCGGCTGTGGATATGAAAAGATCGCCTCTCCCTCAGGTGTAATGCATTATTTCAAAAAACATATAGCGGATCAAATACAACGAAGCTATTATAAAAAAACTTTTATTGCCACCGACTATATCAATCGCATTGTCGATTCTTCAGATCTTAACGAACTTATGTCCGGCGTCGACAACACAGGACATATTCTGAAAGGCTGGAAGTGGATAGATATTGTTCTCTGTGAGGATTGGAAATCAGATTTTGATAATCCCGATAAATTCAGACAGCACAGTTTCTCCGACAGAATGTATCTTGCACTTTCTAAACGCTACGGAACTAACGATAAAAGCGGATATTTCTTTCCTACCAAGGAAATTCTCCCTGCTCTAAACAAGTCTCATGAACCTATGGCAGTTGTATTGACCTCGCTTCACTGCAATGGTCAGGTCTTCGGATATTGTTCAACAGCTTACGATTCTCCTGATGATATTGATCTTGACAAATATTATATCAACTGGTGCGATGCCATTTCCAGCGGTCTTAACTTATTGCAAAAGAAGCTTTATATCAACTATGTGCATCAGCAAATGGAGAATTTCTCAACAATTGAACCAGTGACGGGAATGCTGAATAAAAGAGGATTTATAGAAAATCTTCCCGACGCTCTCCACAAGCTGAGAAAAGCCTGTCAGGGATATGATCTGCTACTTATCTCATGGCTTGATGATAATGACGCTTATGATACTGCTGTTATTATTGCAAACGCACTGAAAAAAATGGCAGCTGATAAACTGTGCGGGCAACTAAGCGACAATATATTTTCAGTACTTACGACCTCTGAAAATGATACAGAAACGTTTATCTCTGAGTTGAAAAGCGAGCTGACAGCTTCACTTGGAAATCCTGCGTTCCTGCCCGAGCTGTTTTCCGAAACTTATGAAATATCAGGCAAACTACCGGCAGTGATCGAAGAGTCTGTTAATGATAATTGCAGCAGATTCTCACAAAAACGCAGCAGTAAACTTAGTCGCAACTTCACATATCGTGAGCAGATATACTCCCTCCGCCGCGAAATAATGACCCAGCCGCAGCTTGACTGGAATATTCCCGATATTTCAAGGAAACTTAGCATAAGTAAAACTCACCTGCAGCGGCTTTACAGAGAGCTCTTTTCCACCACCATAAAAGATGATATTATCCTTTCACGCATGAGTCGTGCAATGCAGCTCCTTACTAACACTGACCTGCGTGTTCAGGAAATTACTGAGCAGTGCGGCTACCAAAACGAGAACCATTTCATGCGTCAGTTCAAAGAAAAAACCGGAATGACTGCACTACAATACAGAAGAAATAACCAATAACAATGAAAGCGTACCGACACTTAGCCGATACGCTTTCTTTTTCTGATTTGCCCGTTTTACGCAGTGATATGTGATACAGATAATGTAGCCAAACTTTTACATTTCATGATAATCACCTCTCATGATAATCACCTCAATTGTTCCACGGCAGCTCGTCAAGAGTTATGACATGCTCGCTGTTATAGGTTTTGTTCATTATCTCCTTTTCTGTGAATGCCTCGGAATAATGACCACCGCTTACAACGAAATCTCCGCACCATGTTCCGAACCATGCCCAGTGAGAATTTGCTGCAACTACATTGTCGATGTCGAAAACCGTGCCGTTTTCAGTGAGTGCAATTATCTTATTCGTACCGGAATATTCAAGCAGCTCTGAGAACTTCGCATTCTGCGCACCGTAGCTGTGCTCGTCTGCATATATGTCTTCGCCGATAATGTCAACATAGTCGTCACCAGGATACCAGTCCGGGTTCTGACCGTTCCACACCCAGATGAGATTATTGCAGCCGTAGACATTTGTGAGCTGATCGTAGAGATAGTACCAGAGCTTTTTGTAAGCCGCCGGACCCTTAGCTCCCCACCAGAACCAGCCTCCGGAAGCCTCGTGCAGAGGTCTCCATAATACAGGAACTCCTGCGTCACGAAGACGGTTAAGCTGCTTTGCTATCTCCGCAATATCAGCGTCGATAAGAGCTTTGCCCTCGGGATCTTTGCCGTCCATTACAGCTGCAATGTCAAAGTTCGTGTTTGAGGTATTGAAACCTCCCCACCACCTTGGAGTACCCTGCTCGGTATCTCCGGACTTCATGTATTTATCAGGCGCATTCCAGTGCCAGCAAAATGTCGCTATACCGCCGTGCTGGTGAAAGTCGATTGCAGTTTCCACCGCATTTGAGCGTGCGCCCTTTGCCTGCCGTGACGGACAGTAATCCATCATATCAAGTCCCACAATAGCCGGATATTTCCCTGTAGCCTCATAAATTGCCTTGAACTCGTCACCGCTCAGACCATCATTGCAGACCTGTCCGGCAAGAGTGTACTTTCCGTAGCTGTCACAGAGATAGCTGAAAAGCTCCTTTGCACTCTCATCAGCGTTGGGATTTATTAGCTTATTCTCAACTTTATAAACGCTGCTTGAAATTATCTCGTCCTCAGTCACTTTAAGGCAGTCCACCATTATCCAGCCCCACGACTTTTTAATTGAAACTGTATGCTTTCCGGAAGTGAGCATTACTCTGCGGATGGAAGCTTCCGTGTACTCATTTTCCTTGCTGTCGAATCCGCCGATATTCTCTCCGTCAACAAGCACCTCGTTATATTTGTCGCCTCCCAGTCCTTTTGAAGTGAGAGAGAGACAATAGCTGCCTGCCATGGGAACTTCTATGGTGAATGTAAGACTATCGCCATCGTCAGAAAAGTTGCCAACAGCCTTTCCTCCGGAAGCAGCTGAATCAGTGATTACCGTATTATTTCCCGATGTTTCAGCACTTTCAGCCTCATATAACATAGAAACCCTGTCGTCCTCATAAACTACAAGTTTTTTCATTTGAACCATATCGAAAGCATTAAGCCTACCGTCCTCACAGAGGTCTCCAGATTTCCAGTTTGCAAGCTCAGTGTCTGGCACTGCAAGCAGCCACTTCTGAAAAAGAACAAGGTCAGCCACATTGAGCTGTCCGTCGCAATTGACATCGCCCTTTACGGAAGTATTTTCTGGAACACCTGTATTCAAGTATGTTTTTTTATAGACATTCTCGTACATAGTCTCCGCCCAAAGCTTTCGCATTGCTTCATAGCCGTCGGAATTAGGGTGAACACCGTCCTCGCTGAGTCCCCATGTATTATTTCGGAAGAACTCATCAAAATCAGGACCATGAACCAATTTATCGCCGTATTCGCTGTACAGCCTGTCAATCATAGCGTTGTAGTAGCCCGTATTAGAGCCGACATCAGGATTTGTTGCATAAGGGATTTTCGGCAGCACAGGAACTTTACCTGCGTTCAGAACAGCGTCTATCATGTACTTTGTATTCTCATAATAGCTGTGCGCATTATTGGGATTTCCCCATGCGTCATTAGTTCCGTATGCAATGCTTACATATTTTGCAAGACTTATGCTGAGCCACTTGTCAATGTTCTCCCTTCCTTCACGGCTCGAAATTCCACCAATACCTCCGTTTTCCTGCACGGGGAAAAAGCTGCTGTCAAGCTGATTTACAAATGTTGCATAGCCTGTTCCGTAGGCGTTCACCATGCTACCTGCGGTAATAGAATCACCGAAGAATATCCAACTGTCTGACACGCCGTTTGAAGCGTCGTGAATGTCAAAATTCAGACTTACTTTGCTGCCATTCGACTTAGTGACGTGTAAACGTATCCAGTTATATCCGTCCATATCCACAAAGTGCTGACGTGAACTGCAACCGTTACCGTTTACAATCTCTGCAACCTCCCACCCTGATGCGGGGTAGCTTCCGCCAGCTGCCTTGTTGACCTCGATAGTATAATCCACCGGCTCAGCATCCTTGTTGACATAGACACCGATATTGTCGTAGGTGCTTATGTTGTACCAGACTGCAAGTACCTTTTTACGCATAGACTTAGGAACTGATGAAAGATCATAGGCGAGATAATCATTTGGAGCCGAAGTCCAGAATGTATAGTATTTGTCATCGTTTCCCCATGAGGCACTGTCTGATTTTTCAGAGTATGCCGGAACATTTCTGCTGATAAGCGAATTTGCTCCTGCACTTACCACACTTTCCCCTACTGACAAAGAATCAAGGTAAGTCCAGCCCCACGAACTTTCAACTGTAACCGTGTTATTGCCTGCATTGAGGTTCGCTGAGATGCTCACTGTTTTGAACTGTCCTTCGCCAGTGTATGCACAGAAAATCTGACCGACATTCTGTCCGTTGACAATAACATTCTGATACTTTCCGTTTTCATCATAGGGCTGACTGTAGCGTATAGAAAGTGTCTGCATACCGTCTTTTTCAGAATTTACGATTATAGTCACGGAGTCGCCTGAATCTTTAAGTTCAACAGCCTTTCCTCCGCTTGCTCCTGACAATGAGACAACAGAAGTTACATTGTCTCCTGTATCGTATATATTTCCGCTTTCAAACTCGTATGTATCATTTGCTGCATTTGTGTTCATTGGAGCTATAACCAGAGAATTAAACGATAACGCTGATGCAAAAATAGTTGTAATAAGCTTTTTCATATATTCTTACCTCCTATGAGTAAAATTTCTCTATAATAATTTTAACTCATTAGATACAAAATGAAAATGATTTTTTACGCCAATAAACACACTTTTTGCACCGTTTACAAAAAAATCGAACACCAAATACAGTAATTCTGAAATCATTTGACGGATTTTCTTTTACGCCTTTGAAAGTCGAATTCTGAAGCCGCATCAGATATTTACATTCCATTCTGGTAAGTGCAGCGATCATGTCTCTGAACGGATAACCACGATCAAAAATAACAATATCTTTTTCATCGCAGATGCTTGAAAAATGAGCAAGATGCGATATATGAGTTCATCTCTCCTCTTCTTGATGCTTTCAAATATCTGTTTGAAACCATTTTTCAGGCTATCCAAATTATCATCAGCAACGTCATGGACTGGATTTCTGAAAAGAGTAACTATTCAGAACCCTGCTGTCATTTAGCGTAAATTTCGTATACATGCACAATAGAAAATCTCCTCTTGTATCAATAGAAACTGCTCAGATGAATTGAAATCATAACAGCAACCTGCTGTTGGCTGTAAACCTTAAAAAAACACACCTCAGAAATCTGCTGTTCTTGTGATTCGTCATTATGCTGAACCCGAATATACTGTGAATTTGCATTATTCTCCATGTCATGGTATAATGTAGATATACATTAACACGGAGGTGAGCATATGCCGGATTATAGCAATCAGATCATCGTGGATTTACAGAAAGAAGTGGATGAATTAAAGCGCATTGTTGAGATGCAAAATGACATTATCCGTGACCTTAGAGAGCAACTCAACAAGAATTCCAGCAACAGCTCAAAACCTCCATCGTCTGATGGACTTAAGAAAAAACCAGTCAACAAGAATAGAAGTTTGCGAGAGAAAAGCGGAAAGAAACAGGGCGGTCAGAAAGGTCATTCCGGTACACATCTCGCAGTCCTCTCAGAGCCGGATCATGTTATTCATCATCTTCACACGGACTGTCAGTACTGCCCGAAGCGAGAGCAATGCATGAAGCGTTCTGCTGTAAAAGAAACTCGTCACGAGATTGATATAATTGCTCAGGTCGATGTGACGGAACACGAGTTGATCACAATCCCAGAATGCCCGATTTGCGGTGAGGCAAAGACAGGTTCTTTTCCTGCGCACCTGAAAGCAACCGTACAGTATGGGCAGAATCTCGAAAGCCTTGCTATTGCATTGAATACTGTGGGAGCAGTCAGCTTTAACCGCACTCATGATATTTTGAGTGGTGTGTTTCATATTCCGATTTCGGTTGGAACAATAAAAAACATGGTTTCCCGTTGTGCAGTTAAGGTCGAAGAAGCTAATGCAATTTCTGCAGAGAAACTGAAATCCGCACACCACAAACACGGAGATGAAACAGGATGCCGTGCTGACGGGAAAACACGTTGGGCGCATTGCCTTTCAAATGAACTGTATACGGTTCTGTTTTTGCATGACAAAAGAGGTCATATTGCTATGGAAGAGATGGGTATCATCCAACATAGCGGCGGCACGCTTGTTCATGATTGCTGGTCTCCTTATTGGTGCTTTACGAATGTAAAGCACCAGCTTTGCTGTGCCCATTTGATCAGAAAACTGAAAGGGGTAGAAGAAAACCACCCGAATCAGACATGGGCTGCAAAGTTCAAATCTATGCTGCTGAATCTGAAGCATGCCAAAGAAAAGGCCATTGCAAAGGGGAAAGCAGCTCTTCATCGCAACACCTTGAAGCGATATTCCGACCTTTATGATGAAATCATGCGGTTGGCTTATGAGGAGAACCCCATTCCCGAACGCAAGCCCGGAAAGAGAGGAAAGACAAAGTTTGGAAAAGTCTTATGCCTTATAAATCGGCTTTTCAGCCACAAGGGAGAGGTCTGCCGATTTGCATATGACTTCGATGTTCCTTTTGACAACAATCAAGCCGAGAGGGATATTCGTAATATTAAAGTGAAGATCAAAGTGTCCGGCTGTTTCAGATCCATTGAAGGGGCTCAGGAGTACCTGAAGATCATGTCCTTTGTCAGTACAGCAATCAAGCACGGTTTTTCTGGTTTTGAAGCTATTCGGTTGGCTGTTTTAGGAAATCCTTTGTCCATTTTCAATCAGGGGTTCTGAATAGTTACGAATACGTAACATTTTCTTTATGACAATATCCACATAATAATGTTGTTCTTCGTCAGTCGGTTCACGGAATTTTTCAACCGTGAACAATATGGTCGAAAGTGCTGTAATTTTCCATTTACACCACCTCCACAAAGCTAAAATTAAAAAAGCGGAAATCGTTGTCATAATAACATAAATCATTGGGTTCATCTCCTCACTTCCAGAACAACCAATTTACCTTTTTCGCATCATCCACCACAAAAACAATAGTAGCACAAGCGTTCCAACGTCACACACGATTTCTAAGATTGTAAAAATAGTTCCCATAAGTTTCCCTCCATTCTTTATGGTTGACAACGTAGCGATTTTATGGTATACTAATCCTCGCCGGATGTAAATGGCATCCGGTTTGGATTAGTCCCAGTTTAATTGATAAAGGTTTCAACCATCTCAGTGATTGCCTTTACCAGCTGGACGATTGCGGTGATAAGGATGATTGTTTTGATTGTGGCGTCCTTATCGCCGCTTTTCTTATGCCGCTTTCGCCGTTTCGCCACGCTGTCAACCTCCTTTTTTCGTATTCAAGGCTTGTCTGACCTTGTGATTATATTATACTACCTACGGTTGTTTGTGTCAATACATTTCACTACTTTTCGTTGCTTTGCACAAAATAAAAGTGGTATTTTTGGTTATAATGGCAAATCTATAGTTGCGTTTCTCCGTATTGTATTGACAAGAAACCACTTTTCGTTGTATAATGAAATACGAAAAGAGGTGATAAAGTGAATATCAACGCGAAGGTAAAGCGTGGACAGCTTTTGAAGGACTTGCGAAAATCCAAAGGGCTGAATCAAGCTGAGCTTGCGAAACTAATAGATGTTTCTGTACAAGCATATCAGAAATATGAGTATGGAACGGCAGAACCGACATTCGATTCCGTATGTACGCTCGCCGACTTTTACGGTGTATCCACGGATTATTTGTTAGGTAGAGAGCAACCAGACCAACCGCCTGACCGCATCCAGCAGGTAGCACGTGATTTCGGCTTATCCAGCGCACAGACCGGTATACTTGCCGCATATCTGTATATGGATGAAAAAGACCGCGAACAGCTTGTATCGTACATGCGTCAGCTTGTGGAAGGTGGACAGGAAGAACGCGACATTTACACCGCTGGTGAACTTGAGGATTTTCGTGCTAACGATTCAGACCAAGACGACGCGGTTGGATAATTTCTTTTCGGAAGAAAAAATAATCTGACTAACTCGCAGGAGTAAAAAATATGAACTGTTTTTATTGCAAGGGAGATATGCAACCCGGTTACACAACACATGTGGCGGAATTAAAAAATTGCATTGTGATCAAACACGTTCCCTGCTTAAAATGCACGCAGTGTGGTGAAGTTGTCTATACGGGTACGACACTACAAAAAATCCAAGTGATTTTAGACAAGTGTAAAGAAGCCATGACTGAAATTGCAATTGTAGAGTACCAACCAGCCGCGTAAACAGTAAACGCCGCCCCAAAAAAAGACAGCCTTTCTAAAGGCTCTGTGTGCCGTTCTAAGGCGTTTCTGATTTTAGGGGTAAATTTCATATAAAATCTTCTAAAATCGATTCTGGGGCATTCTAAGGGCATTCTGCGGGATTCCAACGCAAATGTGAAAAAGCACGTGACATTATATGCGTGCTTTTTTCGTAGGTATTCATATTTATACCATCAGTTTCACAAAATCGTAACAACACATGGAAAAAAGCACGCGGTTCCGTGGCGGTTCAAGTTAACAAAAGTTAAATTGAACCGGTGAAATACACGCAATTTCGGTACTTTTTCCTATTGCGGTTCCGGTTCAAGATGATACATTACTTATTATTTTTTATATATAATATATATCTATTATTCTATATACTATATATGTAATATAATATAAAGAATATACGTCATCTTGAACTTGAACCGACACCCAAAAAAGCCCGAAATTCTCCAATAGTATCCGGTTCAAGTTAACAAAAGTTAAATTGAACCGATGCGGAACCGAAAGCCGATTTTTATAGATATTTTATAGGAGCGTGATAATAATGACAGCTGTAATTTATGCCAGATACAGCAGTGATCGACAAACAGAGCAGTCCATCGAAGGACAAATTCGAGAATGTACGGAATTTGCCAACCGTGAAAAAATTGAAATTATAGGGCAATACGTAGATCGAGCAATCAGCGGTAAAACGGCGAATCGTCCGGAATTTCAGCGCATGATATCTGATAGCAAATCGCACGCATTCGATACAGTTATCGTGTACAAGCTGGATCGATTCGCTCGAAACCGATATGACAGTGCCGTATACAAGGCGAAATTGAGATCGAACGGAGTAAAGGTGCTGTCGGCAAAAGAAAACATCACAGACAGTCCAGAGGGTATTATCCTTGAAGGATTGTTAGAAGCCATGAACGAATATTACAGCGCGGAACTAAGCCAGAAGATCAAACGCGGCATGCGAGAAAACGTTATTAAAGGTAAAACTACAGGGGGCAACGTTGCGATGGGTTATAAAATCGATTCTGACAAAAAATTAGTAATTGACGAACAAGGTGCGGTACTGGTTCGGAAAATTTTTTCTGCATACGATAGCGGAAAAACCTTTGCAGAAATTTGTCGTGAACTGAATGAAGCCGGATATACCACAAGCCGTGGAAAACAATTTCGAAGCGATACGATATCACGCATTCTGTCAAATGAACGGTATACGGGAAATTATACATGTGCTGGGGAATCGGCACAATGCCCAGCAATCGTTGACCGAGATTTATTTGATCGTGTACAAGCTAAGTTGGCAGATAGTAAGAAAAAACATCGTCACACGAACACGCCACACGATTATTTATTGACAGGTAAAACGGTGTGTGGTATATGCGGTAGAAACTTGCACGGTAGAGCCGGGACGGCAAAAAAACGATATTACTATTACGTTTGCCCTAACAACTGCACCGGCTGGATTCCTGCGACAGAATTGGAAAAAACGGTATCTGACGCAATTGCCAAATACATCACACCGGAAACGGCAAAAAAAATCGCCAATACAGCATATGAACTGTATCAACGTGAAAAACAAGATAATTCTGAATTGAATGCGGCGATTGCGGAATTGAATGATGTGACGAAAAAAATAAACAACGGTATTGCGGCAATGATAAACGGCGTTGTTTCTGAAACGTTGAAAAAAACCGTTGCAGAATTAGAGCATCGCAAATCACAATTGGAATCATCTATCAAACGTATGAAATCAGAAACACCAGACTTTCAGTTAGAGCATTTCGAATATTTCGCACAAAAAATGGTAGAACATGCATCTGAAAATGATTTTTCCGATGTTCTTTCGATACTTGTCAATCAGGTGATTGTGTACAAAGATAGCATTGTTATTTTGGTCAATTTGACCAATAACGCAAAAACTCCCCCGTTGGAGCAGGTTACCGCTACCATTCGAGAGAGTTCGCATAATGTTGATGATGGTGGAGGCGACGGGAATTGAACCCGTGTCCGAAAACAAATCCACACAACTTTCTACGAGCGTAGTTTATCTACCTTGATTCCCATGCACACTGCCAATAAACAGGCTGTCATGCACAGTAGGTCAAATACATTTCTGCGGTGTGACCGAGCCGCCGAAACGTTCACCACTGCAATCATGCCGCAGCGTGAGTCGTGGTATTCTCACGGGCGACAGTAGCTGACTTAGGCAGCTACCTGCAGGCTCTTGTTAAAGCTTACAGTAAAGTTCTTTTTAGCGTTTAATTTTAAACGTGCCGCTGTTTTAAGAGATGCAGCAATCTCTGCTCGCTTATCATGCTTCATCGTCCCCGTCGAAACCGTTACGCCCCCTTGTATAATAAAGTGTGCATGATTTTTTTATTTATGCACACTTTATATTATCTTCTGTTCTACTTTTCTTTTTTTCTATACATCAATACGAATCGATCATTGCAGCTACCTCGCCTACTGTAACTGTATACTCCCAATCAATTTGTTTCACGCCATGTTCGACTTTTATACGTATGGTATTACATCCATATCTGCAAGCAAATGCATTTGCAACAGATGTTTTTCCGCTACCCCAAAGAAAAAAATATTTTTCAAGTGTCAGTTCAACCCCGAATCGGGAATCTACATTGAAAGCGATCACCCCTTATCTTCGCAATAGACGATAATAAAGATACAACAAAAGTCTTATTGCATCTCTTTCACCGCACGCCGAATCTGCCGCTGGGCATCTCGCTTCGCTGCCGTTTCTCGCTTGTCATATAACTTCTTACCCTTGCAAAGCCCCACCTCGACCTTAACCCGAGAATCCTTGAAGTACAGTGCAAGTGGAACCAACGTTAAACCATCCTGTTTCACTTTTCCGAACAGCCGAAGAATTTCTCTTTTATGCATCAAAAGTTTGCGCACCCGCATAGGATCTGTCCGGAAAAGTCCATCTTTTTCGTAAGGTGAGATATGCATCCCTTTCACAAAAAGTTCGCCATCCGAAATATCACACCATGCATCTTTCAAATTCACATGTCCCAAACGAATGGATTTTACTTCATTGCCCTGTAATTCGATCCCTGCCTCAAACCGCTCAAGGATAAAATATTCATGTCGTGCCTGACGGTTTTCACAAATCTGTTTTGTGCCTTTTGCACGCATTTATACTCCCTCTCCTTTGCTGCATACCTTAAAACATTGTATATTATAGCATAGTTTTAGAACTCTGTCAAGAAAATTATTTGTCAAGAATGCAAAAAATGTGTATAAAGCAAAATTTAACAGAACACGCTCATTCGCAATCCTACTGGATGATCGTGATTGTTTCCATTTTAACATGATTCCTGCTCTGACACTTCCTGCTTTTCATGAATCAGGTTTTCTATCACATCTGCATTATACATTGGGATCAGCAGATTACAGGCTCAATCGATTGAATCGAGGAAAGTTAAATATCTCATACATGCTCCCATATCAGCCAGACATTGAATTTTGTTCTGAACCGTCAGGCGGTCTTTTGCGGTATTGCCTTTAATTATTCAGCGCATCACGAAGACTCTGGACAAATGCACCGATATTTCCAGGTGCATCTACCGCACCGTATTGCTCTACCATCCGTACAATGGCGCTGCCGACGATGACGCCGTCACAATACTGACTCATTTCCTTTGCCGTCTCTGGTCCGGATATACCAAATCCAACAGCGCACGGCACTTTCGCAGACTGATAAATTCGATCAAAAAACGGCTTAAAGTTTGTCTGAAATTCACTTCTGACGCCTGTCACACCGTTCGAAGATACACAGTACAAAAATCCAGTTGCCTCTGATGCAATCATATGAATGCGATCCTCACTTGCCGGAGTCACAAGGCTGATATTATGTACGCCATACTGATCGGCACTACCCTGAATCTCGTCTTTTTCTTCATAGGGGATATCTGGAACAATGACACCATCAATACCAGTTTCTTGACACAGAGAAAAGAAACAGTCGGTACCAAAACGATAAATCGTGTTGATATACATCATCAGCAACAGCGGCACCTGGATCTTTGTCCGTAGACGCTGTACCATCTCAAAGGTGCCCTTCAAGGTGGTGCCATTTTGTAGTGCCCGGGCGCTTGCCGCCTGAATGATTGGCCCTTCAGCAATGGGGTCAGAGAAAGGTACACCCAGTTCAATAAGATCTGCGCCATGGTCTACCATTTCCAATACAGCCTGCTCTGTGCAGTCATAGCCGCCGTCACCACAGATGATGTATGTAATCAGAGCCTTTTTGCCCTGTGTCTTGCAATTTTCCAGTGCCTTATCTATTCGATTGTACGTCATTGATCTTCACTCCTCTGTATTCTGCGATCTGCTGCATATCCTTGTCGCCGCGGCCGGACAGGTTGATCACCATGATCTCATCCGGTTTCATCTTCGGTGCAATCTGCATGGCGGCCACCACGGCGTGTGCCGATTCAATGGCAGGAATAATGCCCTCTGTTTGGGAAAGATATTCCAACGCCTGCACCGCCTCCTCATCGGTGATGGGCACATATTCCGCACGACCAGTCTTATAGAGATTGGCATGTTCCGGTCCCACACCGGGATAATCCAGTCCGGCAGAGATCGAATATACCGGTGCAATCTGACCTTCCTCATTCTGGAGGAAATAGGACTTCATGCCGTGGAAGATGCCGAGCGATCCCTTTGCCACCGTGGCGGCATGAAGCTTGGTATTGATCCCCTTTCCAGCGGCCTCTGCGCCAACCAGACGCACCGACTTGTCGGAGATGAAATCATAAAACATACCAATCGCATTAGAGCCGCCGCCAACACATGCCACCACACAGTCTGGTAATTTGCCCTCTGCCTGTTGCAACTGTGCCTTTGTCTCCTCGCCAATGATCTTCTGGAAATCTCGCACCATCATAGGATATGGATGCGGTCCCATGACAGAACCAATGAGATAGAAGGTGGTTTCGATATTGGTCGCCCAATCTCGCATGGCTTCGTTAATGGCATCCTTCAGCGTACCGGTACCACTGTCCACACCTGTCACCTTTGCCCCCAGTAATTCCATGCGATAGACATTCAAACGCTGACGGCGCATGTCCTCTGTACCCATATATACTTCACATTCCATATTGAATATGGCACAGGCAGTCGCCGTCGCAACGCCATGCTGTCCGGCACCTGTTTCTGCAATGATGCGCTTTTTGCCCATTTTCTTTGCAAGCAAAATCTGCCCTAGCACATTGTTGATTTTATGTGCGCCTGTGTGGTTTAAGTCCTCTCGCTTGATATAGATCTTGCATCCGCCCAAATCCTTTGTCATCCGCTCAGCATAATAAAGCATCGACGGACGCCCTGCGTAATCCCGCAACAGTGTACGATATTCCTCTAAAAATTGCGGATCGTCTTTATAGCGACAATATGCGTCCTCCAATTCATGTACCGCATGCATGACTGTCTCCGGCACATACTGCCCGCCGAAGATTCCAAATCTTCCTACTTTTTCCATGCTTTTTCACCTCGTATATATTCTACAATTGCTTTCATTTTCTCAAAATCTTTGACCCCATCGGTTTCTGCACCGCTGGCTAAATCCACGCCATCAGGCTGCACCTGTTGGCAGGCTTTTTCTAGATTTTCCAACCGGAGACCACCTGCCAGGAAGAAGGGCATCTTGGGTCTTGCTTGGGCAATTAAATTCCAATCAGCGGTCTGACCCGTGCCACCAACTTGCCCCGGCACATAACCCTCTAGGACAAGCGCATCTGCTCCTAGCTGTTCAGCTACAGCGATTTCCGCTGCACTCTGTACCCGGACAGCCTTCCAGATAGCACAGTCGGTCTGTGCCCGAAGCATGTCGATCATAACGGCATCCTCATGCCCGTGAAGCTGGATTACATCTAGCGAGACTACTTCCAACAAACTCAGAATTTCCGCCACTGTTGCATTCACAAAGACCCCCACCAGTTGTATGCGTCTATCCTTTTGGAGCGCAAGAGCTTTGGCGTCTGTCCAGTCCACCGACCGGCGAAAGCCCGGCGATAAAATCATCCCCATATAGTCCGGCAACAGCCCGTTGCAATAGGTCACATCCTCCACGCGCCGAATGCCGCAGAATTTCAGTTTCATATACCCTCCCGCAGCCCCTGTAGGGCAGCTACAATGTCATTGCTACGCATCAGGGTCTCTCCGATCAACACGGCATCGGCGCCACAGCTGCGCACCTGTTTCATATCGGCATTGCTCCGAATACCACTTTCTGAAACAAACACTGCATCTTTCGGCGCATCCGGTTTCAGTTTTGCCACTGTGTTCAGATCCACCTCAAATGTCTTGAGATCCCGGTTATTGACCCCTAAGATCTGGGGATGGAGATCCTCCACCGCCGCCAGCTCTTCGGCATTGTGTACCTCTACCAACGCCTCTAGACCAAGGGCGTATGTCAGGGTATAAAGCGACTGCATCTCCTCTGGGGATAGCACTGCTGCGATGAGTAACACCGCATCTGCACCAATGGCAGCTGCTTCATAAATTTGATAAGGATCAAATAGAAAGTCTTTGCGCAAAATCGGAAGATTGACTGTCTGCCGGATCTGCTGGAGATATTCGGACGATCCTTGAAAAAAATGTTCTTCTGTTAAACAAGAGATGGCGTTGGCGCCGGCAGCCGCATACTGTGCTGCGGTCTCTGCCGGATGAAAATCGGGACAGATCAGCCCCTTAGACGGCGATGCCTTTTTTACTTCACAAACACAACTAAGACGATCCCCAGAGAGTGCCGCCTTTAAGGACAGTGGTTTTCTCTGCGTAAGTGCCTTCTCTGCTCGCAATTTCATCTCTTCGAATGTGCATACAGCCTTTTCCCGCTTTAATTGTTCTCTTCGATATGTCAGAATATCATCTAATATCATAACGTCGCACCTCATGCACATCGATTGGTAAAGGCAACCAGTTCATTGAGCTTTTCCAGTGCCTTACCGCTGTCGAGAACTTCTTGTGCCATATGAATTCCTTCTGCAATGGAAGAAGCTTTGTCGGAAATATAAAGCGCACAGCCAGCATTCAACAACACAATATTACGCTTCGCCCCCTGGATTCTCCCCTCTAGAATGCCCCGGGTAATCTTGGCATTGTCGTCTGCAGTTCCGCCGACGATCTCTTCCTTGGTGCCACGAGGCAGACCAAACTCCTCAGGTGTGATGTCATATTCCCTGACTGTACCATCCCGCACCTCGGCAACAGAAGTGCGATCTGAGATGGACACTTCATCCAGCCGATCATTGCCATAAATGATCATCGCATTTTTGATCCCCAGACCGATCAGAACCTGTGCCATCACCGGTAACAACGCCTTTTCATAGACACCCAACAAAATATATTTGGTAGAAGCCGGGTTGGTTAGAGGTCCTAAGATATTAAAGATCGTGCGGACAGCCAGTTCTTTGCGCACCGGTCCTACATATTTCATGGCCTTATGATAGCTCTGTGCAAACAGAAACGAAATGCCGATGGCATCGATCGAAGCCTTTGCCTGTTCTGGAGTGGTCTGGATGCGTACCCCCAGACTCTCGAGAACATCTGCTGCACCGCTCTTGCTGGAAACACTGCGATTTCCATGCTTTGCCACCGGCATACCTGCAGCGGAAATGACAAAAGACGATGTGGTAGAGATGTTGAAGGAATTCGCCAGGTCACCACCTGTTCCCACGATCTCAATGCTCTCTTCACAGCCATCCACATGCTGTGCCTTCTGGCGCATACCTTTTGCAAATCCGGTGATCTCCGCGATAGTCTCCCCCTTCATCCGAAGAGCAGTCAGAAGACCGGCAGTCTGCACCTGTGTTGCGCTGCCGCTCATGATGATATCGACAGCGCCCTCCGCTTCTTCCAAAGTAAGATCTTCACCGTCTGCTGTTTTTGCAATATATTTACAAAGTGCCGTCTTCGGCGCATCCTCTGGTATTGGGATCGTCACCGCCACACCAGGGATCAGATTCAGAAAGTTAGCCAACATGCGCTTTCCTTCATGGGTAAGCAGCGATTCCGGATGAAACTGTACACCGAAGATGGGATACTCCCGATGCATCAGCGCCATAATCTGCCCTTCATCATCCCGTGCCGTCGGAACAAGTGCCTGAGGAAAGTTTGACTCTTGTACGATCAGAGAATGATATCTACCACAAGATACGTATTCCGGCAATTCTGCAAACAGCGGACAAATTCGCTCTAGATGGATGCGGCTTGCCTTGCCATGCATCAACTTTTTTGCCGGAATAATGGTGCCACCGAACGCCTCACAGATGGACTGATGCCCCAGGCAAACCCCCAGCATTGGGAGCTTTCCGGCAAAATACCGGATGGCATCGAGTGTGATCCCGGCATCCTTTGGATAACCCGGCCCCGGTGAAAAGATTAGCGCCTGGGGTGCCATTGTTTCAATCTGTACAAGGGTGACCTCGTCATTTCGCACCACTTGAATGTCTGGATATAACTCCCCAATATACTGATAAAGATTATACGTGAACGAATCATAATTATCGATGAGTAAGATCATGGTTAAGCCTCCTGAATTGCATTGATGACCGCCAATGCCTTGTTGACAGTTTCATAGTATTCCCGTTCTGGTACTGAGTCGGCAACGATACCGGCTCCTGCCTGTACATACGCCTTCTGGTTGGCAAATACCACCGTCCGGATGGCGATACAAGTATTCATACTTCCGTCAAAACCCAAGTAGCCCACTGTGCCTCCATAGAGTCCACGCTTTTTGTTCTCAAACTGGTCAATCAGTTCCATGGCACGCACCTTTGGCGCACCGGACAGCGTCCCCGCCGGGAGCACCGCCATTAAGGCATCCAGCGCCGTCTTGTCGCTGCGGAGTCTACCTTCCACATCTGATACCAAATGCATCACCTTAGAAGCACGTTCTGTCACCATATATCTTGTCACTTCAACTGAACCAAATTCGCTGACCTTACCCACATCGTTGCGTCCCAGATCTACCAGCATGGTGTGTTCTGCAAGCTCTTTCGGATCTGTCCGAAGTTCTCTTTCGTTTTCCATATCCTCTTCCACAGTTCTTCCCCGAGGACGAGTCCCGGCAATGGGTCGGTTGTGCAAGACGCCATCAGAAACCTTTGCCAGCATCTCCGGCGAAGCACCAGCCACATCATACTTCGGCGTATGAAAATAATAGAGATAAGGCGAAGGATTCGTAGCACGCAGCCGCCGATAAACCGCAAAGCTGTCCGGCGGATTGGAAATCTCAAAGCGCTGGGAAAGGACGATTTGGAAGATATCGCCGTTGCGGATATATTCCTTCGCCTGATCCACCATTTCACCAAAACTCTCTTTGGTCATATTGGAATGCACCACCGGCATGTTGGTTTTGGAATAGGACTGCGGTGCAGCGTGATAATTTTGGATAACCTGCACCAATTCTTCAGCACGCCATTGGGCTGCGGCATACTGAGCATTTAGGTCGCCGTCTGCATGAAGATTTAAGATCACAATGCCGTTGCTGCTAAGATGGTCATACGCCACCAGCTCGTCATATAAAAACAAGTGACAATCGGGCATATGCACATCGTCCTCTGGCACATGGGTAAGCTTTTTTTCAACATAGCGCACCGTATCATAGCCGAAATAGCCAATCAGGCCACCAGTGAAATTCGGCGCCGCCGGCAATACCGGCGCACGATATTGTGCCATGTGTTCTTTCAGGAAAGCGATCGGCTCGCTGACCTCTACCATTTCAGTGTGAGACCCAGTGCGAATCTTTGCGGTGTTGCCCCGGATCTCAATTTCTTGCCTTGGTGCAGCGCCGATAAATGAATACCGATCCCATTGGGCACCATTGCTAACGCTTTCCAGGATAAATGAATTGTCACTATGTGCCGCTAGCGCCCCATAGATGTTGATGGGTGTCTGGTTATCGGCAGCAAAGGTGTACATTACCGGGATGATAGAATACTCCTTTGCAAGAGACTTTACTTCTTCCAGCGATGGTGTTAACATATGATCACAACTCCCTTTTTGATCATTTGGCAAAATAAAAAAAGCCTGACTTCCCATAAAACATGGGACGTCAGACTTATTGTCTACGTGTTGCCACCCAATTTCAGAAACTGTACATATTACAATCAGTTTCCCTCATTCGCAGATACGCCGGTCATTTTTACCGGAAATATCCTCTCCCGATAACGCAGGAGATGCGGCGATGGCTAATGAACGCAGATCGCATTGTTCGCCACGCTTCTCACAAATCCATTCTCCAAAGCAGCGTACACACCGGGATCACACCATCCCCGGCTCTCTGTGGCGCCGTGTTGCCGGATACTTACCTTTGCTCATTGAATTTAATTTTAGTATATCCGTCGCCAACGGATTTGTCAAGCAATTCTTTTGAATTTCAGCGTTTTGCACAATTTCATAGAATTAATTTCGTTCAATACGTCAATCTATCACAAGAAAATCTGTAACAACGCATATCTCCTTTTGTGATCTGCATAGAAATGCGAAAGAGTGACCACAAAAACCTTGTCCGAAAATACCGGACAAATGCACAAAAGGAGATCATGTAATGTTGCAACTGCAAAAAGTCATTCTCACGATCTGTACAGGATATGCCTGTACGCTTCTTTGTCATCATCTACCCATTGTAGGAGATGCATTGACGCTTCGCACAATGCCAATCACACAGGTACTTACACAAATATCGGCAGATATGCCTACACTTCCAGAAATCGATGACAGACCGGCTGAAACTTCCTGCACAAATGCATATACAGAACCCGCAATCACACCGCTCGCAACTCCTGTCGCAACCGTTATCACAACAATTGTCACGACAACAGCAGATATTTCTGGCAACAAATCTGCAATCGCAACAACGACAACTGTCAAAGCAGACCCGCCTGATTCTACAACAGAAACTGATATTCCCATCGCCACATCTACCATCATAATCCAATCGACGCAGGAAGTGCCCGCAGACTCCGAAAGCGACACAAACGTAAAACAGCAGACGGTTTCCACACAGATCCAAACGGAAAAAATACCAACGGGAGCTGTATCACTGTTTGCAGAACAGGAAACATGGTTCAAAGCATACATGGACTATCGCACCATCACTGACACGGCGTCTGTGCAATACACACTACAGCAAAACGCCTGGACAGATCTTCAAGGGCTTCGTCGGATCGGTGACGACTATCTGGTTGCCATGGGGACAGGCTGGCTTAAAGAAGGCTGTGGTGATCGCTTTCTAGTGACGCTGGAAACTGGCGAACAATTCACGGTTATGGTCGCAGACATCAAAGCAGACTGTCATACCGATGCGTCCCATCTCTATCGTATCTGTGGAGCCGGAGCAAACGTTCTTGAATTTATTGTCGATGCCAATCTGTTGTCTGATGAAGTCCGGATTTCCGGTTCTGTTTCTGCATACCCGGCACTTGCCGGAAATATTACTGCAATTACGCCACTGTCGTAAAATCAAAGAAAAAACGCTTGAAAATGCTTGCATTTCCAGATCGTCTATGCTATAATGGAAAAAGTACAAGAGGATGGGACAGGATCAATCGGCCAACAACCACCAAACAGCAGAAAGGAATCTTTATGAATATCGCATTTTTATTAAAACCAAAGTGTGACACGGCTTATCTCTACACAACGGATACCATTCGCCAAGGTCTTGAAAAAATGCATTATCATCACTATACGGCGATTCCGGTCATTGATCCGGAAGGATATTACCATGGGACCATTACAGAAGGTGACTTCTTATGGCATGTTCTGGAAACTGCCGGCGGAAAGACACCGGTTCCATTTGACATTCACCAAGCCGAACACGAACATGTCTCTGATCTCCTGCGCACCGAATTTAATCCATCTGTTCAGATTTGTGCCACAATGGAAGATCTTTTAAAGCGTGTCATGGATCAGAATTTTGTCCCCGTCATCGATGACCGCGGCATATTTGTCGGGATCATTACCCGTAAAGATGTCATCGGATATTTTGTTAATCATACATAATTTTCTTTACAGAACATGCGGTTTCTGTACAATGATATCCTCGGTCATAATTGCTTATACGAAATAATGCGGCGGCACCACACGATCTTTGTATGGTGCCGCCTTCAGACTTTTCGGGCACAAAACGGCGAAATGTTTTTCTCAGGAAATATGATTTTATGGGCTAAAATAGCATTTTATTCATGTAAACTTTACGAATAAGATCTAGGAAAAACTCTTGACAACTGCAAGCAGATCTGCTATAATAATAAAGCTGATTGCGAGTGTGCTGGAATTGGCAGACAGGCACGTTTGAGGGGCGTGTGCTTCGGCGTACGGGTTCAAGTCCCGTCACTCGCACCAAATATTCTTTTCAGAGTTTTTATGTTTATAAGGAAAGATGGCTGAGCTGGTCTAAGGCGCACGACTGGAACTCGTGTATACGTTGATAGCGTATCGAGGGTTCGAATCCCTCTCTTTCCGCCAAAAACAACGCAGTTTCGGGATGTTTCCGGGATTGCGTTTTTCTTTTTTTGTACGCCATTTGTACGACATTTTTAGCAATACGACACTTGGTACGACAATCGCACACAAAAAACAACCGCCCAGCCGAAGCCGAGCGGTCGTATACAATAGCGTAGCACAAGGGATATGCTACGGCTATATGATAGCATAAATCACACAATCTGTCAAGATAAGCATCGGTAGTATTATGTGGTTTCCTCTTATGCAA
>CASEUJ010000031.1 GCA_949291125.1 uncultured Ruminococcus sp.
AATGTAGTCCTATTTCATCAAAATTAGAATACATCTATTCTACGTCGCTTTTGACGCTTTTTCGCCATTTTTGATTGCTTTTTGCCCGCTCTTTTCCCTTTTTAAGTGGCAAACTCGGGAAAATAGACAACGCACACCAATACAATGGCGATTTTGTGCACAACGAGTGCAAATTATATCATCCAGTGTCATAGAAACGCCGAGTGCTTCTTCGGTAAAACGCACTGCTTCCGAAATGGCAAGATAAGAATCCCGCTTGCAACAGCGAGGCCCTCCTACCGCACCGATTTTTTCGAGAGCACGTCCAGTCATCTGATTTGACAATCCCCATGCCTTTGATGCAAGCGGTGTTGAGCCAGTCACGATGGACATAAACATTCCAGCACTAATCCCAGCACCACAGGCACCCCAGAATCCACACGCACCGCCGGGCACAGATTTTCCGCGGCGGAGCATCTCCGGCAGTGCCTTTGTGAGATCGATCTCACCGCCGGCATTTCTGTACGCCGTCAAAAGTGCTGCACCGACCAGCACGTGATGTTCCGGACCATGCATATGGCAAAACGGCATTGCCATCATTGCTTCTAACAAGTGAATCGGGTTCTTCTCTGTCTGTTCTTGCAGACAAAACGGGATCACACGATCCATGCCATTTGTATGACAGTCGTTACAGACATAGTGCCCGTTTTCGCATGCAGTCTTACTGCGTTCTTTTTTATGACAAATGGAACATTCCATCTCTTGATCTGCCTCGGTATACCAAAGCGGTGCGCCGCAGATTAGACATTCGTCCTGCATTTGTTTCCTTCCTTTCTAAACTGATATTTTTCTGATCATCATGATAGTGTTTTCTCCAAGTAGATCTTATCCACCAGCAAAACACCGGCTTCATAGATCGGATGGTCATAGTGGGTGAGGAAATAACCCGGGATCACATATGCGCGCACAAATCCACACGCTTCATAGAACGGAATCGTCAGCGGACTATCCCCTGTCCCGACCCGTAAAACAGAGAATTGACCCCGATACGTCTGGATAAGAAACTCGATCATTGCCCTGCCATAGCCCTTGCCATGAAATGCAGGTGCAGTGGCAATACTCTGAATCTCCAAAACGCCGTTTCCCTCATCGGTCACCACGCACTCACATATTGCATTGTCATCAACGTCCACAAGAACATACATCATACCGCGATCTAAGTAACCATCGATCAATGACTCTTGTTCATCCGCCAGCAATAACAAGGAGAGATATTGCTTTTTGTTCTCAGTAACTTTTTGAATTTTCATGTATTCCCTCTTTTACACGTAGCATTCACACCATGCAATTGCATTTTTCAAAATCTGTGTGTATCCGTCACAAGTCATGTTTACAGTTGTGTGCCCCGGTGTAAAACAGCAAACCTTTCCTTTCCCATACTCACTTACCCAAAGTCCCGGCTGAACACCATTCAGAGAAATTGTATTTGCAAGTATTGTTACAGTTGTATCATCAATCATTTTCATTTGATAATGCTCATCTTTTTCTGGTAAAACAAAGTCGGTTATCCCCGCCGTTACAGGGTGTTCTTTGATGATTTTAACAGATACTTCACATTGTTCAGGATGTGTGATAAAAACTGAATGCAATATATCAGCTACAAGTGGATGATCCTTTTTAAGATCTGTCACTGCTGCATGAACCGCAATAAATCCTACGCCTGAATGGATCAAATTCATAAACAGCCTTGTCCATTTGTCGTCACACCAGATCGGAGTGGGAATCTGATCATTCTCTATCGGGTCTTTGAAGGATAGAAACAAGTCAATATCTTGATTTGTATATAAAGCATCCGGGCATGTTGTAAAAATCACATTCCACTGGCTTTGATCAAAAAGGATATTAACCAGTGGGCGGATTGTATCTGCTTTGTGCCAATAATCATCAACTAAAAATAATGCTTTCTTCATTATGATCGTTCCTCTTTCGATTGATTGCACTTTTGTGAGTACGATATATGAAAAACACTCATATACCTATGTACTTCGTAACCGTATATCGCTGTGCAGCCACCTCAAACGTCTCTATGTACGGATCACCATCCTGATATACCCAGCACTGAATCGCGCTCGGCGTTACAGAAAATAGTCGTTCATTCTGCAAATGAGAGTAAGCATCGTATGATCCCTTGAAACACGTCTGAAATGCACGGCAAAACGACGGATGTTCCAGCGGATGTCCAACTTCTTTGCATATGCCTTCAATCTGGATGTTATCGATACACAGCGCCACATGGGGATTTGCCGTCAACTCCCGATATTTGCGCAATTTGATATCGGTCTGAAAATAAAATATGCCACCCAACTGCACAACACTCATCATTCGGGACGATACTTTATCGTTTACTGCGGTGGAGAGTACCATGGTTCTTCCCACGCCGAAAGTAGTCAGGAATTTTTGAAATTGGTCTGTAAATTGGTTCATAGTATCATCTTCTTTCTGTTATTTTATGGCGAAAAAGCCTGCTTGCATATAGGAAAACCACAATAACTCGACACACTTGAAACCGCAACTTTTCAGCAGCTCTATATGTTCTGCGATTGTAATCGGAAAAACTTCCGCCCCTCGCCTTTTCATATGGTTTTGCACTTGCTGTTGTGTCATTGCGTTAGAACGCATGTAATTTTCCCATGGCCGTTTGGCAATGGCATCTGTTTTTTTATTGTTATGGCGGATATTTTCAAATGTGATATATATTCCATCTTTCTTAAGTGCATGAAAACATCTTGTTACTGCAACTTTTCTCTCTTCCTGAGGTAAATAATGATGACACTGTATGGCAGTAACTACATCAAATTCCATATCAAATTCATCTCTCTATGAATTTGATGATTCGATCATCAGGTTCTCCATTGATCTGTGACGGGTGATTCGTTCTCCAAGGTGATTTGCCCATTTTTCTGTGAAGAAGGAAAAATACGAGATACGCTTTGTTCGGCGTTTCTTATTGCAAGAAGGCAAAAATCCCCATAAAGTTGATGGTATTCCGATCACGATTAAATACAACGGTCCTAAAATTAGTGACTGTATTGTGTGACCATACTCGTGTACAAGAAGCCGTTGTGAAAGTTCTTCTATTGTGTATTGATCTTTCAGTTTCTCATAGAAAAAAGGCTCTTTTGTGACAAACACAAACATTCCAAGAGAAACGCTGGATGGATGATTCCACTCGGTTACAATACATCCATGATAAAAATAGTGATTATCATGAATATGCAGCATAAAATTAAATAGCCCCAATACGGATTGTAAAACACCCCAAGTACATTGCAGCAAGCAATATAGAACTATTCGCACTTTTTCACCTCTCTTCCATGCTCCAAGCGTAAAACTATAAATACATTTGAAAACTGATTTTGATTATACCGCTCTGTTTCCACAAATCCTGTCTTTTGATATAATGCAATGGCTTTTTTGTTTAAGGTTTTTTCATTTCCAATCTTATCTCAGTTTCTTCACTCCACCTCAAACTCCGGTACATACCCCGCATCTGCCGCCGACCGATCCTGCCCATAGCCGTTCAGTCCCAATTGCACCGCATATTTCCGGACAGATTCATATTCAAACGTCGCTACACGCCGGTTCAGATGCTGATCCGGCAAGGGCATATCCGGCGGCGTGTATTGCCCCATCAGACTGAGCAAAAAATGTTCTTTGGGCAGGCTGTTTGACAACCATTCGATGATTGACATAGACTCTTTCCGGTGTCCCGGAAGCACCAAATGCCGCACTATCAATCCGCACCGTAAAAGTGTGCCAGTTTCATCCCATTGGAGCTTTCCTACCTGTCGGAACATTTCCAAAATAGCAGCAGAAGCCACGTCAAAATAATCTGGACAACCGGCACATGCCTTTGCCGTTTCCGGGCTGTAAAATTTCAAGTCTGGCAGGTAAATATCTACCAGTCCGTCTAGCATTGCCAGAATTTCCGGTGATTCATAGCCGCCGCAATTCCAGACGACCGGAATTTGCAGCCGGAGTTTTGCCAATTTCAACGCCTGCACGATCCATGGTGTAACGTGACTTCCGGTGACAAGGTTGATATTGTGCGCCCCTTCTTCCTGTAGCCGCAGAAAAGTTTCAGCAAGCTGATGTACAGTCAGAACCTTTCCCACAGCACGACGACTGATCTCTCGATTCTGGCAAAAGATACAGCCCAGAGCACATCCGGCGAAGAAAATTGTCCCGGAACCATTGGTACCGGAGATACAGGGCTCTTCCCATGGGTGCAATGCTGTACGTGCCACATAAATCTCTGAACCGCAGTGGCAAATGCCCACAGTTTTTGTCCGATCTGCGCTGCATCGCCGTGGACAGAGCGTACAATGGGTGATATCAAACATCATGACAGCCGTCCCTCAAAATCTCGATAGCCAAATCGCTTCACCAATTCTAAAGTACCATCCTCATGATACAGCAGAATGTCCGGCAGGGGAACGCCGTTAAAGGTATTATTTTTCACCATGGAATAGATTGCCATATCACAGAAAATCAGCTTGTCGCCGGCTTGTAGCGGATGATCAAAGGAATAGTCGCCGATTACATCGCCGGCAAGGCAGGTGTTTCCGGTAAGGCGATAGGTGTAAGCCTTTTCTCCGGCAGTGCCGCTACCAATAATACGAGGACGATAGGGCATTTCCAGTACATCCGGCATATGGCACGCTGCCGACGCATCTAAAATGGCAATGTCCATGCCGTTTTGCATAATGTCCAACACCGACGCCACCAGAAATCCGGCGTTTAGGGCAATGGCTTCCCCCGGCTCTAGATAAACCTTTACACCGTACTGCGACTGCACCCGATCGATACAGCGCAGCAGGCAGTCGATATCATAGTCAGGACGTGTAATATGGTGTCCACCACCGAAATTCACCCATTTGCACTGTTTCAGCCATGGATCAAATCGGGGAAGCATATAGTCAAGCGTGCGTTCCAACACATCGGCATTTTGTTCGCACATGGTGTGGAAATGGATGCCGTCTAGGCCGTCTAAATCCTCCATTTGCTCCAGTGGCACACCCATTCGGGAGCCGGGGATACAGGGGTTATACAAGTCCGTCTCCACCTCAGCATAGCCAGGATTAATGCGAATGCCACAGGAAATATGCCGAGCTGCAGCTTGTACCTGCGATTTATACTTATGCCATTGTCCAAAGGAATTGAACACAATGTGGTCAGCGATCTCCAACAGCCGGGTGAAATCCTCCTGGGTGTAGGCAGGGGAAAAAACATGGACTTCCTTGCCGAAATGTTCATGTCCCAGTTTTGCCTCGAATAGACCGCTTGCGGTTGTGCCAGCTAAGTCGTCTCGGATGAGCGGGTAAGTCGAAAACATGGAAAATGCCTTTTGTGCCAGCAGGATCTTACAGCCGGTTTTGTCCTGTACTTGCTTTAAGATGGCGGTGTTGTGTTTTAAGAGTCGTGCATCGGTGATATAGCACGGTGTGCGGACATCGGAAATGGGGATGTCGCAGCGGTCTTGAAATTCCATGAATGTACTCCTTTCAAGGATATATAGTAGAAGCGTTCTGCGTGGTGCGGAACGCTTCCTGGATTCAGATTTCTTTTGGATCAGGAAAATACCGAAGAGGCAACATTTCCTCGCGTGTACAGGTATCACCAAGGAGTTTTACCAGTTCCTGTTCAGAAAATTCGGCGTGATTTTGAAAGATTCTGGAATACACTTCCTGCACATCGTTCTCCATGTCATCGGATTGAAAGCAGTCCAGATAATCCACGATAGAACAATGCACGGTGTTACCGTATATATTTTTTCGTTGGGGTTCAATCATCAAGCTGACATAGTTTTCTGCCTTTTGATAAGCCGTATCGAAAGAGTCGGCATAAACCCGAAAGATGGATTCCTCATAGAAAACATATTTCTGAACCGTGTATTTCAACAATATTTTCATATAATAGCTGGAGGAATTTCTTTTCGGCTTATGTGTCAATTTTTGTCATCTCCACCATGGCTCTATTCCGATAAACAAGGTCATCTCTGACGGTAAAACCAATTTTCTCCCAAAAGGCATTGCCACCAGTGTTCTGGTCAAATACCACCAGCGCCACCTTTGTGATACCAATCTTGTAGAGTGCCGCCATAGCAGTTTCTACCAATTGGGTAGCAATCCCCTGTCGGCGATACTCCGGGTGAACAGCGGCGTGATAGATATACCCTCTGCGTCCATCATTTCCGGTCAGGATCGTACCAATGATCTTGCCGTCCTCCTCTGCTACAAAGCAGGTGTTCGGATTGCGCACCAGAAAGCGGGTAATGCCGCCCTTGGAATCGTCCAAATCATTCAGACCCATGCCGGAACAAGCCAGCCAAAGTCCGTAGACGCCATCGTAATCTTGTATGGTCATTGTTCTAATTTTCATAATCAAGCCTCCTTATCCTTCAGGTAATGATTGGGATGAATTGAATCATGGCATTTCCCTTAGTCCACCAGCACCGGATCAAAATTCTCCGTCCATGGCAAACCCCATTGATTCAGCGCATCCATAAATGGATCGGGATCAAATTCTTCCACATTGTACACGCCCGGCTTCTTCCACTTCCCGGTCATAACCAGCATAGCGCCGATCATTGCCGGAACACCAGTGGTGTAGGAAACCGCTTGAGAGCCGACCTCCTTGTAGCATTCTTGGTGATCACAGACGTTGTAGACATAATAATTCACTGGCTTTCCATCCTTAACGCCCTGACAGATACAGCCGATGTTAGTCTTGCCGACGGTTCGCGGACCCAGAGAAGCCGGATCCGGTAGCACTGCCTTCAAAAATTGTAGAGGCACGATCTCCTTTCCTTCGAACATAATAGGCTCAATGGAGGTCATTCCCACATCTTCCAGACACTTCAGATGGGTCAGATAACTCTGCCCAAAGGTCATAAAAAAGCGAATGCGTTTGATCCCCTTGATATTCAATGCCAGCGATTCCAGCTCTTCGTGGTGAAGCAGGTACATATCTTTTTCGCCAACTTGGTCGAAGTTGTAAACACGCTTGATTTCCATTGGCTCTGTCTCTATCCACTCGCCATTTTCAATATAACTACCCTTTGCGGAAACTTCGCGAATGTTGATTTCTGGATTAAAATTCGTGGCAAAGGGATAGCCGTGGTCGCCGCCGTTGCAGTCCAAAATGTCAATATAATGAATCTCGTCAAAGTAATGCTTCTGGGCATAAGCACAGAATACACCGGTTACACCCGGATCAAAGCCGCAGCCCAGCAACGCCGTAATGCCAGCTTTTTCAAACCGCTCCCGGTATGCCCACTGCCACTTATACTCAAACTTTGCCGTGTCCTCCGGCTCATAGTTGGCAGTGTCGAGATAGTCCGTTTTGGTGGCGAGACAGGCGTCCATAATAGTCAAGTCCTGATACGGAAGTGCCACGTTGATCACAATATCCGGCTTTTCCTGTTGAATCAATGCAATCAGCTGATTGACATCGTTGGCATCCACCTGTGCGGTGGTGATTTTGGTAGATGTCTTGTCCTGCAATTCTTCCTTGAACTTGTCACACTTGGATTTCGTGCGACTGGCAATGCAGATTTCTGTGAATACTTCGCTGTTTTGGCAGCACTTGTGGATGACTACGCCGGCAACGCCGCCGGCTCCGATAATTAACGCTTTTCCCATAATATAAATCCTCCTGTTTTTTCCGAAAGTAATGATGATTCTTTTATATGTGATGATGCAGGTGCATCATGTTTACTTGTGGTATGATCCGCTGATCCTAATGAGGAATTCAAGCGTTTTCACCTCGTGCGTGAAGATTATAATTCTTTATGAATTCTAAGACATTGTGCATCTGATTTCTACGGTCTTGTCAAACTGCAATTTATAGATTGAACACATCCTCTAAATACAATGACCAGCCGCCGTTCTGACAAATCCATAGGACAGAAAGCGCAATGTACAATATCAAAGGAATCAGTAAGTACAGATTGCCTTTTTCCTTTGTCTTTAGAAATACATAGGCAAGCGACGGCATAGATATGGCACGCCATATCAGAAATTGAATGTACCCCACCAGAAAAGATATCGTTTGTTCTCCGCTTAAATCATAGCTATATCCTTTTGCACGCCCTGTGATATTCAGAAAAATCATGCCGAAACATAACGGAAAAAAATATGCAACAAGGCATGTCCAGATGAAATTCAGGAAATAAGCGACTTTATTTTCCATGCGCAATTCCTCCTAAATCCCTGTTTTCTCCATTCACCCCTGCCTTGCCGCCTCTCGCAGTGCATCCCGGACATTATTGGGAATCGCAAAGCAGCCCTGGTGCAGAATCGTGTTATAATATTTTGTCCGCAGCCCCAATCCATTCCACCAGTCCGCCTGCAGATCCCGTCTGGGGTCGTATTGTTTCGAGGCAAAACCAAAGAGCCAATGTCCGGATGGATAAGTAGGGATATGCGCCTGATAAACCAGCGCAATTGGGAAAAACTGCTTAATCCGACTGTGGGCACGCTTCATGGCGTTGGAATAGGATGTATAGAATGTACTCTCATGCTGGTTCACCAGAATGCCATCCTCGGTCAATGCTTTGTAGCAATTTCCGTAAAACTCCTTTGTGAAAAGCCCCTCGCCCACGCCGAAAGGATCGGTGGAATCCACAATAATCAGGTCATAGGCGTTTTCCATCTTCCGCACAAACCGCAATCCGTCCTGGTAGTAGATATGTACTCTGGGGTCGTCTAATCTGCACGCCGTAAAAGGCAGGTATTCCCTTGCTAAATGAACGACCATTTCATCAATTTCTACCATGTCAATGTGTTCAATCGTGGGATATCGACACAATTCCCGGACTGTGCCGCCATCTCCTGCGCCGATGACCAATACTCGTTTGATCTTCGGTTTCGTCGCCATGGGGACATGGGTGATCATTTCGTGATAGATGTATTCGTCCTTTTCCGTCACCATGAGCAGTCCGTCGAGCGTCATAATCCGTCCGAATTCAACGGAATCGAAGATATCAATTCGCTGGAATTCGCTCTGCACGCTGGCAAGCTGCTTGTCAATGCGGATGGATAGGCGGACGTTTTCTGTGTGATTTTCGGTGTACCAAATGTCCATGGGGTGCTCCTTTCGAGTTAGTGGGGGAAGATAAACGAGAATTTATGAATCTTTTTCTTCGTAGGGCCTATCCCACGAACCTATCTCAATCAGATTGCCTTCGGGGTCAGCAATATAACAA
This sequence comes from uncultured Ruminococcus sp., assembly GCA_949291125.1. GTDB lineage: Bacteria > Bacillota > Clostridia > Oscillospirales > Ruminococcaceae > Ruminococcus_C. Next base: position 9,248 of record CASEUJ010000031.1, read on the forward strand.
GTTCTTTGTCCCCAAGGCTCAAGCTCTGGCTCCAGTACAGGCGTAGCTCCGTTTTCCACAGCTTTTTTGAACGCAACATCAACCTCATCAAATGTATCGACATAAAGAGCCAATTCAAAATGTCCGTTCAATCCCTTGATATAGTCATATCTGCGGCTTGTCATCTTTTCAAAGTCGTTTCTTCCATATAACAGAAACAAAGTACCGTCTTTCACAAGATAAACGTTCGATGTATTCTCTGTTTCTTTAATCTCAAAGCCGAGTACATCTCTGTAAAACCGAATCATTTTAGTCATATCCTCAACAAACAATCCAAATCCGTCCAATCTCATAAGTAACCTCTCCAAATTCCAATTTATCGTTTCAAAGCCCAAGCCTTACTTTTTCCTTTTCTTTCAAAAAGACATTATTTTTTATGATTCTTCGCCGGCAGAGGTGTATGCATCTTTCTCAATGCAATAGCAAACTTCGCCCTCTGGCGATTCCTGCGCCCGTAGAAAACGCTCCACCGTATCTGCCCTGTGCATTACAGACTTTTCCAGCACTCTCCCGGACTTTGTATTTTCACACCGATGATAGGCTTCCAGCTTCTGAAACTCTGTATCTTGAAACGTGAAATCAATCAGTCCAGCCAGCGCCTCACCGGCGTATCCATTCCCCCAGAATTGTCTACCAATGCAATATTCAATTTCCGCTGTCTGACAATCTGTGTACACCCTACAAAAAGCAATTTGCCCGATATTCTTTCCGCTGGACTTCTCGACGATCGCCCATCGATAATTGTCTGGCTTCTGATCGTTGGCAAGATATTGCGCCAAAAGCCCATTGACTTTAGAAATCGTATCGTACACAGGCTCACCATATTCCAATTGAATACAAGGGTCTGCTTCCCAATTACGCAGCATATCTTCTGCATCTTCCGGTATAAATGGACGACATAGCAAACGTTGTGTTTCAAAGGCTTTTGTTCTGAAGTGGCGCATTTCTGGTTGCTTCTCATCTTGTTTTCTTTTTCTTTCGCTCTGGCAATTCCGGATACATCTCCACCACCATTTGCTGCAGCGCATCCTTTTGCTCTAAAATTGTGACGGGCAGCATAGGCTGCTTGGCACCTGTATAGGGCAACTGCGGAATACTATCGGGCATGTATTTTTTACTGGCTTCTGTCAGCTTTACCAGAAAGCCATTTCCATAGATACCACCGAAAATGCGCTCTTGATAATAAAACAGATATCCGCCCATCATAGGAATGTGGCGCACGCCTTCTAACCCTTCCAGCTGTTGCATGATGTATTGTGCCAGTTCTTTATTGCTTGCCATGAAAATTCCTTCCTCACCGCACCGGCGTATAATCAATCTTTGACTCTTCGTCCGTCGCCTCCAGCTTAAAGATCACAGGTCTTAAACCATCATTACAACTGCAAATGGCAACGCCCGGCTTGCGGATCCAGTCGCCGTAGTAGAACACATCGTTTCCGGCTCCGTGTGCCAGTGCAAAGACATACTGATAGATTGCTTTCCACGCTTCGTCGCAAAGCCCATCCGGCTTGGCATAATCCGCATAGAACACCTGACCTTTTTGCAGCATGGGACATGCCGTCAACCCCTCTACGCCGTATTCTGCGGCGAGATCTTTGTCCAGGGTGGTTTTGAGTACGGTAATTTTTACTTTTTTCATTATTGCATCCCGTCCATTCATTTTTCTAAATGTTCTGGATCATAAAATCCACCTCTATGAAAATTCTCGTTGCCCAATTTCTTTGCAGTCAAGCGAAAAATCACACACCCATCTGGACAGACGATATTCTTGGTATATACGCTATCTCCGCCAATATTACGCAAATCACCGCCACTGCGAATAGCTTCCATAATAGGAAAGAGAATCATCATCAATTTCGAGCAAACGCCCTGCCCATCCGCATTGACTGGACAGCCGTATGTACAGGTGTACTTGTCTCCGATTTCCTCACCGTTTCGGCAATATCGTTCTGTGTGCTCACTGTGCAGAAATCCGGTAACCTCTATCTCAAATTCATATTCTTCATCGTACCATTTTTTCACTACATTGTTCCTCCTATCACCCATCCAAGTAGCGGCTCTAAATACTTCTCGTCCGTCTTAACCGTTCCTTGACCGATCCTTGTTTTTCTCAGATTTGAAGTCGTCACAGTAAAACAAAAGATCCTAATCCGATTTTTGTGATAATATTCCATCAAGCCGGGATTTCCACCCACATCGTTCTGAGTGATCACGCGCTCTCTGGAAAAGCCCCAGAGTACTGCCTGATAGCCATGGTTTTCAGTTTCGATGGGAATGCAGGCAAACAACAACAAGAGTAGGATCACATGCATGCGTTTTCTGCTGATATGGTTGCACTTCATGGCGTATTTTCTCCCTTCACCCACCCAAGCAGCGGCTCTAAATACTTTTGATCCGTCCAGTCGCACGCCCCTTTTTCCGTTGCGTCCATCAATGCCTTTTGCCATGGTGCATAGGTGGATGAATCTTGTTTTGCCACTGCCTTTTGCAGCATTTTGCAAAGTGTTCGGTCTTTCCACGACATAGCGTCTGTATTCCACGCACCTCGCGCATAAAAACAGGGGATGCCTTGCAGCGCATTCTGGAAATTATGCGCATAGATTTCCTTGAAAGCTTCTTCTGTATATGGAGACGCTCCCACACAGAGCACTGCAATCCGTTTCCCTTGGAGCTTAGAAAAGTGCTTTTTCAAAAAGCTCAGCCCGGCGATTCCGGAGGCATAGATACCGCCGGCAAAAATCACTGTATCATATTGCAATACATCTTGTATCTTCGCGTCTTTTGTACAGATACAATCAAAACCTGTTTCACGTACCATCCAGTCGGCATATCTTTTGGTTGCGCCATATTTGGACTGGTATAAGATGATTCCTTTTGGCATGTAAGACCTCCTTTATCGCTTCACCACATTCAGCTTCGCAATTTCCATATCCTGCGGTCCCGTCAGAGAACAGCCCTTTTCTTTCGCATACTGAATATAATTTACAATATCCGCCGTAATACGCTCACCTGGTGCTAAGATCGGAATGCCCGGAGGATAGCACATGACAAATTCGCTGCAAATCTCGCCCACGCTTTGTTCCAGAGCCACTGCCTTTTTCTCCGCATAAAATGCCTGCTGCGGCGGCAATGCCACATCCGGCGCTAAGTATTCACTTTGGAGCATGCCTGTTGGATCACCGCCATACAGCCGCTTGATCTCCGACAGAGCAGAGATAAGCCGTTCGATCTCTAACGCTCGATCTCCGGCGGTGACAATGGCAAGGATATTGCCAATGTCGCCGAATTCGATCTGGATGCCATATTCATCCCGGAGCAGATCATACACTTCAATCCCAGCAAGTCCAGTGTTCCGAGTGTGGATGGACAGTTTGGTGCGGTCAAAGGCGTAAAATGAATTGCCATTACAAAGTTCATCCCCATAAACATAATAACCGCCAATGCGGTTGATCTCCTCTCGAGCATAATCTACATATTCCACGGATTTTCGATACATTTCCCGTCCATTGAGGGATAAGTTCCGCCGCGTCACATCCAGCGACACCATCAGCAGATAAGATGCGCTAGTGGTCTGGGTCAGGTTGATCACCTGGCGCACATAGTCAGCGTTGACCGATTTCGCACACAATAACATGGCACTCTGGGTCAGCGAGCCTCCAGTTTTGTGGATACTTACCGATGCCATGTCTGCACCTGCTGCCATGGCGGAGCAAGGGAGGTCTTCGCCAAAGTAGAAGTGTGTGCCGTGTGCCTCATCCGCCAGCAGCAGCATGCCGTGATCATGTGCCAGCTTTGCAATGCGCCGGATATCAGGGCATACACCGTAATAGGTCGGATTGTTCACTAAAACTGCCTTTGCATCCGGATTGGCTAATATCGCCTGCTCCACAGCCTCTACAGACATACCAAGCGGAATTCCCAAATCTTTATTTTCATCTGGATCCACATAGACAGGTATTGCGCCATTGACAACAAGCGCATTGATGGCGCTGCGATGGACATTCCGGGGCATGATCAGCTTCTCCCCTGTCTTGCACACAGACATGATCATCGCCTGAGATGCACCGGTGGCGCCATTAATGATAAAAAAGGCATGTTCCGCACCGAACGCCTCTGCCGCCAGTGCCTGTGCATCCTTCAGCACAGACACCGGATGACAGAGGTTGTCTAAGTTTTTCATGGAATTCACGTCGATTTGCACGCAACGCTCTCCCAGAAATTCAGCAAGTTCCCGATTCCCTCTGCCGCCCTTATGTCCCGGGACATCAAAGCGTACAACCCGGTTCAACAGGTGTTCTTTCAGCGCATCCATCAGAGGCGCATCTTGTTGGGTTAGTTCCATCTGCGCCGCCTCCTTTAATAGATATTCCTGCCACTGAAGATCTCAATCATCTCCCGGCGCAGGCGATTTGTGATATCCAGCCGCACCCGGGGATCCAGCTCATATGCATCCGTCTTGAACAGATAATTTTGCAACTCCAGCTCTTTGATCAACATACGGGTATGGAAAATATTGGACTGATATACATTCACATCTACTGCATCATAGCGCAAAAGAATTTCTTCGCTAATAAAATCCTGGATTGACGCCATATCGTGATCCATAAAAAATTTCTTGCCACTAATATCCCGAGTAAATCCTCGGACACGATAGTCAATAGTGATGATATCAGAATCAAAGCTGCGAATAAGGTAGTCTAGGGTACTTAAGGGTGAAATCTCGCCACAGGTGGACACATCGATATCCACCCGGAAAGTAGTCACCTCATTATCAGGATGACTCTCCGGGAAGGTGTGAACTGTCACATGACTCTTGTCCAAATGCGCATGCACATCCCGGCGCTGTAAAAATTCCGTGCCCCGATTGCAAGAGGCGTCCATGCGTTCCGGTGGTACATAGCCTTCTGCAATCAAAACGTTGACAGATGCGCCCTGCGGTTCATAGTCTTGTTTCGAAATATTGAGCACCGATGCCCCGATCATCTCGGTCACATCACAGAGAATGTTGGTCAGACGCTCTGAGTTGTACTGTTCGTCAATATATCGGATATAATCCTGCTTTTCTCGCTCGGATTTTGCAAAGCACACGTCAAAAATATTAAAGCTCAGCGTTTTTGTCAAATTGTTAAATCCATATAAGGTCAGTTTTTTCTCCAACCCTACCATCACAGCCTTTCTGATCATGATAAAAATATTGGAAATGTTTTATCTATGTGTGTTTCCACTCAAACACACCGTTTCATCCACGCAGTAGAATCATGTCAATTGTACCACAAACTGCAAAAAAAAGCAATGCAATTTACAAAACTTTTTGAATTCCCTTACGGACAACATGTAACGGTATACAGCCTGCGAATCTGCATGCCAAAAAAAGAACAGGAAAAAGTAAAAGATTTCTATCATTCCAGCTGAAAATGCAAATTTTCAGGACTTACCACTTGCAAAAAAAAGAGAAGTATAGTATAATAGAACAAATTGATTTTACCCATGTCGATTCTTTTGGAATTTCAATGGCAGAATGCAAAAGAAAATAAATTTTGCTTGAACAAAGCGAAACACCGGCAAACAAAATTTTGGTACATTCTGCCTCTGATGCAAATGCAGAAAGGAAAAACATAAAATCATGAATCAGCAAGAAATAAATATCCAGACATTACCACTGATCGCGGTACGGGGAATTGTTGTATTTCCAGGCATGACGATTCACTTTGATATGGCGCGCGAGCCATTCATTCGTGCACTCCGATCAGCAATGCAGCAAGATCGCCGCGTCATTCTGGTAACGCAGCGCGATACATTAGAGGAAAATCCAACAGAGGAAGATTTATATCAAGTCGGGGTTCTGGCGCAGATTCGTCAGGTCCTGCGCACACCAGACGGTGTGACCCGGGTGTTGATCGAGGGAAAAACACGCATCGCACTAACTGCTTGTGATATGAGCGGTGATCATCCCGAAGCAGATTTCTACGAATTGGAAGAACTGCCTTTAGAGGAATCGGAAAAAAATGAACGTACGGCTGTCTGCCGATGCATCAAAGATGCATTTGAACGCTATGCCGAACTCATGCCGCGAATGCCACGTGAACTTACAGCATCGGTGATCTGTGAACAGGATGAGCAGAAACTGTTTGAACATATTGTATTCAACATTTCGTTTGACTATCCAGAAAAGCAAGCACTTTTAGAAGAAAATGATTTTCTGTCGCGCATGAAAATGCTCTACCAGATCCTGCTCGATGAGATCGAAGTACTGCGGATCGAACGAAAATTGCAGGAAGACACACAGGCAAGCATGGATCAATCCCAGCGTGAATATTATCTGCGCGAGCAGATGCATGTGATCGCAGAACAACTCGGTGAGGCCGAAGATCCGGCACAGGAAATGGAAGAATATGCCGACCAGATCGCAACATTGCCGTTAGATGATGCCAGCCGTAGAAAAATGGAGAAGGAGGCAGAGCGACTGTCACGCCTACCGTCCTCGTCACAGGAGGCATTCGTGATCCGCAGCTATCTTGACACAGTTCTGTCCCTTCCCTGGAATAAAACCAGCCATGTCAAGGTGAACTTAAAGCGTGCAAAGACCATACTTGAACGCGATCATTATGGTCTGCAAAAAGTCAAAGAGCGCATTTTAGAGAGTTTTGCGGTGCGCGCACTTCTGCCAGAAGCCACTGGACAGATCCTCTGCTTTGTCGGGCCGCCGGGTGTCGGTAAGACTTCAATCGGCAGATCCATCGCAAAGGCACTTGGCAGAAAATATGAGCGTGTATCGCTGGGTGGCGTGCGAGATGAATCTGATATCCGTGGTCATAGAAAGACCTATATCGGCGCCATGCCGGGGCGCATCGTCGATGCGCTGGTTCGCGCCGGAACCAACAATCCGCTGATTCTTCTCGATGAAGTGGACAAAATGAGCAATGACTTCCGCGGCGACCCTTCAGCAGCACTACTTGAAGTACTCGACAGCGAACAAAATAAGGCATTCCGCGATCACTACATCGAAGTTCCCTTTGATCTGAGCCGAGTGATGTTTGTGGCAACGGCCAACTCCCTTGACCCCATTCCGGCACCGCTGCGGGATCGCATGGAGATCATAGAGCTTGGCAGTTATACCCGTGAAGAAAAATTCCATATTGCAAGAGAGCACTTGGTGAAAAAGCAACTCACCAAAAACGGTCTAAAGGGTACCCAGTGCCGCATCCCGGACGATGTAATCTATGCAATCATTGATGGCTATACCCGAGAAGCTGGTGTCCGCGAACTCGAACGGACGATCGGCACGCTTTGCCGCAAGGCGGCGAAGAAGATCGTGGAGGGCGACTGTAAAAAGGTCACATTTGCCGTAGATGGGCTGAAAGATTACTTAGGCGTACCGAAGTTTTTGCCTGACGAGCAGAGCAAAGAAGATGCTGTGGGCATTGTCAATGGCCTTGCGTGGACATCGGTCGGCGGTGTGCTGATGCCAATGGAAGTATTGGTTTTACCAGGTAAGGGCGCTGTGGAATGCACCGGCTCATTGGGGGATGTGATGCGAGAAAGTGCAAAACTGGCGGTAAGCTATGCCCGAAGTGTGGCAAAACAATATGGCATAGCGGAAGATTTCTATCAGAAAAACGATCTACACATTCATGCACCGGAGGGAGCTGTGCCGAAAGATGGGCCATCGGCTGGTGTGACAATGGCAACGGCATTGATCTCTGCCCTATCCGGTCGACCAGTCCGTAGCGATGTGGCAATGACTGGTGAGATCACCCTGCATGGAAAGGTACTGCCCATCGGCGGACTGCGTGAAAAATCTATGGCCGCATATAAAGCAGGCATCAAGACGGTGATCATTCCGCAGGCAAATGTACCCGACCTCGAAGAAGTGGATCAGACAGTTCGAGAGAAAATTACATTCCGTCCAGTCAAAACACTCGATCAGGTGTTGGAAATTGCACTTGTTCCGCAGGCACTTGCTGAATCTGACCAATCCAATGATATGACCATTGCAAACGTGACAACCGTGCCGACCGCTGAGATCTGTCACGTATAACCTCAAATGAGATGAGATCATCATACAGAAAGGAGGAGTTATGCAGTTTCAAAATGCAACTTTTGCTGCATCTTATGGGACATTTTCACAAATTCCGAAAGAAAGCCACATGGAAGTCGCGTTTGCTGGGCGCTCAAATGTGGGGAAATCTACGCTGATCAACAAGATCTTTCAGAAAAAATCGCTGGCACGCGTTAGCTCTGTACCGGGAAAGACCGCAACGATCAACTTTTACCGGCTGGATCCCCTGACCGTTGTGGATCTGCCTGGCTATGGATATGCCAAAGTCGCCAAATCTGAAAAAGAACGCTGGTCGGGACTAATCTCGAACTATCTGGTTTCGGATCGTGATCTACGGCTGATCTTTCTGCTAATCGACATACGCCATGCGCCGTCAAAGCTTGATTTGCAGATGATCGATTTTTTGGTGGAAAGCGAACTGCCCTTTTTGATCGTACTGACAAAAGCCGACAAGCTTAACAAGACAGAACGCACTGCACGAATGCAGGCATTTGAGACAGAAATCCCCTATTTTTCTCAGATCCACGTGATCCCATTCTCCGCTGTTACCCGTGAGGGCGTAACGGAAATCCAGACCATTCTGGAAGAAATCGTCTCCGACTCGGAAGATGAAGATGAAAGGAAGTAAAACTATGTTTGTATCAGACAATCTTGCTGTCAACGAAAATGGAAATCTCACCATCGGCGGTGTGGATACCGTCACACTGGCGAAAAAATACGGCACACCGCTTTACGTCATGGATGAGGATATGATCCGCCGCGACTGCCGCATTTTCCAGGAGAGCATTGACCGCTATTACGATGGAAAAGGTCTGGTCTGCTATGCCAGCAAGGCCTTTTGCTGCAAGGAAATTTATCGTGTGATGCAGTCGATGGAAATGGGCATCGACATCGTATCCGGCGGCGAAATGTACACCGCGTTCAAGGCAGGATATGATCTTGCAAACGCCTGCTTCCACGGCAATAACAAGACACCGGAAGAACTAACAATGGCGCTGGATCTGCATGTGGGGCGAATCGTTGTGGACAATATCTACGAGATGGATCTGCTTAACAAACTTGCATGCGAAAAGAATGTAATTGCGCCGATCCTGCTGCGTATCAAGCCGGGCGTCGATGCGCACACCCACAACTTTATCCGCACCGGACAGATCGACAGCAAATTCGGCTTTGCGCTGGAGACCGGCGAGGCATATGAAGCGGTGCAAAAGGCGTTATCCTATCCGCACCTCGAACTGCGAGGTCTGCACTGCCATATCGGTTCGCAGATTTTAGAAACCTCCGGCTTTGAAGCAGCGGCAGAAATCATGATGACTTTCATTAAGAAACTGAAAGACGAGTTGGGATTTGTGACAAAAGATCTCAACTTAGGCGGTGGCTTTGGCGTCTGCTATACCGAAGACGACGATCCGCCGAGCTATGACGCATATATGAAAGCAGTCGCTAAAGTCATCAATGCCTTCTGCAATACACACCACATCGATCGTCCATTTATCCTGATCGAACCGGGACGTTCGATCGCTGCACCGGCAGGTATCACACTCTACACCGTTGGCGGCAAAAAAGTCATACCAAACATTCGCACCTATGTTTCCATCGACGGCGGCATGTGTGACAATCCGCGTTATATCCTCTATCAATCCGCTTATGACGCACTGGTCGCAAATAAGGCGGCACAGCCCAAAACCGAACGCGTTACTCTTGCAGGAAAGTGCTGTGAGAGCGGCGACCTGATCGGTGAAAACATGCCTATTCAGACCTGTGAGGTAGGCGATATCATTGCAGTCTGTGCAACGGGTGCATATAACTACTCGATGGCTTCGAACTATAATCGCCTGCAAAAGCCGGCGGTAGTCTTTGTCAAAGGTGGAGAAGAGCGGATCGCAGTAACACGAGAAACGTTGGAAGACCTATTGCGCAATGATGTCTGATCGGCAATATTAGCAGAATGAGGATTAATTGAAATTGTAGAAATAAATATACGTAAAAACAAACAATTCCAGCTAAAAATTTACTCAAATTAGTATTATCAGTAGAATATCCGGTGAAAATGCGAGTCAATCCCGAATTCTGTGTAAACGTGAAATAGTGCAATAGAAAAGTATATGATGAGACCGATTGTGAGAGCAGTCGGTCTTATCTGCATATTAGCACATGATTATTCGATTGTCAA
>CASEUJ010000032.1 GCA_949291125.1 uncultured Ruminococcus sp.
CCGTGCGACACAGGACATCCCTGTGACGCCGGGCAGGATCATGATGAACACCTGGCCGGGCATCGGCGTAAACGACTGGCTTGCGGCATATGACGGCACAACGCCCCTGACCGCACGGTATCAGTGGGTGACATATACGGCTGAAAACTAATTTTGACAACATTCCCTCCCATTTTTATGAAAACATCCCGATCCAAGCGTTGTTATGGGCTTGAATCGGGATGTTTCTTTGCTTCTTGTATGTTAGTGGATCATTCCGCCGCTTTTAATGCTTGTGCCATCTCAATGCGCTGAATCCTTCTGTGCATCACCAGGTTGACAATCCCCGCAAACACCAGCGTCAATACAAACGCCAGCACAAAACTTATGGGAGAGATACGCATCTGAAAATCCATCATCTCAATGGATATCGAATCCATCACAAACCAGTGGAATCCAACCCCCAGTAAGAGCCCGACCGCACCCGCCAGCGCCGAAAGCAACACATTTTCATACAGCACATAGCGGTCAGTTTCTCTCGGATAAAATCCCAGCACCTGTACCGTTGCAATCTCACGAATGCGTTCGGCAATGTTGATGTTCGTCAGATTATACGTCACTAAAAACGCCAGCGCGCCGGAGAACAGCACAATCATGCAGATGATATAATCCAGGCACGAAAGCGCCTCATCAAGCCGGTTCTGGTTCTCGTCCATCTGTACAACACTGACCACGCCATTCTGTGCAAGGATGACATCCGACGCCACCTCGCCGCTGAGATAGAGCGTATCATAGGATAGCGCTGTATCCCACGCATCTTCCAGCGTTCCCGGCGGCACCACGACATAGTTATATACATAATTCTGGAAAATGCCGGAAATGGAAACAGAAATTTCCGGGGATGTATCATGTGCGAGCGTCACTGTATCTCCCACCGAAACATCAAGCGTCTGCGCCGCCTTTCGGCTCAGAAGCACAGTACCATTTTCCGGCATAGAAAGCGCTGTTCCGGTCTGGAGGTCAAGAAACTGCCATGCTTCGCCGCATTGATTCTCCGAAAAGCTCACAAGGTGAACAGATCGCACGGTTTCATCCCCCCGGGACAGATCGGTATAGGCGGTATAGGCACAAGCCGTGTCCGCCTGTGCATCGTCTGCCCACTGCTGTACATCCGGCAAAGACTCCGGTTCGACGGAAACCTCAAGGTCATACGTCTGGATGTCCTCATATTGCAGCGACCCGATGTGAATCATCGAATCTCTTACGCCAAAAGCTGTGACCATCAATGCTGTACAGCTGCCGATCCCGATGAGCATCATGACCAGCCTGCGCTTATACCGCAGCATATTGCGCAGAATGACTTTCTGCAAAAAGCTCAGGCGTTTCCAGATGAGCGTAATACGTTCGAGCAGAATACGCTTGCCATGTTTCAAAACGCTCGGACGAATCAGTTCTGCCGGCACAGGGCTGAGCTGTTTCTGGCATGACCACCATGTACTGATCAGAATCGCCGCCATGGTTGCAGCAAAAGTTCCCAGCGCCAGCGGCAGATCAAACTGATATTCCAGCGGCGCGAAATCATAGAGCGATCGATATGCAAACCAGAAGACTTCCGGAATGCCCCATGTGCCTAGAAAAAATCCAAGCGCCCAGCCGATCACCGCTGCACTTCCGGCATAGCTGAAATATTTGGCGCGGATCGCGCTGTTTCGAAATCCCAACGCCTTTAAGGTACCGATCTGCATACGTTCTTCATCCACCATACGGGTCATGGTTGTAATGCAGACCAGAATGGCGATCAGAATGAAAATCAGAGGAAAGACATTGGCAATCCCGCTAATGATGGCGGCATCATTTTCAAAGCTGACATAGCCGTTGTTTTCATCTCGGGTCAGGACATAACATGCTGGCTCTGATATTCCTGCCGCCTGTGCCTGTGCATCGGTGAGGTTCTGCGCCGCAAGCATCGCTTCATAACGTGCCTGTACCAGCGATGTCCCCATATCCGCAACATCGGTTTCGGCTTCTTCCACGATGGTTTCATACGCATCACTGTAGATCTCTGCGGATTGTTTGAGCGTCAGGTTGACCTCCGTATAGATGTCCGATACAAAGTCATCAGATGGGACATAGAGAAATCCTCTCAGTGTGCCGCTGCCGATCGACGTGGTACCGCGTTCTACGCCCAGATAGACCGGCGTATTGGCGAGCCCAACAATGGTGTAGGTATCAGCGCTGAGCTGTGCGGCATCCGTATCGGTGTTGTCTTTTGAAACTGTCAAAGTCGTGCCGATATCATCTTCTGTAAAATGATGTGCGTCTGCGAGGCATTCTCCGGAAGTCCGTGGCATTCTGCCGCCGGTAAGGGAGGGAAGATTTACGGTTTCCGGCATGGCAATGGCAAGATAGGCGTCCGTTTCACCATCGCCGTCGAAGAGCAGCTCTGCCTGTTTACTGCCCTCTGCGTCCGCAATTCCCTCAATTTCGCCGAACGCCGCAACATCGTCTGCATCAAACCCAAGGCTTGAGAGAACACGGAAGTCAAAACAGTTCTGCTCGGTCAGATAGGTTTCACAAGTATGATACATGGCCGCACGCGTAATTTTCAAACCGCCAAAAAATCCAACACTCAGCATCACAATCAGCATCAGCGCCAGATAGCGCCCCAGAAAAGTGCGGATCGTGCGCAGGGTCATTTTGAAAATCGATCTTTGCATCAGATCACCACACAATCTCATCAATCGGGGTCGGATGTTCATTTAAGGCATCAGATTCAATCCTGCCGCTGCGAATCCGGATAATGTGATCCGCCATGGAAGCGATCGCCTGATTATGCGTGATGACAACAACGGTAATATGATGACTGCGACTGAATTCGTATAAGAGCCTGAGTACACTCTTGCCCGTTTCAAAGTCAAGCGCACCGGTCGGCTCATCACAGAGCAGCAGCCGCGGATTTTTCGCCACAGCCCGCGCGATCGCGACACGCTGTTGTTCACCACCGGACAGCTCCGATGGAAAGTTATCCATGCGTTCGCTAAGCCCCACCATTTCCAGCGCCTCTTCCGGCGAAACCGGATCTTTGCAGAGCATGGCGGCAATCTCGACATTTTCACGTGCGGTGAGATTGGGGATCAGATTGTAAAACTGAAAGACAAAACCCACATCATAGCGGCGATAGTCCACCAGCGCCTTGCCGGTCAGAGAAGAGACCAGCTTTCCATCAAAGACAATTTCGCCCTCTGAGACGGTGTCCATCCCACCAAGCAGGTTCAATAGCGTCGTTTTTCCGGCACCGGATGCCCCCAGCAACACACAGAACTCCCCTTCTTCAATGGTAAACGAGATCTGTCTGAGCGCATGCACCGCTGCCTGCCCTTCGCCATAGATTTTTGAAACATTGGTAAATCGTACAATCGGCGTTTCAGAATGTGTCATAGTTTGGGATACCTCCTTGCGGCAAATAGGTGTCGTTCGGATCATGATAACATGTTCTGGACAGCGCCGCACAAAGGACGCCGGGCGGCGTGATCCAAAAAGCAGCAGAAGCGTTCATCGAATTCCTTACGAATAGAATAACATATCCATGTGTAAGTTATGTTTTTGAATTGTTATGGATTTGTGAAAATGAAAAAACTGCCGCATTGCAAGACAAATTTGCCCTATCGTGCAGCAGTTTTTGCATCGTTTTTTCAGAATTTCCCGCATCCGATGAAATGCGAAAAAACAGTAAGGTTTTATGACAAAAGCGTATAGTCGTTCATGTGATATTGCTGTTTGGTCGCATCCATCAACACGCCGTCTTCATAGGCGATCTGGTTTTCCCACACTGTGGCAGTACTGCTCCATCCGTCCACGAGATACATAGGCTTTCCATTAACAGCCGTGGAAACATCCATATACATCTGATTCCCATAGATCTGCGCATTAATGCCCCATCCGTCGACCTGTACATGCATCTGGATTGCCGCAGTGATCGCTTCACATCCATTGCGATAACCAATATTATCCCGGATGATACAGTCATTTCCCTAAGATGTATCGGTAAGGGCATTTTGCCGTGCCAACACCTCCCAACAAATGTGCAGACAGCACAGAGATCATATCGGAATGTTCTTGTGCAAACACACGCGGCGACAACACTGCCAACATAATTGCAGCCGCCGTCATAATCGGAAAAAACGCATAACGCTTTCTATGTTTCATGTCAATACCTCACAGGTTCAACACATCCGTCGCAATCATTTCGTCGCCACAAAGAACAACCGCGGATATCGGAAAATCACTGTGCCGTCCTTCTGGGCGTGGTATGCCCGGCGTACTTCCTTGCGCACATCCTCTACGAAGCGTTCCCGGCGGTCAGGATGAAGCGCATTGAGGTACGGCCGCAGCCCAGTGCCCCGATACCACTCTACAATCGCCTCATGGTTTGGCATGTGGTGGAAATAAGTCGTCTGCCAAATGTGGAAATCCTGGGTCGTCTCCGACAACAGGTCATAATAGCTCGACGGCGTCAGACTGTACATCGCCCGCGGTCGTAAAAAAGACTGTTTCCACTGAGGGCTTTGTACCAACTTCATCAAGATCTTATGGATGGGTTCATCGCCGGTAATGGGAATCTGTACTGCTAATATGCCGCCTGGATGGAGTACATCGAGCATATGACGCACCATCGCCGGATGATCCGGGATCCATTGCAGGCAGGCGTTGGAGAAAACCACATCATAGTCCGTTCCGATGGTGGGAAGGTCGATCTGGGCGTCGCACTTCTCAAAGTGCAGATCCGGGTGGGCTTCTCTTGCGGCACGCACCATTTCATCCGAAGCATCCACACCTAAAATTTCCGCCTCTGGAAAACGCTGCTGCAATACTGCTGTGCTGTTGCCCGGACCGCAGCCGATATCCACAATCTTCTTCGGGTGTGCAATCGGGATTCGTGCCGAAAGGTCGATCGCCGGACGGGTGCGCTGTTTTTCAAATTTCAAATATTGTTCTGCATTCCACTGTGTCATCTCATGTCCTCCGTTGATGGGCAAAAAGAGAGCGATTCGGTATCGTCTTGGCAATTTTTGCCATTTTTGTTTCAGACTTCAACCGCCTTGATCCCCCAGATATTTTCTGCATAATCCGCGATTGTTCGGTCTGCGCTGAACTTTCCGGCGTTACAGATATTGTGCCACTGCTTCTGTGCAAAGGTCAGTCGGTCACAATAATCGGCGTTGCATCTGAGCTTCGCCTCTACATAGCTTTCAAGGTCGCCAAGCAAATAATAGTGATCCGGCGCATGCCAGCTTGCGCCGTCGAGCAGTGCATAATACAGCTCGCGGAAGTCTCCGCTACCACCATCAGAGAAAGTACCATCGATGAGCGTTTCGACCACACGACGGATCTTTTCGTTTTCCGAAAACAGCTTGCGGCTGTCATAGTCCGGCATGATCTGTTCCAGTTCTTCTACTCTTGCGCCGAAGATATAGTTGTTCTCTTCGCCTGCCTCCTGCACGATTTCGATATTCGCGCCGTCGTATGTGCCGAGCGTCACCGCGCCGTTGAGCATGAGCTTCATATTACCCGTGCCGGACGCTTCTGTGCCGGCGGTGGAGATCTGTTCGGAGACATCTGCAGCCGCCACCAGCTTTTCCGCATAGGAGACATTATAATTGGTGACGAACACGACCTTCAGCTTTTCGGAAACTTCCGGATCGGACGACACCAGTTTTCCCACCTCATGGATAAACTTGATGATCGCTTTTGCCCGGCGGTATCCCGGCGCAGACTTTGCGCCAAATAAAAACGTCGTGGGCGTAAAGTCTGTGATCGAGCCATCTTTGATCCCAAAATAGATCCACAAGATCGAGAAGGCGTTCAACAGCTGCCGCTTGTATTCATGCAGACGCTTGATCTGGATATCGAAGATCGATTCCGGATCGATCTGTGTGTTCTCGGTCTTGGCAATATATGCCGCAAGCTGTTGTTTCTTCTGCTGTTTGACAGCAATAAAGCGCTGCATCACTGCCGGATCGTCGGCAAAGGATTCCAGCGCTTTGAGGGCGCTCAGATCTGTGATCCACCGATCCGAACCCAGAAGCTCGGTCAGAAGCGATGCAAGTTCCGGATTGCAAAGCGCAAGCCAGCGCCGCTGGGTAATGCCATTCGTCTTATTCTGGAAACGCTCTGGATAGACCGCATACCAATCCTTCAAAACAGAATTTTTCAGAATCTCTGTGTGGATCGCCGCAACGCCATTGGTGTGCGCGCCGACATAAACGGCGATGTGTGCCATATGCACCATGCCGCCCTGGATCAGCTTCATGCGGGCGATCTGCGTCTTGTCGATACCCTTGCGGTACATCTCCGCCATAAAGTCCTCTTCGATCCGCAGCACAATCGCATAGATCTCCGGCAGAAGCTGTTCTACCAGATGACAGTCCCACTTTTCGAGTGCCTCTGGCATGACCGTGTGGTTGGTGTAATGAAAAATGCGCTTTGCCGATTCCAGCGCCTGACCGAAGGAATAGCCATATTCCGGCAGCATCAGAAGGCGGATCAGTTCCGGGATCGAGATGACCGGATGGGTGTCATTAAGCTGGATCGCAAGTGTGTCTGCTAAGTTATCGAGCGTACCGTAGACCGCCTTATGCCGGCGCAGGATGCTCTGGAGCGAAGCGCTGCAAAAAAAGTACTGCTGTTTCAGACGCAGGCGCTTGCCCTCCCATGTATCGTCGTTGGGATAGAGTACGCGTGAGATATCCTCCGCATAAACCGTTTCCGCGGCAGCCTCTAAGTATTTCTGTTGGTTGAACAAATTGAAGTCGAAGGTTGCCACCGGCTCTGACTGCCACAGACGCAGTGTACTGATATGCTTTGTCCGACAGCCGATAACCGGCATATCATATGGCACTGCACGTACGGTCTGACCATTGAATGTTACCAGAACCGATTCCTCTTCCCGGCGGATTGACCATGCATCGCCATATGCAGTCCAGTCATCCGGCGCTTCGCGCTGAAAGCCATTCTCAAACGACTGTTTGAACAAGCCATAGCGATAGCGGATCCCAAAACCATCGAGCGGCAGATCCAGCGTTGCGGCGCTGTCTAAAAAACATGCCGCAAGGCGTCCCAGTCCGCCGTTACCGAGTGCGGCATCTTCGATAACCTCAAGATCATCGAGCGAAACACCCAGATCTTCAAATGCTTTACGAGTTTCATCGAGCAGATCCAACACCAACAAGTTGTTATACACCGCACGTCCTACTAGAAATTCCATCGAAAAATAGCATGCGCGGCGGGTGTGTTCGTGTGCATGGCGGCTCTTATTCCAGCGATCTGCGATCGCCGCCATTACGATCTCGCCCAATGCCTGATGCAATTGCTGGGGCGTGGCAGATTGGGGATCCATGTCGCCAAGCGCGGCACAGATCGCGGTTTTGATCTCATCTTTGGTTCTCATGGTCATTCTCCCTCATGTTCATTAGTTCTGCGCCGTCTGCAATTTGCCATTCTCGGCGGACTGTTTTTGCTGTGTACACGCGTACGGTCGCTGACTTGTGCGGCATATCTCGCGCCAGATTCGCCGTGCTTATTTTTCGCAGTGCGCCCCGGACGTCTGGACACCGCCGACGTATGCTCCGGCAAGCGGTTATAAAGCTCATTGATACGATAAATGCGCTTTGCCAGACGTGCGGTAAAATCCGCGCTGACCGTGCGATACTGCCAGTTTTGTCCGAGCGTAGACGGCGTATTCATCCGTCCCTCTGCGCCGACATCGAGGAAATCCTGCATCTGTGCCACAGCAAGCTCTGCGACACTGCTCCATGCGGCACGCAGGATCTCTGTCGACAGATCGGCTGCGCTGCGGCAGTGGAGATAACGTTTTGCAAACGCAATCGTAGCCGCAGGCGATTCCTGTGTCCAGCCGCGCAGCGTCATATTGTCATGTGTGCCGGTATAGACCACACAGTGGGTGGTGGTAAAATTCTGCGGCAAGCTGTCATTTTTCGGGTCGCCGTCAAACGCGAACTGCAACACCTTCATCCCCGGGAAACCGGTATCCTGCAAGAGTTTTCTTACCTGCGGCGTCACAAAGCCCAGATCTTCGGCAATGACCGGCAGTTTCCCAAGTGCCTGTTCTGCCGCTGTAAAAAGATCCATGCCCGGACCCGGCTGCCAGATCCCGATCTCAGCAGTCAGTTTGCCATAGGGAATGGAATAATAGCTTTCAAAGCCGCGGAAATGGTCAATACGTACAATATCATATGTCGAGATCGCATGCTGCATTCGGCGGATCCACCAGGCATAGCCAGTCTTTTTGTGATAATCCCAGTCGTAAAGCGGGTTGCCCCAGAGCTGACCAGTTTTGGAAAATTCATCTGGGGGACATCCGGCAACGGCTTTTGGCGTGCGGCTTTCGTCGAGCTGAAACAGCTCCGGATTTGCCCAGACATCGGCGCTGTCGTGTGCAGCATAGATCGGGATATCCCCGATGATCGAAATGTGCCGCTCTGCACAATATGCCTTGAGCCGATCCCACTGTTGGTAGAACAGATACTGGATCACGCAGTAAAACGCGATATCTTCGGCATAGGTCTTTTTCGCCGCCCGGATGGCGTCTTCATCGCGCTGTGCGAGTTCTTTTTCCCAGAGATACCATGGCTTGCCACCGTGGGCATCTTTGAGCGCCATAAACAGCGCATAGTCCTCAATCCAAAATTTGTGCTTTTCCAAAAATGCGCAATAGCCCTCGCCACGCTGGTCAAATCGTGCAAATGCCGCACGCAGCACATGAAAGCAATAGCCATATACCCGCGTATAATCAACGCGGCGTGGATCTGACCCCCAGTTGATCTCAGCATAATCCGAAGGTGTCAGAAGACCGGCTCTCTCCAATTGTTCAAAGTCAATAAAATATGGATTTCCGGCATAGACGGAAAACGATTGATACGGCGAATCGCCATAACTGGTCGGTGTCAGCGGCAGAATCTGCCACATCTGGACGCCGCTGTCCACCAGAAAGTCCGCAAATGCATATGCGCCTTCTCCGAGTTTGCCGATGCCATAGGCAGACGGCAGGCTAGAGATATGCATCAAAATTCCATTTTTTCGCATATTGATTCGTTCCTCCTACTACGAAGTGTCTAAATTTCTCACTCATCCAAAGCACCCGGCGGCAGTTCCCCCTTGATTTTCTCTACTGCCATGTCATGCCTCTTATTACATGATAAAAATGCCGATCGCCGCGCATAATTCCACTTTCTCCGCACAAGATAACCAGAGCAGGACGCACGGGAACGATCCATGCGGATCTGCAAAAGCAACTGTAAAAGGCAGCATCGTGTAACAATCGCGGCACTGCCGGAAGAAAAGAGGAACACACTGATGCGTATCAGGCTCTATGAGCTTTTCTGGATGTTTTTACTGGGATGTTTTGTCTATAGTTTATCTGAAATTGTTGCGCGCGGTTACACCCACTGGACAATGACGCTCACCGGCGGTATGGTCGGCGTCTTGTTATACCGGATGCACGTTCATGCACCACCACACACGCTTTTATTGCAATGCCTTTGCGGCGCATCAATGATCACAGCGCTGGAAATGGTGGTCGGCACCATCGTCAATCTACGTCTTGGGTGGCATGTCTGGGACTACCGCGACATGCCGTTTCAGCTGTACGGACAGATCTGTCTGCCATTTTCCATGCTCTGGTTTCTGGTGTGTTTGCCCGCGCTTGGCGTTTGTCACATAGTCAGACGGCATTTCTGCTGTCTGAATTCACGCCTATTATAGCATATTCCCGAACAACATGCAAGGCACTTCACAAAATATGCCCCAAAAATAAGAAAAACTTGTACATTTCGTCCAAGGACTGTACAAGTTTTTCACAGGTTATCTGATTGCCGCCCGAACGCTATCCGTTCCTGCGGCAATTTTTTGACAGGCCGGGATGACGTGCTGTAAAACGCCGCATAGACTCATCTGCGCCGGAACAGACCTTTCTTTTTCTGCGGTGCATCTGAGCCACGTTCAGCGACGATCTGTGCCATTTCTCCGACATTTTTCATGCCAGAAACCTCCTGCATCTTAAACTGCATATGAAATGCACGTTCCACCGATTCGATGAGATTGATATGCATCAGACTGTCCCAGTCTTCAATCTCATTTGCGGCGGTCTTATCCGTCAGGACGATCGTATCATCGTCGAATACATCCCGGAAGATCTCCGTAAGCTTGTCCATGATCTCTTCATGCGTCATGTTCCATTTCCTCCTCATTGACCGCGATTACACGGTTCTTGTTCTGATAACCGTCCAGCGAAAGCGTCCATGTCGAATCACCGTTTTCAAACTGTTGTGTTTTGGTAAAGCCGAATGTACCGTATAGATCCTGCACCATGGCGTTTTTCGCCGTCTTGAGATAACTGCCGACGATCGTGGTGATCCCATGCAGGCGGCACTGTGCCACAAGTGCATCCAACATGGCAAACTCCATATCGCGCTTTAAGACGCGACAGCTCATCAGCCACAGCTCGACGTGCAGCGTCTTGTCCATGATCTCGCCAATTACGACCGACACAATGCCGTTGTCGCCGAATTTATCCCTGAGCCGTCCGTACAGGCGGATGCGATTCGGGTCTGCAGCAATCTGTTCCATTTCACTCTGGGTATAGCGACGTGTGGTAAGGTTAAACTGATTGCTCTTATTGGTGAGCTGGACGATCCGCGGCAGCGCCACGGGCGTAAAGTCGCGGATCTCCGCGTGCATCTCAAGCCCTCGTAAATATGCCGTATAGTCGGCATATGTCTGCTGCATCTTTGCGCGCGCGGCATTGGCGCGGTACATCTCGCTGCGATCGGCATCGGCAGCAGAAAATGTCGTCGTCTCAAAGTAGCCCGAACGATCCAACACGCGGATACAATCCGCCGGCGAATCGAATTCCGGCACAGCGATTCCCGGGATCTGCGCCGAAACGATGTCGCGCTCTGCCGGGTTGTCATCCACAAAAACAAAGCTCTCCGGCAAAAGCGTCAGCTGATCTGCCATCCGCCGCAGATTCTCGTCCTTGGGTTCCCAGTTGGCATAAATGGAAACAAAGTCGTCGTCATGCAGAACAGAATCCGGATGAGAAAGCCCGAGCCTTGCATTTTCCGGCTCATTCTTCGAACAAACCGCAAGCAGAACCCCAAGCTGTTTCTGTGCCTTACAGTATTCCTGCACTTCGGTATACGCCTCTGCTTCGGCAGTTTCCTGTCCGATGGCAATGCCCTCTTGTCCGTCATCGCCGATTACGCCGCCCCAGAGCGTGTTGTCAAGATCAAGCGCCAACACCTTTTTGTTCTTGCCGTAAATCGAGCGGATGATGCGCGTGACGCTGTGGGCAAAGGTCGGGATCGCATCAAGACACATCGCATACTTATAGAGATACCAATAAGTCGGATCCTGCCACGCATCAAGCCCATAACACGCCGAGAGATAGTGGATATCATGAATGTAAAAATCCGCATGGCTGCGCGCATAGTCGCCAAACCGACGGTTCATCTCCTCCACAAACCAGACCATGCCATGCTTGTCCCATGCGTCGCGGTTTCCCATCAAGCGATAGGACGGCAGCTCGAAGTTATTCTGAATGATCGGACAATGATAAGTTTCGCGCAGATGTTCCCACATCTGGGTGAAGTGGGCGGTCTGGCGGTCGAGTGCGTCTTCGACTTCTGCATCGGATGCCGAAAGCGGCAGAGGTGCTTCGGTGATGTTGCGCGTAGTGGTGTGGATAAAGATCAGTTCTGGCTGGAACTGCACCAGCTCCGGCAGATCAAACATTGCGTCCTGCCAATACTGGGCATATTCTGACTCGTAAAATGTCGGCTCGATGCCCTCGTGGAGCAAAAACAGTTCTAAGATCGAAACGATATCGCTTGTGGTCGAGCCGCCGAGGACGGCGATACGCTTTGGCATACGCTTTGTTCCGTCTGCCAACAATTCCCGGCGGATCCTGCGGCGTTTTTGGAGAATCTCGCCGCTGTCAAAAGGATAATTGAGTATGGTCATGATCGCACTCCTTACTGGGTACGGATGGTTTCTAACGATTCGCTGTTCACGCCCGTCGCGCTGAAGGTATTCATAGCAAACAACACATCTGTCGCGCCAACCTGCTGCATAAACGAAACTGCGTTGAGGTCAAAATAGCGCATGTCAATTACATAAATATCCGAAAACGACTGGGTCAGACAGGGAACTAAGGCATTGCCATAGCTATCCTTGACGATCACAAGCGTGCGGTCGTTGTCCACATCGGTGGATACATGGGTGATGCGGTCATCACCACCCATGAACACCAGATACCAGCTCACCGGTTCCACGTTGTCAAGTGAGATCAGAAGGTTTCCGTCGCGCTCGTTGGTGAAATCGGTATCGTAATAGGTCGTGGTGTAGTGATTTTCCGGGACATAATAGGTGAAGTCCTCGGGATTGTCCCGCAAAACGGCGCTCTTCGTAAAAGTATACATGCTGCCCACATAGCCCGATTTTGTCACCGGTGTGTAATCAGAAAGCGGCGCAAACGGCACATCTGCCGCCTGTGCAAATGCCTGTGCCGCATAATATGCCCCGAGCGGCAGCCAGTGGTGATCCGTGCGGGCATAGATTGCCTCGTCTGTATGCGCCTCAAGCGCATGATACGCATCCACCGGAATCACCCCATCTAAATTTTCATTGATGTGATCGATGTTATCGATCTCGCTGCCGGTATAGCCGGCATAGCTATCCGGAAGATAGAAGGAAACGGCCGTGGGTGCGACCATTGAATAGACCCGAACATCTGCGCCAAGCTCTTCCTGATATCGGTTTAGAATGTCCGCATAACTCTCGCCACGTGAAAAACTGCCGCCATAGACGCTGATCGCACGGTCGCCGACTAAGACAATGCCGTCGCCGACTTCCACCGGATCGGGTTCGGGTTCTTCAGATTCTGTCGTTGTTGCAGCAGCAGTTGTCGTAGTCTGTGCGGTCTGTGCAGTTTCTCCGGAAACTGCGGAGGTTTCCGGCGGCTGTGTGGTTTCCGCCGGCCCGGTTGTTTCCGCCGCAGCGACGCTTTCGCGGTCTATGCGGGAAACATTCCCGATAAATGTCACATTGTCGCCGCCGTGGTCAGGCAAACCTTTATACGTTTCAAAGTCGCTGATAAGCTGTTTGAAAAAACTCCTGCCGGGAACAGTATCTTCATAATAATACATCACATCTTCGATATACGATCCATCCAAAAGTGACTCCCACGAAAAGGTCGGGAACTGGGCAAGCATGCGGTTTTCCTCGGCGGATTCTGTCGGACGTGCGCCGACGAGCAGAAAGATTGATCCACCGAAGAGCAGCACACCGATGGTAAAAATGCGTACTACCTCGCCAATGCGGGAAGTGATCACCATGGCGCGGCGCTTTTTATACCGAGCGCGGCGCTCTTTTGCCGCCTCTTTGGTTTCCAGCGGCTTGGATGGTTTGGCGGATGGACGAGTCGGTTCGCGTTCCGGCTCCGGATCGGATGCCGGAATCAGAACCGGCTCTGATTGCGGTTCCGGTTCAGATTCTGGTTCCGGTTCTGGTTTGGGTTCCGGCTCAGATTCCGGCTCAGAAACCGGCGCATATTTTGCAGCCGCCGCAGACGCATTCAGCTCACGAAAACGGGTGAGATCCTCGCGCACCTGCTGGAATTTTTCCGCAAGCGCCGCATCGAGATCCATTTCCTGCGGCTGTTCCTCCTGCGGTCGGTTTTGTTCTTTCGGGTCTGCCATGGTATATGCCTCCCTTCCTTAAAATTTCGTATAGAGAAATGGTGCATTGGTCGCATCGACCAACAGAATGCTTGCAATCAAAAAGATCGTTGCCGCCAGAACCGTGCCAGCAATGGAGAGCGACAAGTTGACTGCCGGATTCTTCTGCATCGCCTTTTTGAAAAGTGGCACAAACGGAAAACAGCAGAGCACTGCCGCCAGAAGTAAAAACGCATTGTTACGAAGCGAGGACAAAAGCAGTGCATCATAGACACCGGTACCATTTTGGCCGAACAGACCTAAGAGCAGATCGCCGACCTGTCGGATCCCGCCGGTGCAGTAAAAAATGCCGAAGCCGATCAGGATAATGACTTTATTGCAGATATGGCGGATCACCGCCGGAATCCTGCGCATGCCCTTTTTGCCGATACCGGTTTCTAAGAAGAGGAACAGCCCATAGTAGATGCCCCAGATGATGTAGTTCCAGCTTGCACCGTGCCACAACCCCGTGCAGAACCATACCAGCATCAGACCGCCGTACTTGCGGCGTTTGCCGAAGATCGGTACATAGAGCAGATAGTCACGGAAGAATGTCCCCAGCGAAATATGCCAACGTTGCCAGAATTCCGTAATATCGCGGCACAAAAACGGATAGCGGAAGTTTTCTTCGAGGTGAAAACCAAAGACGCGTGCAATGCCGATCGCCATATCCGAATAGCCGGAAAAGTCGAAATAGATCTGAAGCGCAAAGGCAATCACGCCATACCACACGCCAAGCGTCGTCTGGGAAGAGATCGATGTACCGAGGAACTGGTCAACGATCGGCGCTAAATGATCGGCAAGGATCACCTTTTTCCCAAGACCAACGGCAATTCGGGTAAAGCCCTCGCTCAGATCCGTCGCAGTGATTTTGCGCACATGCAGATCATGGCGCATTGTTTCATAGCGTGCAATCGGGCCGGAAACCGTGATCGGAAAGAAGGATACATAGAGCAGGAATACAAAGAAGTTTCGTTCTGCGCGCACCTTCCCCCACGCACAATCGATCAAATAGGAAACCACGCGGAAGGTGAAAAAACTGATCCCAAGCGGCAGCGCCGGCTCCGGAACAGAAAGCGTCAGGTCAAACACGGCGTTCAGATTCTCGATCACAAAACCCGTGTATTTGAATCCCACCAGAACACCGAGATTGACAATGAGCCCCAGCGCCAGAAGCAGCTTTGCCGGCGTTTTACCACGCCATTTTTCCACACCTTTGCCAAACAGAAAGTTGAAAAATGCACTTGCCACCACGAGCCACAGATAATGCAGATCACCGCAGGCATAAAAAATGAGCGAAAATACAATCAGAACTGCATTGCGATACGATGTTTTCTTTGTGGCAAAATAACAGAGAAAACAAAGCGCGAAAAATAAATAGACAAAAAACAAACGGGATAACAGCATTTGGTCACGTCCTTATGAATCGAAAGCGCAGCCTGCGATCGGTCAGAATACTCAGGTGGCTTTTTGCGGATAATGAAGCAATTTCAATGAAAAAGACAATGCTGCGCAAAACCGCCAGACGACTTTTGCGCAGCGCTGTTCTTATTATACAACAAAATCAGACAGCTTGGCAAGTGTGATGGGGCAGCAGAAATCCCAAACTGCAAAAATTGTTTGTTTCAACAAAAAACGACAGCTTGCCGCCGTCGTTTTTATACAACTTGATTTCAATCCAAGATCCAGCTCTTTCGGCATCACTGCGCTGTTTTGTTATTTGCCGCAGCCGCAGTTTTTTCAGACGGATCGGATGCGATCGTTTCTTTGATACCGGCAGCAAGCCCGGCAAGCCCCTGGATCTCGCTCGGGATAATGATCTTGGTCGCTTTGCCGTCCGCAGCCTTTTCAAATGCTTCGAGCGCCTTGAGCTGAAGTACGGCTTCGTTCGGATTGGCAGTATTGAGGCGTTCGAGCGCCTCGGCAGTTGCCTTCTGTACGAGTGCAATCGCTTCTGCTTCCCCGACGGCAATACGCTTTTTCTGTTCCTTAATTGCCTCACCGCGCAGGATCACAGCCTCTTTATCTGCCTCTGCCTTCAAGATGGCTGCTTCTTTATCCGCCTCTGCCCGAAGAATCTTTGCCTCTTTTTCACCCTGTGCCACAGTCACCTGATATTCGCGTTCACCTTGTGCACGCAGGATCTTTTCGCGCTTTTCGCGCTCCGCCTTCATCTGTTTTTCCATGGCATCGCGAATCTCATTCGGCGGCAGGATGTTTTTGAGTTCCACGCGAATGACCTTTATTCCCCAGCGGTCGGTCGCCTGGTCGAGCGTTTCAGTAATGCGGGTATTGATAAAATCGCGCGAGGTCAGCGTTGCGTCGAGCTCGAGCTCACCGATGATATTACGGAGCGTCGTGGAAGTCAGATTTTCGATCGCCGCGATCGGGTGTTCCACACCATAAGCATACTGAACGGAATTGGTCACCTGAAAAAATACAACCGTATCAATCTGCATGGTGACGTTATCCTTGGTGATCACGGCCTGTGGCTTGAAGTCTACGACCTGTTCCTTGATGGAAATGCGCTTTGCCACGCGGTCAAGGAACGGCACAAGAAAGTGGATGCCGGTACTCCACGCCTTATAGAATGCGCCGAACCGTTCCACAACATAGACATTTGCCTGCGGCACAATCCGAATGCGTGAAACGAGCACGATCACGATGAATACAATCAACAATAAAACATAAACATAACCTGGCATAAGAAAACTCCTTTCGGTCACGATGCCGTGTGAACCGGTTTCTGGTCAGACATTTCCGGAAGCACCGTGACAAACAGGCGGCTTCCATCAACAGCATCGACACGGACGCTGGTATCGGCGGCAATGGGCGTTCCGGCAGAGGAGACGGCATTCCAGTCCACACCGTCAAGCCGCACGCGACCAATATTTTTTTCGGGGTCGATCGGCTGGATCACCGTTGCGATACGCCCGACTTCCTGGCTGTTGGTGTTTTCGATGCGGAATGTAAAAATTTTCCTAACAATCGGCCGGGTCAACAGCAACAGAAGCACCGAAACCGCCGCGAACAGCACCAGCTGGACGATGACAGATCCGCCGAAACACGCCGCAAGAAATGCCGCAAGCGCACCGGCCGCAAACCAGATACTCACAAGCTGTTGACTCGCGATCTCCACCACGACAGTCAGAACAATCAGACCGCCCCAGATCAGAAACGGCAGATAAGCTTCCATAGAAAAAACTCCTTTCATCGGGAAATCGGGTTTCAGTTTCGATGAAACTCCGTACTTAATTATATCATATTGCAGTTGTTTTGTAAACCATTTTCGAAGAATTTTACACAAAAATTCATTTCCAGATGCGGATTCTTCTGTCATAAATCCTACACAAAAAGCAGCGGCTTTTTTCTCTTTTTGGATGGATAATTGACAGACTATGGATTTTATGATATAATGCAATTGTAAAAATGTCTTTGACAAACATAAAAAGGAGTGTTTTATCATGAAATTCTGGAAAACATGGATCTCTGCTATAGTTTGCGGCGCACTGTGTATGGGACTGATTCCGGCGGCGTCTGTTTCGGTGAATGCTGTGACAGAAACAGAACCCAACAATACGATGGAAACTGCAACGGCAATCTCCTGCAATGACACTGTTTCCGGTGCTCTTGCGGAAAACTCGGATGCAGACTACTATGCTATTACAATTGATGAACCGGGCGCACTTTCCATCACCTTCAGCCATGAAGCACTGGACGAAACCAACACATTCTGGAACGGCACATTGATTCATGAAGATGGGGCAGAGCTCTATACCATCAATTCCACCGGAGATCAGACATCGGTATCCTCATCACCGATCGGGCTTGCCGCAGGGACATATTATATTCGGATCCGTCCGGCGATTTTTCAGTATCATGATGCCGCCTACACCCTGACCACAAGTTTCACCCCACAGCAAGACGCCGGCCAACTCTATGAGCAGGAAATGACAAACGACACTGCGGCACAGGCGCTCGCACTGGAAATCGGACAGGATGTCACCGGCAATATCTATACATTCAATGATAAGGACTATTACCAAATCACGCTCGATCAGACCTCCGACGTTTCACTGATCTTTCGGCACGCGTTACAAGATACATCTTCTTCATGCTGGAATGTGGTGGTATACAATGCAGACGAATCGCGGCGCTATACCTGGTCGATTCCGGGCAACGGCGAAACTGCGGAAACAAGCGCCATTACGCTGGATGCCGGAACCTATTATCTCTGCGTCACAAACGGCACGCGCCAGACAATCGATAGCTATACCATGTGCGTACAGGCAAGTGCAGTAGAAACGGTGATCCCCGGCGACCTCGACGGCGATGGCAAGATTACCATTCAGGACGCCTTCCAGACGCTGATTGCCTATGCCAATGCATCTGCTGGAATTGATGATGGTCTGACGGATGCCCAGCGCACCGCCGCAGATGTCGACGGCGACGGGAGCATCACCATTCAGGATGCATTTAAGATTCTGATCTATTATGCGACAGAGTCCGCCGGCGGGACGCCGAGCTGGGACTGATGCCTCGACAATATTTGAAAAGCCAAAAAGCCGGACGCGTGAAAGCTGCGCGTTCGGCTTTTTTATTGCAAAAAAGATTGACAAGTTATGGAATCTATGATAATACTGTACATTTCACCTGTATCGGGTGGGGAAAAGGAGTGTTATCAAATGAAAAGATGGAAAAAGTTTTTGGCAGTGGTGAGCGCCGCGGTTGTCTGTGCGGCAGGGGTGCCGATGACGGGTTTGCAGACAGGGCTGGCGGAGATGAGCCTGACGGCGAGTGCGGCGGAGTACATCTATGGTGATTTTACCTATGATTTTCTGGATGACGGAACGATTGAAATCACGGGATACAACGATAAAAATGAAACAGAAGTAGAGATCCCGGCGAGTATTGATGGGGTGGCGGTGACCAGTATTGGATACGGGGCGTTTCGTGACTGCACCAGCTTGAACAGCGTTGCCATTCCGTACGGCGTGACCAGTATCGTATCCGAGGCGTTTCGTGACTGCACCAGCTTGAACAGCGTTACCATTCCGGATGGCGTCACCAGTATTGGGGATCGTGCGTTTTATGGTACACCATGGCTGTCAAATCGACAGTCAGAAGATCCGCTTGTGATTGTCAATGGGATTTTGATTGATGGTTCGACCTGTCGTGGAGAAATTACCATCCCGGATAGTGTGACCAGTATCGGGGATAGTGCGTTTTATGACTGCGACAGTCTGACCAGCATCACCATCCCGGATAGTGTGACCAGTATCGGGGATAGTGCGTTTTCTAACTGCGACAGTCTGACCAGCATCACCATCCTGGATAGTGTCACCAGTATTGGGGATGATGCGTTTTATGACTGCACCAGCCTCACCGATGTCTACTACTCCGGCACACAAGAGCAGTGGAATGAAATCTCAATTGGCTTTGACAATTACTCTCTCTTAAGTGCCACCATCCACTTCGTTGAAACGCCTGTCACCACCAAGCCAGTCACTACTTCCACAACGGAATCCACTACGACTACTTCCACGGAACTTATCACAACCGCAACTGAATTCGCCACAACAACGATTGAATCTGCTACAGTTTCCTCCACGGAACCTGCCACAACCGCAACTGAATCCACCACTACGATACCGATTGCTGCTACTACAACTATTTCTACATCCACAACAACATCCGAATCCACCACAACGATTCTCACCGGTTTCACCATTTGCGGCGACATCACCCTCGACGGCACTGTCACCATGGCAGATGTGATCTTACTCAACAAAGCGGCTGTTCGTCTCGTCGACCTCACCGACGCCTCGAGAGCTAACGCCGACTGTGATCTCAGCGGCGAAGTCGACGGAAACGATGCAATGGTGCTCTTGCGGTTTCAGATGCAGCTGATTGATACCCTGCCTTATACAGGGACATAAGCCGGAACGGCAAGATCACCATTCAGGATGCATTTAAGATTCTAATATATTATGCGACAGAGTCCGCTGGCAGAACGCCGAGTTGGGACTGATGTTCTGAGAATATCAAAGCCATAAAAGCCGGACGCAACGCCACCATCCACTTCGCCGAAACACCTATCTCCACCGAGCCAGTCGCTACTTCTACAACGGAACCTAACACAACTGGAAAAGAGCAATTTCTTTTGATATGTACTGAATGAGCGTATCCGCCCCCGGATACGCTCTTGCTGTATCATAATGCCAGTCTCCGGTTCAGGAGGTGAAATCCTCCACGAGCTGATCTAGTTCTTTCTGCGTGCGTACCTCAATGCCACGTGTGAGCAGCTCCCGATCATACTCAGACAACAGCGACAGCGGCATGTCCAGCCGTCGGTAAGGCGTTTCGCTTCCCGTTCGGAATAATGCGATCGTATCGCCGTCGATGCGCATGAGATATCCCGGATCTGTCGCCTCGGTCTGCGCCGGCGCCTCCTGTGCATGCCCTGTTTCACGCTGTGCCGAAAGCGTGAGCGATCCCGCTATGATGACAAGCGAGATTGCAAACGCGGTCACAAGTGTCCATAGAATCCTGCGTTTTTCCATCTCTGTTTCCACCCTTTCTCTGCTGATCTGTCAGAAATAGCATGCCCGATTTCCGGAAGTTTATACAAATCGTATATTTTTCTGAGAAAATTTGCGTTTGCCCTTAACATCGCCCGAGAAATGTGTTATAATAACAATGTATATCTACGTACTGTGAACTCGTGCAGCACTGCACGTTTTTTGAGAAAGGGAAAGAGTACTATGCAAGATCACAAAAAAAGACGGGAAGACTCCGACGCCGCGAAAAAACAGCCCGGCGGCGTGAAAAGACGCTATTACGGCCCGACCGGTACGCCGGAATATCCCTATCACAGTCCGGAACTCGAAGAACAGCTGACGGAAAAAGTACATCGCTTTCCGGTGCTGCGCCGGACGCTTTCGATCATCGGCTCAACGCTGATGGCGCTGTTTTTGATTCTGATCATCACCTGTACCATTGTCATGACGGCACTTGTGGTGTATGTCATGAACTTTCGCGACGATATCTCGAATGTCACGCTCGAAGAAATGGAGCTGTCCTATAACACGAATATCTATGCGCAAAATGATGCCGGCGAGTGGGTCGAAATCTATGAGGTCATGAACCGCTCGAACCGCATTCCCGTCAATATTGAGGATATCCCTCAACATGTCCGGGACGCCTTTGTCTGTGTCGAGGACGAGCGTTTCTATTCGCATGACGGCGTGGACTATAAGCGCACGCTTTCGGCATTTGTCAATATGTTCCTGCATATTTATGACACGAATCAGGGCGGTTCGACCATCACTCAACAGCTCGTGAAAAATGTCACCGGCGATGATGTCCAGTCGCCTTCCCGTAAGATCCGCGAGATCTTCCGCGCTATGGAGCTTGAACGCTCCTATTCCAAGGACGAAATCTTAGAAACTTACCTCAACTATATCGGATTCGGTGGAGATACGAACGGCATTGAACTCGCTGCACAGAAATATTTCGGCAAGAGTGCATCTGAACTTGATATTGCCGAGGCGGCATGCCTTGCGGCGATCCCACAAAGCCCAGAACGGCTCAATCCCTTTGCCGGCTATACCGATGACACAACCGGAGAATGGGTCAACACCGGAAAAGAGCGCAACCGCGAACGCCAACAGTATGTACTCTGGCAGATGTACAACAATGGTGCAATCACTTATGATGAATATCAAAAGGCGCTCAATGAAAAGCTGGTCTTTACCGATTCGGAAGAATACCTTGAGGCGCATCCTGAGGTCAGCGAACAGGAAGAAACCGATCCGAACGAGCCGACTTCGTGGATCGTCGATGCGGCAATCTATGAGGTGGCGGATTATCTCATGGATCGCTTTAACCTCACCCAAAGTCAGGCGATCTCCCGAATCAACAACGGCGGCTATCAGATCTATACGACCGTCGATCTGGAAATGCAAGAATATGTTGAACAGCGCTATTTGGAGCTAAGCAATCTCGTTGAACCCGATCGCGTTGCACGATGGGAAGATCAGGACGGCGACGGGGAATATACCTCGTCTGAGGTTGTCTATCCGGAATCCGCGTTTATCGCCATGGATTATCAGGGTCAGATCCTAGCGGTTGCCGGCGCAACGGGTGCAAAAACCGAATCGCTCTGCTGGAACTATGCCACCATGGAGCCGCGTCAACCGGGTTCCACGATCAAGCCCCTGACGACCTATGGACTTGCACTTGAAGATGACCTCATCCACTGGGGCTCGATCTATAAAGATACACCAATCGAAGTGGACGGCGAAGCATGGCCGACCAACTATAGCGAAGACAGCAGCGCAATGTCCGTCACCGGAAAAGATCTGAAAATTTTTGAGGCACTGGAAAAATCGTATAACACCGTCCCGGCACAGCTGTGTCAGGCTCTAACGCCGCAAAAGGTGTTTGAATTTGCAACCGGAAAGCTGCGGCTCGATCTATGTGAGGATTCCGGCAACGGCTATTCCGACGTAGCATATTCCCCGCTGACAGTCGGCGCATTGACCTATGGCATCACGCTCGAAAACTTGGTCAATGGCTATATCCCCTATGGCAATGGTGGTACGCAATATACAGCGCATCTGGTCAGCCGCGTGGAACAGGGCGCAAACGAATTGGTCTATGAAAACGACGGCGATCCACAGCAGGCAGTCAGCAGCGAAACCGCATATGTCATGAATAAGCTCTTACAGGATGTTGTGCAGAACGGTACCGGTACGGCGGCACAGCTTGAAAACAAGCATGTCGGCGGCAAGACTGGTACGACCCAGAACTGGAACGACCTGACCTTTGTGGGACTGACAGAAGATTTTGTCAGTGGCGTATGGCTCGGTTACACCGAACGTGCGGAACTCGAAGATCACTCCATCAAATCCGCGCAGATCTGGTATAACGTCATCGGTGAATATGCCAACAGCCTAGACACCGGCGCGGAATATCCGGAAAATAGCGATGTCATCGAAGGACAGGTCTGCGCACGCACTGGTATGATCGCCGGTCCGAATTGTACGGCGACGACCACCGGCTATTGGAAATCGTCAAACGCACCCGTCTGTGATCAGTGCCGTGCTAGCAGAGCGACAACTGCACCGAGCGGTTCCTCATCCAAACAGACCACTGCGGCGGCAGAAGACGCAGAAGACAATGCAGACGAAAATGCACAGGCGAATACAGGCAACAATGCACAACAGCAAGATGAAAACGCACAAGGCCAACAGCCGGCAGAAGAGGGCGCAGCAGAAGAATAATACCATGTCGGCAAATCAAGGATAGAAGGGAAAAGTGAACCATGGCGGAGAAATATTGGTTATGCTGTCCGTGTCATTTCGGACTGGAACGAACCCTGCGCTTTGAGGTAACAAAAATCGGCGGCGAATCCATCGAAGTACAGGACGGCAGAGTTTTGTTCCGCGGCGATGCCGCAACGATTGCAAAGGCAAATCTATGCCTTTCCACAGCCGAACGCGTCCTGATACAGCTCGGCGCATTTCCGGCGTACACCTTTGAAGAACTCTTTGAGGGCATGCACAAACTGCCGCTGGAACAGTGGATCGGCAAGGACGATGCATTTCCGGTCAAGGGACACGCCTTAAGTTCCAAGCTCCACAGCGTTCCGGATTGTCAGTCGATCCTGAAAAAAGCGGCTGTCGAACGGCTCAAATCGGTCTATCACACCAACTGGTTTGAAGAATCCGGACCGGTGCATCCGATCCGCTTTACCATCCGCAAAAATGAAGCAGTGATCTATCTCGATACCACGGGAGTGGGACTTCATAAGCGCGGCTATCGCAAAAATGCCAATGCGGCACCAATCAAGGAAACGCTGGCGGCAGGCATTGTCGATCTGGCACGAATACATTCCGACAGCATCGTGTGTGATCCATTCTGCGGCAGCGGCACACTATTGATCGAAGCTGCCCTCAAGGCGATGCGCATGGCGCCGGGTATGAACCGCCGGTTTCTGTCAGAACAGTGGGATCAGATTCCGGCAGAAATCTGGCGCGAGGCACGCGCCGAAGCGGTTTCCCACATCCGGCACGATGCCATGTTTACGGCAATTGGCTCAGACATCGATCCGGAGGCCATTGCGCTTACGGAAGAAAATTGCCGCCGCGCCGGGGTTAAACCGCGCATTAAACTGATCCAGCGCGATATCGCGGACTTTGAAGCGCCGGAGGGCGCGATTACCATCTGCAATCCTCCGTATGGCGAACGCATGCTCGATATCCAGAAGGCACAGTCGCTATACCGAATCATGGGCGAAGTGTTCCCGGCGGATGCGGCGCATCCGTGTTACATTATCACGCCGGATGCCGACTTTGAACTCCACTTCGGCAAGCCGGCGGACAAAAAACGTAAACTGTATAACGGCATGATCGCATGCCAACTGATGAGCTATTATCGATAAAAAACAAATGCCGGACCAGAAGATCCAGCTTGTCCATTCCCCTTTTCCGAAGCCTTTACCCTTACGGAAAAGGGGATTTTTGCATTTGATAAGCACAGAATTTTTCAAAAACATTTATGAAAATTCAAGATTTTTTTAGATTTATCGGTTATACTATATCTTATCATACCTACTGATATTGATATTTTTCACAAAAAGGAGGATTCCTTCTGATGAAACTATTTTCCACTCCAAAAAGAGCCGTGATCACGGTTTTCTGCATTGTGGCAGGACTTTCCATACTTATCGCAGCGATCACCGCCATTGTGATCCACACCGCTTTTGTCAGCAAAGCGCATGCCGAAACAATTGCACTTGCTGATGTCGGGTTGTCTGAAACGGATGTTTCCGGACTGCGTGCAAGACTGGAACACGACGACGGACGCTTTGTCTATGAGGTCGATTTCTATTGCAACGGCACGGAATATGACTATACCATTGAAGCGGCAAGCGGTGATATCATCGGACGCGATATCGATCCCGTTTCTGGCATGTCGCCTACACAGACCACCGCCAGCGCAGAAACAGCCGCACCCGATCCGACAGGATCCGAATCCGCAGCGGATGCAACACAATCCGCCTCTGCAACTGCCGCACCAAATGCAGATACACCATCGATCACTATACAGCAAGCGAAGGATGCGGCACTTGCCGACGCCGGGCTGCGCGAAGGGGATGTCACGTTTTTAGAGGTGCGTTCTGACCGCGATGACGGCATGGAGCTTTATGAGATCTCATTCTACACAGCGACAGCAGAATATGACTATGAGGTCTATGCGGCAGACGGCAGCATCAAAGAAAAGAGTATTGAAACATTTGACGTAAGCGGCGGCTCTGCCAATTCTACAGCTGGTATCACCGCCGAACGTGCACAAGAGATTGCGCTCGAACACGCCGGGCTCAATGCCGTAGATGTCACCTTTACCGAGATCAAACTGGAGCGTGATGATGGCATTATGCAGTACGAAATCTCGTTTTACGCCGGAACGACCGAATATGACTATCGGCTTCACGCCGAGACCGGCGCGATTCTCGAATCCGATCGGGAAGAGCATCATCCCTAATCTGTTCCCACATCAATGATACAAACATCCCCGGTCTGCGGAAAACAGATCGGGGATGTTTGTATTGATACTGCATCTGTATTATTTCAAAAGTCCCATTGCTTCTTTTTTCGCCAAAATCTTTCCGACGCTTTCGTCAATGCGTTCCTGCGGGATCGTACCACGATTGACGGCATCGACGATCGCAGATAACGCCGCAGGGAAGTCCTCCGGCATCAGGATCACATCGATCCCTGCCTGTACCGCCATGACAGCAGCATCTCCAGCAGAATAGTTGTCCTCGATCGCACCCATATTCTGGGCATCTGTCACCGCAAGACCCATAAAGCCGAGTTCTTCTTTCAGCCATTGGGTCACAACTGTGAAAGACAGATCTCCCGGCAAATTATCGCCAGAAGCGGCAGTGATCTGGTGGCCAACCATCACAAAATCCGCACCGGCAGATATGCCACCTGCAAATGCGACAAATTCCGTCTGGGTGAGTTCATCATAGCTGCGGTCGATATAGACACTGCCATGATGAGTGTTACCGTTTCCGGCACCGAGTCCCGGAAAGTGTTTTAGCGTTGCGCAAACGCCCTGATCACGCAACCCCTTTACCACTTCTGCAGTCATGGCGGAAACAACAGCTGGATCTCTGCTGAAGATACGGTCACCAAGTTCATTTTCAGCATTGATGTTGACGTCGGCAACGGGTGCAAAGTCGAGGTTAAAACCGAGCGACGCCAGATCTTCACCGATCGTTGTTCCCACCTGATATGCCTGTGCGGGATCGCCGCCTGCGCCATAATTTTCCATACTGTCTACCGCAGTCGTTCCGAGATAATCGGCACAGCGTGCGACTGTACCGCCCTCTTCATCCACAGCAAGGAAGAGTCCGATGCCGCTTTGCGTTGTGGCATATTCCTGCGCGCCTGAAAGCATCTGTTTGGTCTGGTCGATCGTTTCAAGGTTCTGTCCGAAATAAATCAGACCGCCGACCGGATATTGTTCGAGTGCATCCTTTGTGACATCGCCCGCCTGTGTCACAAGAGCATAGCCCGTCAAAGCCTCCGGCGTGAGAATAAACATCTGACAGACTTTCTCCTTAAGCGTCATCTGTGCAAGCTTTGCCGATGCCAAGGTGTTTTCCGACTGTCGTGTACCCCCGTCCGTTTCCGACGCAGATTTCGATTGTGTTGTCGCAGCTGTGGTTATGGTCGCGATCGGTGTGATCGAAGCCTGTTTTGCGGTTTCTGTCGTCGGCTTTTCTATTGTTTCACAGCCGCATAATCTCACCATCATTGAAACAGCCACAGCGCACACAATTATACTTCCCGTTTTATGCATAACATTCTTTCCCTTTTCCCTATGACAACACCGCATCGGATACTGTATAAAAACACATTGTTTACGGTGCTTCATAGGAAAATGATGCCAATGTTCCGCCCTGTGTTTCGAAATAGATCACATCCGAGAACACAAGCGGATATGTCACCGCATTTGGCGTCAACATAATCACGCCGGAACCATCTGCACGGCAGCTGTATAAAATACCAGTTTCATTGGTAAAATAGAGCCGGCCATTTGAAAAATTGGTATAACGAGCATAGCCATCATAGACCAGCGTAAGCCCTGTGCCGTCCGTATGGATGCGATATAGCCTACGGCTCGTGCGATCAGCGGAGAAATAGATGACATCATCTGCCACACAGAGATCTGAGCTTACACCGTCATAGACCACGCGGACATCTGAGCCATCGAGCGACATGGCATAGAGCGCCAGACCATCGCTGAAATTACAGAAATAAATCTGACCGCCGGAAATATTCATATACCACGCTTCACATGTGTAAAGTTCCGTCAACTCGGATCCATCCGGACGCATGCGGCAAATGGCACGCGCATTGCCGTCCACGCGGCTGAAATAAAACCAGCCATCGCAGTATGTCAGCTCATAGCAATAAGCATCATATACCACCGTCAGATCCGAACCATCTGCGGCAACACTACAGATGGCATTGTTACGGTCGGCGCTTACGAAATAGAGCCGGTCGTCCACCACATTCATATAGTATGCCTCTTCATAGACAAGCGGAACCATGGTCTGACCATCTTCTGCGGCAGAAAGTGGCATGCGATAGAGGATGCCATCCTGATTGAGATAACGATATTCCGCATCCTGACACGCATACCCGCCATTGATGATGTTGGTACTTCCCATGGTCTGGATCACTGGATCCGTGAGATCCGGTGATGCCTGCGGTTCGGATTGTGTCACAGTTTCAGCCGATTCTGTGACAGATCCGGTGCTTTGCTGTGTCTGCAATGGCTCCGTTTCAGAAGCTGTCGTGGCAGCAGAACCTTCTGTTGCGATGACCGCAATATTCTGCTGTGAATCCGACACCGGTGCATTGACCTGCATCCGCCAGATGAGCAATACCACCAACAGCGCCACAAGCACGATCAAAAGCATTCCCATCAGAAAAACGCCCATTCTGGGTTTTTGGCTGCGTGCCGCCGCGTTTGCATCCACATTCTGCCGGTGTGGATGATTCGGATATACCACGCCGGGATTTTGCCACTGCCGCCGCGGAAAATTTCCCTGCGGCGGCACATAAGGCTGCCAGATCGGCTGATGCGGTTCAATCGCCGTCAGTACCACACCACAGTCTTCACAACGCGTCGTATCAGCACGATAGAGTCTGCCGCAGATGGGACATTTTTTCTGATTTTCGAACATGTGCTCCCGCTCCTTTCTGTACAGCCGCGGGATATCCTGTCCTATCAGATCGCCCTGCGCCGTGCGGATTTTCCGGATATCGACAAAACGGCCAGACCCCCGCTTTTCCGGACAGTCTACAGCCTTTTTCGATATCTTATACATGGTTTATTATACCACGATACGCACGACAAGTCAAGCAATTTCCATTTTGTGTCAATTTATGACGCGTTATGTGGTCTGCCACAATGCGCTTTCAACTTCCCATGAAAAGTCCCACCAGATAATAGACCAATCCATACACCATGGATGCCGCCGTCCCATACAAGATCACCGGTCCGGCTATGGTAAAGATCCGTGTACCAATCCCGAGAATCCACCCTTCTGTACGCGCTTCAATTGCCGATGACACGACGCCATTGGCAAATCCTGTGATTGGAACGAGCGTCCCGGCACCGGCGTGTTTGCCAAGCTTGGAATAGATCCCCAGACCCGTTAAAATTGCACTGACTGCAACAAGGCCGATGGAAATCCACGCAGATGCGGTTTTTTGTTCCATCTGCATATATTCTGTGAGAATGTGAATCCCCGTTTCTCCTATGGCGCAGATCAACCCGCCAATAAGAAACGCAAGCGGAATGTTCTTCCATGACTTTGATTTCGGCATAGTCTGATCCTGCATCGTCTGGTAAAGTTCCCGGCTGATGTTCATTGTGCATTCGCTCCTTTTCCGACTGTTTTGTCTGTGCCATTAGCATGTGCATTCTATGCAAATTTATGCATCAGCGTCGAAACCAGATCCGGACACTAAAAAGCCGCCCGGTGTTCCCGGACGGCTCTGTATTATGGTATC
The DNA here is from genome assembly GCA_949291125.1 of uncultured Ruminococcus sp. Taxonomy (GTDB): domain Bacteria; phylum Bacillota; class Clostridia; order Oscillospirales; family Ruminococcaceae; genus Ruminococcus_C. Next base: position 28,877 of record CASEUJ010000032.1, read on the forward strand.
AGCACAACTAAAGCAAATTATTGCACGTTGCGCTCACTCCGGCAAGATCGTAAAGAAGCGCTGTGCCAGATGATAATTTTCACCCGATCCTATCTCACAATAGCCCGTTTTCTCTTCCGGCAGCGACAAATTTGGTGCATTAATCATGGCGGTCATAGGCTCCGGACAGAAATAATGCTTTTCACCACGGTCATTCCAGAGAATCCAGAAATGATAGCCTTCTGAAACTTCATAGCCGATGCCCTTGCCGCTTGCGGTATCCGTCATACGTACACCGCGGAATGGTCTGCCATAGCCCTCTAACTTACCGCCAGTGTACATGTCGTTATCCACAATCCGCCCCACCGGACAGCTCTCGCCGTTTAAGTATGCCTTGTCATAATCCGACAGCGGCAGAATCTCTTCGGTCGGCAGACAGCGTTCATTGAGAACCCACTTTTCCACCACCGGCACCTGAATGCGGATGTCAGACTCCTTCGCACCATCCACAAATGGTGCAGCGATCGTCGTATGTGTTGCAAAAGAGATCGGCAGCTTCTTCAGCGACTGGTTCTGGATCGAAACCTTATATTCAAGTCCGTATTCACTCAACAAAAAGAAGAAATCCACCGTAAACGGCAGCGGCAGATACTGAAAAAATGGATCTTCTTCGTTGTACACATACGATGTACGTGCCCATGCCGCCATTTCATTTGCGGCGGTTGCGGTTATGGAGTGCTTGCGTTTATGCAAAAAGCCGTGAATGTGGTTATTATAAGGTGCTTTTTCATTGACCGGTAGCTGGTAGGTCGCATCGGAAGTGCGCAGGATACCATCAGCAAAGCGGTTCGGCAAATAGAGCGTCGGCAGTCCCCAGACTTCCGCCGATGCGCGAATATCGTCCGGCGTATTATTTTCGTCCCAACGGAAAAATTCCACGCCGTTTTTTTCGTCGCGCAGCCGCAGTACATTCGAACCAATCTCCGGCGCGATCAACGCAGTATAGCCGCCTGCGGAAAGACGAATACAGGACATGCCCTTCCAATCGATAATTTCAGCATAATTCTTCATGTTGTTTCCTCCTATATGATACACGGCGCCTGTGCCGTGGGGTATATGTACATTTATTTTGCAGAACACCGCACAACGGCGATCATGATTCCACAAGCTTTACTGATGCCGCCGCGCTTTGAAGTGTTTCCACATTCCCAAAGCTATCGCGAATCACAAGACCGCATTGATCGTCGATTTTTTCAACGACTGCTTTTTTTATTTCGCCGGTATGGGTCGTAACGCGGACGAGTTTTCCAATCAGACACGAGCGGCTGCGATATTCATGCAGAAACCGCCGGTCAGAAATGGTCGGTAACATCTGTTCGAGATAATACAACACCGCCGCCAACAGTTTAGCGCGGTCGACGATCAGCGATGGCACTTCCTCTTCGAGCGATGTAACGATATCGTGCAGTTCCTCCGGCATATGCCGGCGTGAATCGCGGACATTGATGCCAATACCGATGATGGCGTATTCAAGCATACCGGATTCTAAACTAACACCGCCCTCGGTGAGGATACCACAGCATTTTTTACCGCCTAGCATCAGATCGTTGACCCACTTGATCTGGATCTTCGTCCCACAAAGCGCATCGATCGCACGTGCCGCCGCCACCGCCGCACACGCCGTCAGAAGCGGCGCATCCACAATCGCGAGCGGCTCTGTAAGCAATACCGAGAAGTAAAGCCCTGCGCCAGGCGGCGAACAAAAACGATGTCCCTGTCTGCCCTTCCCGGCAGACTGTGCATTTGCGGCAATCACAGTGCCATGGGGTGCGCCCTCGCGATACCGTCTACGGCATTCATCATTGGTCGATCCAACCTGAGGCAGTACTTCAAATGTATTCCCGAGTACGCGGGTATAGATCTGGGTTCGGACAGATTCCGGCGTCAGCTGATCGGCAGCATGGCGCATGCGATAGCCGATTTTTTTACGAGTTTCAATGGGAAAACCCTCTTCCCGCAGTTCACAGACAGCTTTCCACACGGCATTGCGGCTGACGCCGAGTTCTGTGGCGAGAGAAGTTCCAGAGCGGAACTGACCGTCGGCATTCTGGAGTGCAGCCGAAACGGCATCTTTGACACGCATACATGCACCGCCTTTCATAGGATAACAATCAGTGGAAAGCGATCCATATCCTCCGCCGCTATGCCGTAGGATGCCGGTTCCTTTCCCATGATGCAAAACAAGCGGACGTCATTACCGCCGCCCGCCTGTCTTTCCTTTTTTATTCAATCTCCACCGAAACGCGGTGGTTGTTCTTTGCCGAGCTTGCACGCATAATGACGCGGATCGCCTTTGCGATGCGTCCCTGCTTACCGATGACACGCCCGGTATCCTCCGGTGCAACTCGTAGGTGGAATGTCAGTGCGCCATCCTCTGCCGGCTCATCTTCAATGATCTCAATCGCGTCCGGATTTTCCACGAGTCCTGCAACGATCGTGTATAACAATTCTTTCATATGTCTTTGACTCCTTTCTACCCGCTTTTTCATGGGCTTATCGGAATGCCCCACCGGTCAGCGGTGCAAAGCCTTGCCAACGGGACGGATCGCCGCCCCACTCCACACCGCTCACCGGCGGAGCATGCTTCACGACAGCGATTTCACACCACAGAATCCTGCAATGCCGTGCCGCAAATCACTCCCTATCCGGTATCCTTCCGGTGCGCCTTACAGAACGCCTTCCTTCTTGAGAATGGACTTTACGGTATCTGTCGGCTGTGCGCCGTTCGAAAGCCACTTCTTTGCCTTTTCAGCGTCTACGTTCACAACAGACGGTTCTTTGGTCGGATCGTAATAGCCGATCTCTTCGATGAAGCGTCCATCACGCGGATAGCGTTCGTCTGCAACTACGATACGATAAAACGGTGCCTTCTTTGCGCCCATTCTTCTCAGTCTGATCTTTACTGCCATGCCTGTTTCACCTCCGTGTATGTCTTGTATTGTTCGGCCGATTCCCGGATAAAAACTTCTATCCGATCGTCCGCATCTATTTCCAGCAGTTTCCTGCGGAATGGCATATGTTATCGTTGGCTCATCGCCGCTTTTTCGGATCACCCATCATCTTCTGGAGATCGTCCATATTCATCCCGGCAAGCTGTCTGCGCGCGCGCATTCCCATCTTACCGTTTTTGCCGGCGCCGCCGATTTTTTTCATCATCTTCTGCATCTGTTCAAACTGTTTGAGCAGCCGATTGATGTCCTCGACCTTTGTACCGCTTCCGGCGGCGATTCGTCGCTTTCGGGAGGGATTGATGATCGACGGTTTTGCGCGCTCAGCCGGAGTCATGGATGTGATCATTGCCTCAATGCGCACAAACTGTTTTTCGTCGATGTCCTCATCGCGAATCTTACTACCCACACCAGGGAGCATATTCACAATCGACCGAAGCGACCCCATCTTTTGAATCTGGCGGAGCTGGTCGAGCAAGTCATTCATGTCGAATTTATTCTTCTCGAGCTTTTTCGCCATATCCTGCGCTTCTTTTTCGCTGAACGCATTCTCTGCCTTTTCAATGAGGGTGAGCATATCACCCATGCCCAGAATACGTGACGCCATACGCTGGGGATGGAACTGTTCGAATTCATCGAGTTTTTCACCCATACCCACATATTTAATCGGCTTACCGGTGACAGCGAGCACAGACAGCGCCGCACCACCGCGTGTGTCGGAATCGAGCTTAGACATCAGAACGCTGTCGATCCCCAAAGCATCGTCAAATGCCTTTGCGACATTGACCGCATCCTGACCAGTCATGGCATCGACCACAAGCATGATCTCGTGCGGCTGCGTGAGCGCCTTTAAGTCCTTCAGCTCATCCATCAGCTTCTCATCGATATGCAGCCGTCCGGCAGTATCGAGAATCACTACGTCGTTTCCGTGATCCTTGGCAAATTTCAACGCCTCGCGTGCAATGATGCGCGGATCGATTTGACCCATCTCAAAAACCTTGACGCCGGCGCGTTCGCCAACCACTTGCAGCTGATGAATCGCAGCAGGACGATAAACGTCACATGCCACCAAAAGCGGATAGTGTCCCTCTTTTTTCAGCATCTTCGCGAGCTTCGCCGCATGGGTGGTCTTACCAGAACCCTGTAGACCGCACATCATGATAATGCACGGCGGTTTGGACGGAAACTGGATCCTTGCATTTTCATTACCCATCAGGGCGATCAGCTCTTCATTGACGATTTTGATCACCTGTTGTGCCGGGGTAAGGCTGGTCAATACCTCTTCGCCCACGGCACGAGCCGAAACCTTTGCGACAAAGTCCTTGACGACCTTATAGCTGACGTCCGCCTCAAGAAGCGCCATACGAACCTCACGCATCGCCTCTTTGACATCGCCCTCGGTCAGTTTGCCGTGAGAACGAAGCTTGCGAAAGACTTGATTCAATTTCCCGGATAACCCTTCAAAAGCCATAGATGCGTCACCCCCGTTTGAGAAGTTCTACAGATCAGAGAAATAAAAAGGTCAGATCTCCTTTTCGAGCGCCGCCACACAGCGTCTGCAATCTTCACAAAGCCGCTGCACTGCTTCATGATCCGGCACAGCCGCCGCGATCGCCGCAATATTCTGCGTGATCACGCCAAGCCCCTGTTCCAGTTTTTGCAGACGTGCGGCAAAACCCAGTTTTTCTTCCATTTCTAAAAGCAGCTGTTCGCCGCGCCGGATGCCATCGTGTACGCCCTGACGGGTGATTCCGGCAAGCGACGCGATCTCGCTCAGCGACAGATCTTCATCGTAATACTGTTCCATCAGATTTGCCTGATGCGGCGTCAGAAAATCACCGTAACAGTCGAGCAGCATCGCGAACCGCAGATCCTTCGACATACAGGCATCCTCCTCTGTCAAAGTCATTACCTTTACAAGTATACTCCTTTTCTCCCGGCTTGTCAAGTCTTTTTTTTCGTGATTCTGCACAAATTTTGAGCTTCATTTTTTCTCATTTATCAATGTATTTGCTTATTTTTCATTTTTTAGATTTAATTTTCTTGACAAGAGTAGTGGATTGGATTATAATAAAGAAAAAAGAACGGTCGGAATCTCGGGATATTTCCGAACAACTCTTCCGATCGCTTTCACCTGCCAGCGGCAATTGCGGCAAGCGCCGTTTGATGTTGCTGCCACCGATTAAGAAAGGAATATCAGGATTATGACGTTTGAGAACATGTTTGAGAGTGCAAAAGCGGCACTGTCTAAAGCAACCGTAACAGATGCAGGGCTGACAGCTGCCATTCAGTTCAATGTAACAGGCGACGGCTCCGGTATTTTCTATGTCAAGGCTGTAAACGGCACACTCGAGATCGAGCCGTATGATTATATCGACAACGACGCTGTCCTGACGGCGGATTCCGTAGAACTGATCACTGCGCTTGAAAAGGCAGATACAGCATCTTTGTCATTGACAGGCAATGAAGAAAAGATCGCAGCATTCCGCGCCATCTTGGCGACACTGCCGGCGCCGAAGAAAACTACGACGCGCAAAACCGCGGCAAAGACGACGGCAACTGCGACCAAAAAGACGACAACTACGGCAAAGAAAACCACAGCCACAAAAGCTGCGGCAACAAAAACCACCGCTGCAAAGAAGACCACAACAAAGACTACGGCGGCAAAGGCAGGGACAGAAACTAAGGCGACTGCAAAGACAGTGGCTGCTAAGACTACAAAGGCAACAAAGAAGTAACTTGTGCACATACAAAAATAATCTATGTTAATATCCAAAAGCAGTCTGTGCAATTTGTGCAGACTGCTGTTTTGTTGGCAGAAATTAGAAAACTCTATTTGTAAAGAGAAGCAAAGCGACGAACGGAAAAAGGGGTTTGCCACAACACTTGATCGGTCACGCAGCATATGCTTCATGGTACTCCATTACGAACAAGTCTTAAAAAATAGTGCAAATGCGTGGATTGTCCACTTGTGCTCTTTCAGATGTTAATGTTTTGGCAACATTTTTTGTGATCGGGAGCAATACTATCAATTTTAATTGACATAGAAAAGAGCGAACTGGTTTTTTAGGATCCGTTCGCTCTTTTTCTGATATTTTTCTATTTCATTTCGATCTGCGATAGCGTATAAGTACAATATGATTGCCTATATTCGGGAACTTTACAAGTGAATGAACAGAATTTATGCCAAAGGGAAATATGAAAATCCAAGGCGAATGATCTGATGTTCATTCCCCAATAATGATAATACTAATTTCCTCTTCGTACTCGTTTTGCATTACATACCGAAAGACACTGTCTAACTGTTTTGTCAGGATATAAAATTCCTCCTTTGCTTCTAAATCAAGTTGTGGATTGCAATTCAACTTTGCAACATCCACACGTTCAAAGCAGTGGGTTTCATTGCATTGCATTGTTTCAATTTGTTCGGCAATTAGCGTATATGCACTTCTGTCTGGCAAGGTCGTAGCGATTTCCGTATTTGCATGCAGAACACAGTTCAGATATTCGGCATATCCCTTTGGGAGGATTTCTTTCGCAGGGATAATCATTTCCTTTTTATCGGAGTCCCGTATCTTATCTATCAGCAGAGCAACCATCTTCGGGGAAAGTACGATAACATCATACTCACCCGTAATTTTTATCTCATATTCCTTCATCAACACTCTGCCCCTCTAAGACGCTCTACAAGGGCCTCTTTTGAAAAACTTTTCATAGATACGAGGGTAATGATAAGCGGTATTGCAATCAATACGACTGCATAGGCAAGGGCAAAGGCAAAAGGAAATCGGAAAGAAATATAGAATGCACCGCCATTATGAAGCAGGTTTGTAAGCACATATCCAAGCAATGCGCCGATTGTCATAGTAACGCCAACAGCTGCAAGGACTAAAATTAAACTTTCGCCAAGAAGCATTTTTCGAATTTGTGCCTTCGCCATACCAATCGACTCAAGCATTGCCAATTCCTGCTTTCTCGTTACAATGTTCGTGATAAGCGTATTCATCATACTCAAAATACTGAACATCATAATAAAGATAGCAAGCCCACTGATTGTGCCAAACACAGAATTAGCTGTCTGAGAATATGCCGCTTCTCTGTCTGCATAAGTCTCTAAAGTCAATTCAGGTCGTTCTGCTACAATTTCATTCAACGCTTCATTTACATCAGCTTCTTTTTCAGGGGCAACCGATATAAGTAAATGAGCATTTAAGTTATCATAGGGTACAAAACGCAGGACAGCCTGCTCTGGCATTACAAACCAACCATCCAAATTATCGTTGTCTAATGTGTATTGATCATTCAAAATACCGAGTACCGCCACTTCTTTTTCTGCCATCTGATTACCATCATAGTAATGGAGCGTTATTTTGTCCCCTACATTGAACTTCCATCCAAAAATTTCAAGGGCGTTCGTATTGTCGGCAATCAGGACATAATCGCCAGACATCAGCTTGTCATAGTCTGCCGAGCCTTCTTCAATATATTGACCGATACTTTCCGTTTCTTCGTTGCTCAGCGGATAGATATAATCATCATTATCATATTCGTCATGTTGTGGAAAATCATAAATCACACCGAAACTCTTTACTTCCTCGACCTTTTCAACACCGTTTATGGAAGAAATCTCCTTTACCATATCCTCTGTCATAGGCGCTTGTGCCTGCAGACCACTCATTCCATTTTCATTCAGCTCAATAGCCGAGTCAGAATACTGGATATGGAACTCTGCATCTTTCCAAATACCTTGCCTTGCGTAATTATCCCTATCAAAAGAGGACATAAAGGTAGCCGCTGTCATAAAGAGAATACCGCCAAGCGCAAGAGAAAGCATTGTGATAGCCGCTTTCTTCTTGTTTTTGGAAAAGTTCATTACACCCAGTCCAATAGGTGTAAGATTCCGACACATTTTCTTGTTTGCGGTCTTTTTCATCTCATCCTGCGGAACATAACGCAATGCTTCCATAGGGGATACTGCCGCTGCCAGTTTCGCAGGCTTGTGTACGGAAATCATCGTAATGATGTAGATTACCGCAAAAACACATGCCGCTATTATTAAGGTATTGATAATGCTAAATCCTGATGGGATGATAAAATACCCTGCGATACCGCCGATTAAGATACCAATAGGAGAAGCATAAAGGAACAGTCTGCGTCCTTCCTTTGATACCAACTTTTTCATCTGTTTTTTCGTCATACCGATCGTACGAAGTTGTCCAAACTGATGGATCTTTCCGATAACCGATAGATAAAACACACCGTAAATCACCAAAATACAGGCAAGCAGGATAACCACACCCACTAATCCGTAAATTAAAATATCCTGTGAGTCCACGGACAAAGAGTCAAGGAACGCTTTAGACGGACTGACATATTTTCTTTCAATACCTGCATCACTGCCGATCAGATACATTGCTTCTTTACAATCTTCAGAGCGCATGGTGGTTGCGCCATACAGCTTTGCATAGACCTCATACGGGGAGTCCTTTAGCTGGCTACCATTTTCAGCATAGCTCTGCGAAAAAAATACAGCAAACTGTTTGGCTGTTTCTCCACCCTTCAAGATTCCCGTAACTGTAAAGGTTTCCGTATTGCCATCATAAAAGTTCAGAGTGACTTGGCTGCCAACACTGGGGGTAATACCCATTTTTTCAAGCATTGCGCCCTGTACAGCGATTTCATTTTCTCCTTCGGGCAGTGTGCCGCTTTCCAGTTCTCCAATTTGGATTTTATCGGACAGCGCACTAACATAGTAGGGAATAACTTCAAAATCGTCTATTTCGGAAGGTGTACCTGTTTTTACCTGAATTTGATAAGCAATACGCTCATCAGCTTTCAAGGCTTCCACTTGATTATCCGAGAGGTTATAGTAACCTACCTCTTGTGTGTGTGAAAGCTGTCTATGGGTATCTTCTCGCTGACCAACAGCATACATAAGAATTGTCATCAACAGGGCAGACGCCAAAACAATCGTTATTATCACGAAGATGTTACGCATACGACTGGATTTCAGGCTTTGCTTTGACATTTGCGCAATCATTTTTGAACTTATTTTTTTGCCATTCATTTTCAAGCCCCCTTATGCGTGGATTTTTCCATCTTCAATGCGGATACGCACATCTGCCTTTTCCGCAATTTCAGGGTTATGGGTAATCATCACAATCGTTTGATGGAACTTCTCACTTGTCATTTTCAAAAGGTCAATCACTTTGTCGCTTGTGCGGCTGTCAAGATTTCCCGTCGGCTCATCTGCCAGAATAATGGCGGGTTTGGATATAAGCGCTCTTGCAATCGCTACACGTTGCTGCTGACCACCTGAGAGATGGCTTGGATAGTTCTTAAGTTTTCCGTCCAGTTCAAGGAAATGGACAATTTCTTTCAGAAATTTTTTATCCTCCATCTTCCCATCCAGACGAACCGGCAGCACGATGTTCTCATATGCGGTCAGATAAGGGATCAGATTATAGTTCTGGAAGATAAAACCAATTCTTTTTCTGCGGAATACAGTTAGCTGTTCCTCACTCATCTTTTCAATGTTCTGATTTTCTACCTGAACAGTGCCGGAAGTCGGAGAGTCCAGTCCTCCGAGCATATTCAGCAGTGTAGATTTGCCACTTCCAGATGTGCCGATGATGGCAACAAACCGTCCATTTTCTACGGAGACATTCACATCGTCCAATGCTTTGACGAGGCTCTCGTCCTTACCATAATATTTTTTCAAATGAGATGCATATAAGATTGACATATTCATTTCCTCCTTTAACTTTCAGCATCTTACTGACACCCATATCTTACACCCACAGAGCAAAAATCGCAATAGAGAACGCAAAATCTAATATCTACACCGTAAAATCTAAGGCATATTGCAAAAAAAGCCCATCTCCGTTTATGGAAATGGGCTTACTTAGGATTTAATGATTTGCGATTGGAAGTAATACTTTCAGAGTAAATTTTCCGTTTGCCTGAGCAGTGGTACAAGTACCACCATATTTTTCTGCCGACTTTTTCATATTGGAAATGCCGAAACCGTGTAGGAATGTATCTGCTTTTGTAGTATGACCGTCTGTGTCTGGTCCAATGGAACAGTTATTTTCTATGAGGATAGACACAAAATCCTGCACTTTTCCCGCCTTAACAACTATCACACGCTGTTCTTCGGGCAGTTTTTCGCTAGCTTCGATGGCGTTGTCTATTCCATTGCCAAAAAGAGTACTAATATTCAGTGGCTCAATAAAATCTATGCTGCTGAAATCAATAGAAGCGGAAAAGTCAATATGCTTTTCACGAGCTCTTTCTGCTTTATCTCGGATAAGAATATCGAGAAAATCGTTGCCGGTATGGATATAGTTTTCATAGTCCGCAATCTGTGAGCGCAGCTCCTTTGCCATCTGACGGGTAGCAACCGTTCCAGAACTGCCTTCCAGTACGAGCAGATGATTTTTCATATCGTGGTAAATAGAGCGTATGCGTTCCTCGTCCTTAGCTCGACTACGATAATAATCTTGTTGTGATTCCATATACTGTAATCGATAAGCCGTCTGCATAGAATCATATAGATAGGAAGCAAGATACATACATCCAAAGCTGGAAAAAATCGACGCGCCGCATATGGGATAGACTATTGCTGTGTCTTCAGGCATGAAGTAGATGATTGTAAATATAGCAACAAAAGATGCCAGCATTAGCATATCAATAATCAACCATGTACGCACATTTAAGTGGGATGGCAGTTTGGATATAAATTTACGCATAAGTAACCATGCGGCAATCCAGAAAATCAGACGAAAAAGAAGGGAGAGCGTGTGAAATGCTGTGCTGATTTGCATTAGTATCGGGTCATGCTGTGTTTGCTCAAAACTTGCCTTTGTGACGAGACAAAATAAACGTCCGCCTGTATCTAACATCAGATAATTGATGGCAATCAAAGCCGGATAAAACACCAGAATTACAGATACTTTTTCCATAAACGAGCCTTGATGAAACAGCAGAATATATGCAAAAAATAAAAGCATCGTACCAAACAAACTTCCGAGGTCGTTGGAATAGATGATGGAATCTGCCAGATATCCGCAGATGAGGAAGGCTGCGATTTTTATTAGGATATGCTTTCGGAGCGGAAGAAAGGATTGTAATATCCAAAAGAACACAAAAGTGTATCCCCAAGCCAAGAGAAAAGAAAGAATTTCTAAAAAACGTATCATAACATGTCACCCCAGAAATCTGCCAACTTTGCCATAAATTCTTTGCGTTTCGGTTGACTAATGGGGATACGCTCGCCTGTTGTTAAGACTGCCTCTAGATTTTCTACACTTTTCACATATGACATATTCACAATAAAACTTGCGTGACAGCGGGCAAACTGCCGCTGCGTCTCTAAAAGTAAAGCAGCATCTTTCATACTCTTGTAAATGACTTGTTCTTGTTTTTCAAAGTGCAGAAGTACATTACGCTTGAAAGTTTCGGCATAACGCAAATTTTTATACAGCACTTTATATTTACCGTTATCATTTGAAAAGCTGATATACGGTTCTTCTCTGCCCGGATAGCGTGAAAAAAAACGGTCAAGCTCCATCTTGAGCCTTCCGTACTTCATAGGTTTGAGTAGATAGTTGATCGCACCATACTCATATCCCTTCCATACATATTGTGTGAGTGAAGTCAGGAAAAACAAACCCACCGTACTGTCTGTCTTTCGAATTTCTTCCGCAGTTTTCAGACCATTGAGCTTTTCCATCTTGATATCCATAAAAATCAAGTCAAAGTCAGGTTGATACTTCTGGAGCAGCTCTATTCCATCATAGAACTCAAAGAAGCAAAATTCCTTTCCTGTATCAGCTGCATATTGACTTAGTAATTCCTTTAATTCGAAAATGAAAGCGTTTTCATCATCACAAATCACAATATTGAACACGATAAAACTTCCTTTTCATGTTATAAGTTATTACAGATGCATACCTCACCATCCAGATGGTCGATCTCAAAGCCCTATAGCTCCTCTCTAGCGCAAAAAGCGTATGCACCAGCCTGGAACAGCTTTCGATGTTTAGCACTGTCAAGCGCATCTGCCAACTGCTTAAATTTCGAATGAAACGAATCCGTTCTCCAATTATTATGATAAACCATCCTCGGTGCATTTTTGCAAAGGTATTATAGCATATTCGCTTATTGACTGTCAAGGTTGTAGAAATCATCTGCTAAACAACACGAAGCATTTCTCCCGCTATCAGCGAAATGGCTATGGCATTCTGGGTCAGCCGTTTTTTTGTCGGAGCAGGGACAACATGGTGCGTCCGAATGAGTTCTGACCAGGGCGTGTGAAATGAATGTGCTTTTTTCATCGCGGCGACTCGCCGTAAAGGCAATACCACACAGAGATTATGCGTCAGATGTACTCTACGAGCATAAACTTCGTCAGATTTTTTGATGGAAAATATACAAGGAAATGGCGCGAAAAGCCGTGAGGTGCTCTTTGTATGGTATTGCTTAAAGAAGTTTCTTCTACCAAAATGCATATTCCTTCTCCTTCCACACATACTACCTCCGAGGTGATTTCATATGCTACGTCCACTCTCCCGCGCAGTATTCCAATATCAATCTCCACCGCGCATTATCTCCTACGCTTCCATCGTGGGTGAAAAAGAAGGGGAAGGTCCGCTTGCCGCTTGCTTCGATCAGATCGAAACAGATCCGCACTTTGGACAAAAAACATGGGAACAGGCAGAAAGCATGATGCAGCGCCGCACGATTTCCCTCGCGCTCGACAAATCCAATCTGACCGAAAACGACCTCGCCTGTGTCTGTGCCGGCGACCTCATGAACCAGTGTATCGGCTCGACCTATGGACTATTGCCGCTCCGGATTCCCATGCTCGGCATCTATGGCGCATGCTCCACCATGGCGGAAGGTATCCTGACCGCCTCACTTCTGGCGGAAAGCGGCGTCGGAGAGTATACCGCCGCCGTCACTTCCTCTCACTTTTCCACCGCCGAACGCCAGTTCCGCTTTCCGCTCGCCTACGGCGGTCAGCGCCCGCCTACGGCACAGTGGACCTGTACCGCCTCCGGTGCGGTGATCCTTGCACAATCCGACGGTGTGTCCCACGGCGTCGAAGTCTGCGGATGCTGTATCGGCACCATGCAGGATCTCGGCGTAACAGACGCCAACAATATGGGAGCAGCCATGGCACCGGCCGCGGCAGATACCATCGTACGCTATCTCCAGGCGACCGGAACACAGCCATCATCATTTGATGCAATCATTACCGGCGATCTGGGGCTGATCGGCAGCGAACTTTTGTGCGATCTTGTCATGAAACAGGGCTATGATATTGCGCCAGTACACCACGACTGCGGCGCCATGATGTTTGACCCCAAAACACAGGATACCCATGCGGGCGGATCGGGCTGCGGATGCAGCGCAAGCGTTTTGTGCGGATATTTTCTGCCGAAACTCGAAAATAAAACGATACGGCGAATCTTATTCACGGCGACGGGCGCACTCATGTCCCCGACGGCTTCTCAACAGGGGGAAAGCATCCCAGGCATTGCACATCTAGTGCATCTCGAATCGAGATAACACACGCCGAAACTATGCACAGACCACTTTTCAACATTCCACTGTGGAAAGTGTGGAAAACTTTAAACACAGGAGGCTCTCTATGTTATCGGATCTTTTTTACGCATTTCTCGTTGGCGGTGCGCTCTGTGCCGTTGGTCAAGTTCTGATCGATTACACCAAGCTTACCCCAGCCCGGATCCTCACCGCCTATGTAGTGGCAGGCGTCTTTCTCTCAGCAATCGGCATCTATCCAAAATTAATCGACTTTGCCGGCGGCGGCGCATCCGTACCGCTCACCGGCTTCGGCAATCTTCTGGCACAGGGTGTGCGCGATTCAGTCGATGAAAAAGGCTTTCTCGGTATCTTTATGGGCGGTTTGACGGCATCGTCCGCCGGAATCACTGCAGCAATGGTCTTTGGGCTTGTCTGTGCCGCAATCTTTCGTCCAAAGCAAAAATAGATCCGCCTATCGGATGCGCACAGATGTACCCTAAAACCAGCAAAAAAATGATGCAGATTCTATCTTTGTCGCATAAAATTATGCAATTTGCTCATATTATTCTTCGATTTCAATCTTAAAATTGGGATATTTTCCAAACTTCTAAAAAGTGCTTGACAATGTGCGGATTTTGTAGTATACTAAAAAAGTCGCAGGGATGCAGGGGGTAAACACCCGACTCTGCAATTCGATGTGGCGGCATAGCTCAGTTGGCTAGAGTACCCGGTTCATACCCGGTTGGTCGCTGGTTCGAATCCTGCTGCCGCTACCATATCGGCCCGTTGGTCAAGCGGTTAAGACACCGCCCTTTCACGGCGGAAACATGGGTTCGATTCCCGTACGGGTCACCAATGGTGAGATCCTGAAGATAACGCAAAAGCGTTATCTTCAGGATTTTTTTATTTTATTGCACGCAATATATCCCGAACGCTTGCATCGACAGAATAAAATCTCCCGGCAGTTTCGCTTGATGCGATCTACCGGGAGATTTTCGGTTGTTACAAGAATGAATCGTGTCCGGACGCGACTCGCTTACTTGCTCATGATATCCGCAATGATATCGAGTACCTTATCATGACATCCGCCGCAGCCGGTCGAACAAGATGTGATCTCCTGGATCTTCTCAAACGCCGCTTCCACTTCGCCAAGATTCTTTGCCTCATACATAGCGTTTTCAATATCCGCATACGAAACGCCCATGCAGTGGCATACCTCATAGTTTTCCTGCATTTTCGTACACCTCCTTTCGTCGCAGTTATTCTGATCCAATAACATGGACTCTGAGATCAATATCTTGTATGTGCATCACATTAATACACAAATACATTTCTGTGAATATACTCGGAAGATTATGCCTGTTCATGAATCACCTTTGCAAGTTCACACAATGCCGCTTCGTCCGCCGCCTTGACCGCAGAACGGATTGTCAGCACCGGTTCCCGCACGGTCAGATTCTTCATCGTTTCCAGATAACTCAGCATCTTCTTTGCGGCACACGGTGCCCACGAGCCGTTTTCAATGAGCGTTACGCTGCGGTTCTGAAATGCCTTTGCCTGTAAATGAATGAGGAAATCTTCCATCGGCAGAAAGACACCGCCGTCATAACTTGCCGCCGCCAGCACCATCCGGTCATAGCGAAACGCCTGTTGTACAGCATCCGCCATATCGCACCGGCACAGATCGAGAATTGTGACCGCTTCGCCGAGTGCGCTTAGCTTTTCTGCCAGAAGCTCCGCCGCCTCTTTGGTGTTTCCGTGGATCGATGCATGTGCGATAAAGACGCCCTTTGTCTCCGGCGTATAACTGCTCCAAGTCTGGTATAGCGTCAGATACGGCGTCAGGTCTCCGGAGAGGATCGGTCCATGTAGCGGACAGATCGTCTGAATGTCAAGCGCGGATGCCTTTTTGAGCAGATTCTGTACCTGCATACCATACTTACCAACGATATTGAGAAAATACCGGCGTGCCTCGTCCTGCCATGGCTCGTCCACATCGAGTGCACCGAATTTCCCAAATGCATCAGCGGAAAAAAGGATCTTTTCTGCTTCTTCATATGACACCATGACCTCCGGCCAATGCACCATCGGCGCCATCACAAAGTGAAGCGTATGCATACCAAGACAGAGCGTGTCGCCCTCCTTGACAGCAAGGGTCGGATTTTGCGGCGGCTCTTTTGAGAATGCCGGAAGCATCGAGAGGGCCTTTGCCGTACCGACGAGCGTCATTTCCGGAAAGCGCGCGGTCAGCGCACAGATGCTGCCAGCGTGATCAGGTTCCATGTGGGAGATAATGAGATAGTCGGGAGATCTCCCGTCGAGCGCTTCAGTGAGGTTCGAAAACCACGCATCCGTCGCACGGCGATCAACGGTATCCATTACGGCGATCTTGTCATCGCGAATGAGATAGGAATTATAGGAAACGCCGTTTGGAACGGGATACTGGCTTTCGAAAAGATCGATGGATTTGTCATCCACACCGAGGCAGAAGATTTCTGTCGATTGAAGAACCGGTTTCAGCATAAAGAGAATCCCCCATTCGATAAAATAGATTCTATTTCAGTATATCATAAAAGATAATTCGATGTATGAATTTTTTTGAATCAAAATATTAAATATGAAATTCAGTTTGTCGACAGTTCAGACAGCAAGTTATTACACCAAATCAAAACCGCCGCAAAGACAGCTGTTTCCAGCGCATCCCTGCGGCGATTGATTTCCTTTTTGAGCAATCAAATGATACCTTACAACACCGGAAGCGCCGAAAGGTTATCGATCGCATACTGCATGATCACTGTCACATCGATGCTGTCCAGAAGATCATCGCGCTGACAGTCTGCATTTGCAAGCTGTCTGTCGTTTAACAATACATAGCCGTTCAGATAACGCTGTAACAATACTGCGTCGCTAGTGTCGACTACGCCGTCTTCATTGATGTCGCCGTATACTGTTGCATACTGCGGGTCAGACACACCCTCTACCTCAACATATGCCTGCACTGTTGTGGTTTCCACTGCGGTCACAGTTTCTGTTTCGGTGGTCATTTCGGTTGTAGCCTGTGTTTCGCTAACCGTTGTTTCGGTTACCGCCTCTGTGGTTTCTGTCACCTCGGTGGTTTCTACCGGCTGTGTTTCTGTCGGCTTTGCAGCAGAAACGAGATAGTCCATTGCGCAATAGCCGGTGTCTTCGCCGTATGCAACCTTTGCCCAACTGCCGTTTCCGGAGATCACTGCAATCGTCTCGCCATTATCAATTGCACCGATCTTGTCCGCACCCGTGTCCGGTGCGCTCCGGAGATTGAGCGATGTGGCATCAACAATATAGTCGCCTGCATAGCTTTCAGAGAAATCGGCCGGTGTTTCTGCAATGGTGATCTCTGCCGGCTGTGTGTCATCAGACGATGCGCCGGTATCTGCCACAGAAGAAGTATCCTCTGTCGGCGCTGCCGGTGTTACCGTGCTCCAGTTAAGCGAAACCAGCGTGTTGTAGGCATTCACCAGCCGAGAGGTGTAATAATCCGAGCTTTTTGCCAGTGCGGTCTGATGCAGACCATCGAGCGTGATGTTTGCATAGCCGTTTGTATTGGCCGCTGAGAGAATACGCGCTGCAACGCCGCTGCCGCGGTTATACAGCTCTGCGTAATACACCAGAACTGCCGGATCGGTAATGCCGTAGCTCTGTCCGACTTCGATATAGCCCTGAACGTCAGATGCCGCAAGTGCCTCTTGCTTTGCAATGCCCGTTTCCGAAGATAACAATGCAGATGCCGCAGACGCTTCACCCGAAGAAAATGTCCGGGTGTTCCAGTTGGTCGCGGACATTACTTCATTGTAAAACGAACTGCCCAGCGTCGATTCTGCCGATGCATCTGCCTTTGCGACAGAACGCATCAGGTCAAGTGCACGACCTGCGTGCCACTGTAAGATGCCGACGCTGACTGCGCCATTGTCATTAGGGTTGATCGAACCGTATGTACCTTCGCTTTTGCGAATCAGTTCTACGGCGACGCTTGTCATCTGATCCATCGAAACCGCAGATGCACGCATCGGCGACCACGCGGCAGACATCACCAGCGTCAGAAGAGTCAGACAGGACAGGATCACTGCCATGATTTTTTTTCGCATATGAATGGCTCCTTTTGGATTTTTGTACATCGGACAAGAGAGATGTGTTCATGAAACCTCATGTGAGAAAACTTGTCCTTTGTACAGAATCGGATTGAACCGGCACAATTATTGTGCCGCCGGTGTACAGCGAACCGCTGTACAGCAATCATACGAGCGCAAATGAAACAAAAGGGCATCGGCGCGGCGATTTTGCAATGCGCTTTTTCAAATGCAGAACACACCGTATGATCCGGCTTCCGCATCCTGTACGGCACAAGCCTGTCCGGTCCATGCCGGAGGTCCGACACAGATTGATGTGCCGTCTGGCGCAAAGCTGTCCGCGGATTCGTTGCCGCCGACACGCCACACCGGCGCTCTTGCAGCAGCTGATGCACACACCACAGCTGCGAGAATGCTGTGGCATATACGCTGTGCTTTTCATTGCTTCGTACCCGTCCATTATACCACGATTGTAACCAATTTGCAAGACTTTTGCCGGCGACACGCACAATCTTCTGTGATTTCACATAGCTTTCATAAAAAACAGCGCTTAATTTTATGCAAATAACACAAAAATCAAGCGCTGCATTTTGTAACCATTTGTCAGGTTTTTGTAAAAATTATCGATGGGTGTCAGCTCTGCGGCTCTCGGTCCGGCGGCTCAGAGCACCAGTGACGGCGCACTATACACTCTTGCCGCCAGTTCCTGATTGAGCATATACAGGCTCTTCGGATCACCGCCGAACAATTCCATCTTCGTGATCAGATCCTTAGCGTTGGTTTCTTCCTCGCCCTGTTCCTTGACGAACCAATCGAGGAATTGCATAGTACGAAAATCCTTGACATCATATGCCGCACTATAGATCGCATGAATCAGGCTTGTCACATATTCCTCATGGGCAAGACCTGCTTTCAGAACAGCGATATCGCTTTCACAGTTCACATCGGGCTTATCGATCGCCGCAAGCGTCACGGGCATATCCTCATTTTGAAGGTAGGTATAGAACAGCATTGCGTGGTCACGTTCTTCCTGTGCCTGAATCATATACCAATTTGCAAAGCCATCCAGACCTTTTGCCTTAAAATAATTGGAAAACTGGAGATAGAGATATGCGGAGTAAAACTCGCGGTTGATCTGTTCATTCAACAGTTTGTGAACAGTTTCGTGCATCATCTTTCGGATGCCTCCTTCGTATTCAAAATTTTATGCGCCACGCGATTATACTTGTGTTTTCCACAGCCCGTGGAGGTTGCAGTATGCATAGACTGCCACCGGAGTTTCGCCTGTACAGCATGTGAAAACTGCTTCAGGGGCATCCTGCGGTGTCAGCCGGCGCATCTTTGTGCCCTGATCGGTGACAAGGCAGATCCACTGGATGCTGTGTTCTTCCGTCATTGGGTGAGGCGCTGCGCCAACGGAAACAGAAACTTCTGCACCGGAAACGCGACAGACCGGAAGATGTTTTTCTTCACTTGCTTCGGTAGTATTTGGCGTAAGAAGCGTCATTTTCTGACCACAGCACATGATCGGTACGCCGGCGTCATGGATCATTTCCACGATATTGCCACAATGAGAGCAGATATAAAATTTCGGTTCTTGCATAATAAGATCCTCCTGTGGAATGAGATTTGTCATGATATGACCAGAGCATGCAGCCGCAAAACAGATGCGGACATATCTCTGACTATAGTATAGTACAAATTTGCGCAAATGTCAAATGGAATTGCTGTAAAATTGCACAGCTCTTCCGGTGACTTTTCGATCGGCGATCTGCTAGTATCACGAAAAAGTATTATATAAGAAGTGTAACTTTTCAAAATGTTACCTTTCAAAGCATAATTTGTCAAATGGATAATAAATCTGCGTTCGTCAGATCGGGATAGACTGCTCCGTGTGAGCCTGCATCGATCAGCAACAACTCGCCGCGGACAGCTGGCTCCTGACTGCTTCGATCTCCGAACGCTGTGCAAGATCCTCTGAAAACGCCGTTGCCGCACCTGCCGCCGCGCCAAGCAGCAATGCCTCCCGATAATCATGTGTACGCTCCCATCCCGTCAAGAAACCAGCGATCATAGAATCGCCTGCACCCACATCGTTTACCATCGTTCCCTTTGCCGGTGCCTGCCATAATACCTCGCCGGATTCGGCACAAAGCACCGCACCATCCCCGGACATCGACACTAATACATTTCGCGCGCCCATCTTTTGCAACTGTATCCCGTACTGTGCCGCCGTCTGTGGATCATGGATTTCCACGCCGAATAGTTCTCCCAATTCATGATGATTGGGCTTGATCAGAAATGGCTTGTGCGGCAGGGCACGCCTTAGCGTATCACCTGTGGTATCCACCACAAAGAGGATCCCACGTCCCGAAAGCCGCGCCATCCAGTCGGCATAGATCGTCTTCGGCATCGACTCTGGCACACTTCCGGCAAGTACCAGCGTATCACCAGGCTGGATCTGTTCAAGATGGCGCATCAGAGCATCCCGTGCTTCAATGGGAATCCCGGGGCCCGGAGCATTGACTTCTGTTGTCTGACCGCCGCATTTGAGTTTGACATTGATCCGCGAACAACCCTCCGGCAGTAGGACAAAATGGTGATGACAGCCGGTCTTTGCCATGCGCGCTTCGATCTCTCTGCCCACAAATCCGGCGGCAAAGCCCAGCGCTGTGGTTTCCATCCCCAGATTGTCCAGTACAATAGAAACATTCAATCCCTTTCCGCCAGCAGTCACCCGCGTAAGACCGGCACGATTCGTCATGCCCGGCGCGAATGATTCCAGCTCCATATGGTAATCAAGCGACGGATTACAGGTTACAGTATAAATCATCGTGTTTACCTCCCGGTCTATTCTTCTGTAAATGTGACGGAAATATCTCCGAGATTTTGTTGGATCGCAATGCGGTTGATATCCGGATCAGATGATCCCGATGCGATCGATTCTATGACTTCATAGTCGTCCGAACTGCCGCGCAGGTCAAGCGCAATGTCACCGAGATCTACATCAATCTTCGAGCCGCCATAGAGCGCGGTGTTTCTGGCAGAAATATCACCGGATTTGATGGAGATCGCGCCATGATACAGCGTCGCGTCATCCAGCTCAAGATCGCCGAGATCACAGCTGAGGGCTGTGGATGCATCGGAGTCGGTCTGGGTGAAGTTCTGGAGCGAGAGGTCGCCGGAATTGAGAGTAATCTCCGCATTTTTCGCCGTAATATCTGTTGCCTGAATATCGCCAAGGCTGTTTTCCAGACGGCAAAGTCCATCGATCTCCAGATTCTGAAGCGTCAGATCCCCGCTATGCATCGAGCCGAAAAATGTCCCGGCAATATGGGAATCCCCGATGCTGCAGTCACCGAGGTCACAGGATACCGTACAGCCGGACGTTTCCACGCCGGAAAGCATCGCGTCACCAAAGTCGACATCGATCGAGACTGTATGAAAGTCGAGATCCTTGACGCTGCATGTTCCCAGATCAAGCGAAACGCCCAACAGACGGTATTCTTCCGCCGGAAGTGTCACGGTGATCTGCGGACGGGGCACGTTGAAAAAGACGATCTGGATATTCTGATACCACGGCTTGTCCTCGCCGCTTTGGGTGATACAGAGCATATCGTCTGTGGTTTCGACGGTATAGCCCGATTCCGAAACGCCGGTCGCCTCAACTTTAGCGGTATCGCCGGGGACAACGGTCACGTCGGCGTTGTCCACCTCAATGATGACCGAGGAAAATGGCTCGGTGATGGTGTCGGTTCGGTCAATGCGGTTTTGCCGTTCCAGATAGTGCGATACACTGAATGCACCCGTCGCTGCGCCGGCAATGGTACAGCCCAGTCCCACGCCGATACAGCAAAGTCCTGTGATGAGAAATGGTTTCCACCTCATTTATGCCGCCTCCTTCTTTTTGGATACCAGTTTCCAGAATTTTTTGAACGTAAAGGCAGTAAAACCTGCGATCGCCCGGATTGCCGCAAAGCATACCGGAAGGGACATGATCCCGACACCGCCACAAATGAGCCCAATGCCAATCGCCGCCAGCGCCGTAGGGGCATCTTGTGGGATCGTCAGAGCGCCCGCAAATAGGCACACTACCATACTTGCCAGAAGCGCGGTCCAGATTGCCGCTACACAGACGATCGCACACAGAAACACAGTATACACCGCGATCCCGATCGGCAGCCAGATATAAAATGTACAGATGAGTACCGCAATAATTGCACCGCGGTGGTCGTTTTTGGGTTTTCCGCCAACGCCATTTTCAGCAAGAATCCGTGCGGCGAGTTCCTCTGGCGTACCAAGTGCCTGACGCTCAGAATCGCTTGCATCTTCAAGAAATTCGCGGTAATAGCGCACCGTTTCCTGCCGTTCTTCCGCAGGTATGGCGCTTAATACGCGTTCTAAAACTGCGCAGTATTCTTGTGGTGTCATAGATCTGATTCCTCCTATTTCAAAACATGTGCCGGCAGTGTTCCGAGCGGCACATCGGATGCAGCAGCCTGTTTATGCCGTTGCATCTGATAAAACTGATTGAGTTCGCCGCGATAGACAAGCCGCATCTGCGGCAGACTCCGCAGATCATCTGGCGTATAGAGCGACGGCGGCTTTTCCAGCGGTATGCCAGTCGCCTCCAACAAACGCGCCACAAATTCGGAACAATGCAGCTTATGCTGACGCGTCCAGCGGATGTGGAAAAACGTCGTACAAAGTCCAAGCAGATTATAAGAATAGCGGCTGCGGTGTTGTTTGAAATACTCCAGCCTCCGCAGCAATTCGCGCTTTTCCTGTGGCGTAAGTGCAAGCGCATAGATCTCGCACGGAATCGTCAGAAATGCGCCAAACACACCTTTTCCGACTTCTTCGCGATTAAAGGTCGCCGGAAGGGGAAAGCGGCGATAGGTACGGCAAAAGCTATAGACCTCTTCAAGCGACAGATCAAGCGCAATCGAAGCGTGGCTATACGGCATGCGGGTAAAAAGCCGAATACAGCGCGCAACACTCGTACCGGTGCGGCTGAGCAGAATATAGATATATGTCTGATCTTGCATGATGTCACCCCTTTGTCTGACTGCTAACGCGGCCTAAGAACACATTGACTTCTCTTTGATAGTGTTCCCATTCGCGCCGGTATGCGTCAAGCTTTGCCCGACCGGAAACGGTAATCCGGTAATAGCGGCGATTACGCCCCTGAAAGGGACGATCATAGGTCGTCAGGCTCCCGTCCTTTTGCAACCGCCGCAATACGGGATAGAGCGTCGATTCTGAAACGGAAAAGTGCGCCTGAATGTCTTTCGTGATCTGATAGCCATAGGTGTCGGATTTTTCAACAATGGCCAGCACCAAGGCGTCCAGGATCGCAGCACCCACAGAAAATGCAGCCATGCATATCACCTCCGCAAATGTGTGCATATCACAAGATGGGCTGTACATGTACATGCATCCGTGTACGCTTTTTATAATTCTACAATATTATATCTTATATAATATATACCATGTTTATATTATAGCACGTCGCATATTGTATGTCAAGCCATAAATTGGATATTTCAGCTTAGTTTGTAAACTTTCATTGGATATCATAAAAATTTTTGTTCATAGTTGAACGCCAGCGTTCAACTATTGGCGATTTAGTCGGTATTAGTGAGAGGGGTTGTTGATGATCAGCGATGTTTCTCAAAAAAACACGAAGGGAGAAATGGTTCAAAATGGCAAAAACAGAAACCATGACAAACGGGGCGGATCGGCGCAGCTTATTCTGCTGTTTCTATGCCGGGCTCGGCGATGTGGCAGAGGCGGCAAGGCGCGCCGGATATCCGGCGGAAACTGCGGCGGCGGACGGTGCGGAGATTCTCCGCAAGCCGGCGTGTCGCAGAATGGTGGAACGCTTTCGCGCGGTATTACAGGAAAATCCGGCGGCACTGGTGCGCACCGGATTACAGCGGCTGGCGTTCGGGCAGTCGAACGACGCGGTAAAACTGCTCTTATCCGATACACCGCTTTCGCCGGATATGCTCGGCGCACTCGATCTCTATCACGTATCCTCGATCAAGCGCGACAAAAGCGGCGGCATGGAGATCCACTTTTTTGACCGGCTCAAGGCTTTGGCATCCCTCTATGAGTACAGTGGCGATGCCGACGGAAAGGCGGCGGCACACGCACTCATTGCGGCGCTTTCAAACCGGACAGAGGAGGCGTAACTTCCATGCAGTTTCAGACGTTTTCACCGCGCCAGCGTCTTGCAATGTCCTGGTGGAGCAATCCGAAGACAAGCAGTTTTGATGCAATCATCTGTGATGGGGCAGTGCGATCAGGAAAGACGCTTTCGATGTCGATCGGGTTTGTTGGCTGGGCGATGTCGTGTTTTCAGGGCGGCAGTTTTGCGATGTGCGGTAAGACCATCACATCCTTAAAGCGCAATGTCATGACACCGCTGATCCGGCTTTTGGGAAATTTAGGGTTCACTTGTCTGCAAAGTGTCAGCAAAAATTATGTAGACATTACGCTTTCCCATATCACCAACCGCTTTTATCTCTTCGGCGGCAAAGATGAGAGTTCGGCATCTCTCATTCAGGGTATGACGCTCTGCGGCGTATTTCTCGATGAAGTTGCCCTGATGCCCCAGTCCTTTGTGGAACAGGCAGTTGCACGGTGCAGTGTCAGCGGTTCGCGGCTGTGGTTCAACTGTAATCCGGGTAGTCCGACCCACTGGTTCTATCGCGAATGGATCAAGAAAGCGGAGGAAAAACACGTCCTCTATGTCCATTTCACCATGGCGGACAACCCCTCGCTTTCGCCATCGGTGCGCAAGCGCTATGAGCGGCTCTACAGCGGCGCCTTCTATGATCGGTTCGTGCGCGGGAAATGGACGGCAGCAGACGGAATCGTCTATCCGATGTTCTCGAAAAAACACCACGTAGTCGAACAGGTGCCGGAATGCGACCGGTTCTATATCTCCTGTGACTATGGAACAGTCAATCCATCGTCCTTCGGGCTCTGGGGACACTGTGACGGCGTATGGTATCGCCTGAAGGAATATTACTACGATGCCCGTACCGAAGGAGAGCGCCGCACGGACGAAGAACACTATGCCGCATTGGAGTCACTCGCCGCCGGACACAATGTCGAGTGCGTCATTGTCGATCCGTCTGCGGCAAGTTTCATCGCCTGTATCCGGCGCCACGGCATCCTGCGCGTCATTCCGGCGGACAACGATGTCGCCGGCGGCATCCAGCAGGTTTGCAGCATGCTGAAACAAGGGAAGCTGAAATTCCACGCCAGCTGTAAAGACATCCTACGCGAATTCGGACAGTATTGCTGGAACGACTCCAATAAGGGCGACGCACCCAAAAAAGAGTACGACCATACCATGGACGACATGCGCTATTTCGTCCGCACCATTGCCTGCCGCAATCCGGACAACAGCTTTTTTGCTGTGTCCGCGGCAAGAGCATGACAGTGATCCGTGAAAGGGGGTGAATCCAAAAATGGGACTTTTTCCGAAGAAAAAGCCGAAGCCGAAACAGCAGAGCATTCTGCAAAGCGCCGCACGCAGCACAGAAGCGCACAAAACACCGCGCGATTATGACCCGGCGGCAATGGAGCTATATGCATCCCTGCGCAGCGCTGTGCCGATCATCGACGCGGCGCTCGGTAAGATTGTGCGCCTAACCGGACAGTTTCATCTTGTGAGTTCCGATGTCCGGATACAGCGTGCGCTGGATGCATTTTGTGAGAATGTGCCATTCGGGCTGACCGGTCAGTCGCTGCAAAGCTTTGCCGACAGCTATTTAGACAGCCTTCTCACCTATGGCAATGCCCTCGGCGAGATCCTAATCGATCCACACACCGGCGTGATCGCCGGGCTTCAGACCGCACCACCGGGACGTGTGGCAATCCGACCGGGGAAGACACCGATGAAGCGTGAATACTGGCTGCGCAGCACTAACGGCGCTGAATCGGTGCGCATCCGGCATCCGGAACGCATCTTATTTACCGCATTGGCACCGCCGCCGGGAAGCATCTATGGCGTTTCGGTGCTCCACGGTCTGCCGATACTCAGCGAGATTCTGCTGCGAATCTATGAATGTATCGGGCAAAATTATGACCGCATGGGCAACATCCGCTATGCCGTAACGTATAAACCGTCCGGCGACCCGGCAGAACGCGCCTATGCCGGCGACCGCGCCAGACAGATCGCGAAAGAATGGAGCGACGGCATGCGTGCCGGCGCACACGGCGAGATCCGCGACTTTGTCTGCGCCGGGGATGTCGATATCCGCGTAATCGGCGCAGACAGCGCCATGCTCGATACCGAAGTACCGGTGCGCCAATTACTCGAACAGCTGATTGCAAAACTTTCGATTCCGCCGTTTCTGCTCGGGCTCAACTGGTCATCCACCGAACGCATGAGCAGCCAGCAGGCGGATATCCTGACCTCTGAGCTTGAGTATTACCGGCGCATCTTAGAGCCGGTATTGCGCCGGATCGGAACGGCGTTTCTGCGGCTTTCCGGTTCATCGGCACACATCGCCATCGAATGGGACAGCATCAATCTACAGGACGAAACAGAGCTTGCACAGGCGCGGCTCTGGAACGCACAGGCGCGCGAGATCGAACAGCGCCTCATAGCAGAAGGCAGAGACTAATTCCTTCCACCGAAAAATTACCCAATTCTGACCGCGGCAGATGCCGCAGAAAAGGAGATTTTAGCATGACTTACAATGAACTGAAACTTGAAAAGGGTATGTATCACATCACAGGTAAGAGCTTTCTTGACGTCCTCGAACACAACGATCCGTCGGAACAGTATGCAGACACGCCGCTTGCCGGGCTCGATGCCTATGAACGCCAGCTCAAGCGATTTGATATCCGCGTCAGCGGTCCGCACTGTGACCGCGTTGAGAAGTTCTTCTCCTCCACACAGAGCGCGGTGCTCTTCCCGGAATTCATCCGCCGCGCAATCCGCAGCGGTATTGACCAGTCAGTATTATCAGACATTACGGCTGTCCACACCAAGGTCGAGAGCGGCGAATACATCCCCGGCGTTCTGACCGATACTACATCATACAATACCCGCACAACTGCCGGCGTGGCGCTTCCGACCGCGACATATACCGAGTCATCCACATTACTGCGTCTGGACAAATACGGCAGATCGATCCATGCCACATATGAGGCGATCCGCCGCCAGCGGCTCGATGCATTTGCAACGATGCTGCGCTGTGTCGGGGTGCGTCTGTCCAATTCGCTGACGGTAATGGCGATCGGAAAGCTTCAGACCACCACTTCCACAAGCATCGATGCCGCCACAGATGCCACGATCACCTATGCAGATCTGACGACGCTCTATGGAAAATTCGATGAGTTTGATATGACAACGCTGCTTGCATCGCCGGCAAATGCCGCCAAGATCATGGCGCTTTCCGAAATGCGGGAAATGGCATCGACCCAGCCGAACGTCATCACCCTTCCGTTTGGTGCACAGCTGAGAAAATGCGCCGGTATGTCGGACAATTATGTGATCGGCATCGATCATCGCTTCGCACTCGAAAGCGTATCATCCGGCGACATCCTCTTGGAAACAGATAAGTTGATCGAAACCCAGCTTGATGTCATCACCATTTCCGTCCGTGTGGCATTCCGCGTATTGCTTGACAATGCGATCCACGTATTGTCGTTGTAATAACGCACAAAAATTAATCGAAAAAAGGAGGCATTTTGCATGACACAACAACAGTCAGAACCGTTGGATCCGCGTCTAGAAAAACTCAACCAGTTTACGCGACGCACCCACACGCTGGAAGAAGTCTTTTTGTTTGATGTCAAGCTCTGTGACAATGAGATCGATCGCGATGGCGAACGGTTTTCGCTTAATGCGCTCGAACAGCTCAAAACGCTTTTCATCGGACGCACCGGCATTTTTGACCATGATCCGCGCGGCGAAAACCAGAGCGCGCGCATCTACGACACCGAGCTCGTCGAAGAGCCGGAACGCATCACGGCAAACGGTGAGCCCTATACATATCTCAAAGGACACGCCTATATGGTCCGCACCGATGCCAACCGCGATCTCATCCGCGAGATCGACGGCGGTATTAAAAAGGAAGTCAGTATTTCGTGTACGGCAGCGTCCCAGACGTGTTCCATCTGCGGACGCGACCGCCGCACCGACCCATGCCCCCACCACAATGGACAGACCTATGGCGGGAAGCAATGTCATACGGTGTTGGACGGGATTACAGATGCCTATGAATGGAGCTTTGTTGCGATCCCAGCACAGCGGGAAGCGGGCGTAACCAAACACTTTCAGGACAGCAGCCATACGACAGCACGCTGTCAGATGCTCGAATCAGAGCTCAGAGAGAGCCGTGCACTTGTCAGACAGGCAGAAGAACTCATGCGACAGGATATCATCCGCCTGCGGTTTCTAGTGGAGGGCAAGACAGAACAGGATGCCGTTGCAAAAGCAGCAGCAGGCATGGATCTGGGCGAATTATGTGCATTCCGCGAAACGCTTCGCACACGCCAGCGCCGCGAATGCCGTACACAGCTCGATCCATCGGCACAGACGCCGACAGAAAACAAGGCGTTTCAGCTTTGACCGGGAGGTGATAAAAGGATGAGTGAAACACAGATTGCGTTGTTATTCGGGCTGTTCGCCGGCGAAGAGGTTCTGCCCGAAATGTATCAGTCTATCCTCAATATGGCGGCGCAGGAAGTGAAACAGATGCTCATATCTGAAGATAGCCAGACGGATACACGCCTGAATTATCTTGCGGCGGCAGTAGCATTCCTACGCTATACTGAGATCACTGCCGCACGGGACCGTGCCGCTTGTACCATTGCTGGCACAATTGCGCAGAACACCGACGCCGCACAAAAGCTTATATTTGCCAAAGAGCTCGTCAACGCCTATCGCGAACTTTGTCGGGAACTTTTACGCGATGAAACATTTTCGTTTCAGGCAGTGCGCGGATAAGATGCGCCGCAACCAGAGGAAAGGATGTGAAGATCCCCTATGATGCTCCAAACACTATTAGAATCGATCCGCACGAAACTTGCGACCCAGACCACCCACCCTGTCTATTTCGTCTACGATCCGGCAGCATTTCAGACCCGCGAAACAACGATGTTTCTCTTAGGGCTGGATACGCTTGCGCTCGATCAGCCGTTTCAGGCATCCGACGCAACCTATGCCGCATTTTCGGCAAAGCTCTGTCTGACGCTTCTGATGCCGCAAGAAACGGATGCAAGGACGATCAGTGCACTATTATTCGAAACGCTCTTATCCGGTCTGGAGCTATCTGGCTATGCCGTATCAGAGATCACCTATGAAGCGCCGTCATATGCGCGCCAGTTCCGCCGTTTACAGATGCGTGCAGAATTTACACTTAGCGGCGTAGTAAGGACAACAGAGGAGGCGGTCACCACATGAGCAAACAGATCCATGTGATTTCTGCGCGGACATTTGCAGTAACGCTCGGCGATCTGACGTTTTATGCGTCCGGCTGGAAACTCACTGCCGAACGCAATTTTGCCGAACAGGGCGGTGCGACCGGCGGCAGTTTTATCACCAACAGCTGTCGCCGTGCAAAGCGTCTGACGCTCGACGGCTATCTTCCGTTTCACACATCGCCAGCAGAGGTAGTTTTAGCCCTTGAATCCGCCGTTGCACAACAGTCACGTTTTGTGTTTTCCCTGCGCGGCATGCAATTTCTCACGGCGATGATCACCTCATATACCGTGCAGGAAACGGCAGTGTCAGGTATATTACCGTGTCAGCTGACGCTGATCACCACAAGTTCTATCGGGCCGGTGACTTCGGTCGATCTGGAAACGGGCACAGACAGCGCCGGCACATCCTCCGATACAGAAACGGGGGAAAGCACATGAGCATGACACTTGTCCTCCAATCACAGAGCTATACGATTACGATCACACAGATCGCCGCATTTGTCCTCAATCAAGAGGTATACACACCGTATAGTGCGCTGACGCTTTCCACCTATGGCACATTCGATCCGGCAATGTATACGGGAGTATATCGTGTCCAGCTCTATCACGACGATACACAGCTGCATGATGGTACAGTTGAACAGTTGGAGCTAACGCTGGAAAACGGCGTGCGGCGGCTACGGCTGGTGTCACGCGGGCTGACGGCAATGCTGCTCCAAAACCAGCTAGAGCCGGGACTGCATGGTAGCATGTCGCTCGACAAACTAATGACAGAATTTTATACCTTTCCAGAGGAAATCACTTGGGAACAGAACAATGACACCAGCAATTACATCTATGTCAAGCCGAACGCCAGCATGTGGGACGGCATTGCAAATCTGACATTCAAGCTTTACGGACGTTATCCATTTATCCGCGGCGCAAATCAGATCTGCATGAATCCGCCGACCCAGTTCCAGACCTATCATGCGCCGGATGACAGCGGCGTAGCCCGTTCTGGCATGGCAACGGATCAGTCGCTCTTATACAGCGACTATTACATGGCAGGTGCAGACGGCACTTACGGCACATTTCACGAGAGTGATCCCGAAGCCGTCAGCCGCGGTCTTGTCCGCACAAAACAACTCGCACTCGATCAACAGTATCTCTATAATCCTCAACAGGCGCTTACCTTTCGGCGTAAGTTTGCCGGGCGGCGGCTGGTGCGGTATTATGTTGATCTGATGGGAGCATGGGATCTCAGGCTCGGCGATCGGCTTTCCATCGGAACGACGATCGATGCGGCAATGATCACGCATGTCCGCATGACCGGCGACGCAAACGGCATTCGCACGCGGCTCGAGGCATATGACGATCCGTTTTTCCCGGCATTCCCACAGAGCTGATACACAAAGATGACCCATCCGGCTGACACAAAGCCGGCACATGAAAAGAGCGCACAGCATTTCCGCAAAAACGGATTTGCTGTGCGCTTTTGTTGTCTTGTGTTGTCAGCGCGTTATGCCGCGATCAGTCGCAGACGCATCATTGCCAGATCAATCGCATTGATCACATAATCTCCGTTCAAATCACCGGCACGCCAGTCCGTCAGACTGGCGCCACCCAACAGCCACCGCTGTAACAGGATCACATCGGCAATGCTGCATACGCCGTCGCCATTGACATCGCCCGATGCCGTCGGCGTTGTCGGTACAGTTGCAGAAGTGCCCGGAATCACACTTGCCGTGGTGGTTGTGGAAGTCACTGTTTTTTCGGTTGTTGCTGGATTGGTATGGGTTGTGGTGGTGGCTGCCGCCGATACAGTTGTAGTCGTTTTGGTTGTGGTCGTAGTCGTCGTCTGTGCCGCCGTGGTTGTCGTCACCGCCGGAATCTCCTCTGTAATCAATTTCCACTTTTGGCAGGCGCTTCCCGTCGGCTCCCACTGCCCCACATTGGCGCCGATGGTCATAGAAGCACTTTCTACTTCCACCAAACGGGTATCACCAGAGGCATGGCTTAAAATTCCGTAGGTGCCATCGAGATTTTTGGTAAATCGGAACAGCTGTGCGCTATCCCTGGTGGAAAATGCTACAATATCGATATTCGCGCCATTTGCGCTGCCTTCCGCCTTCAGGGCATAGCCATTATCCTGTACCGAACGAATCCAGTAATAATTGCCTGAACCAAAGCTGCGCAGAATCCACTTTTGACAGTCTGCGCCGTTGGATTCCCATTGACGAACATTGGTATTGTCCGCCATATTGGCGTCCTGAATATCCATCACAAGCCCAGAGTTTGCGTTCTCAAACGTGTACATCACACCGGTATCCATAGAACAGCCCGGATCAGTGATCGGCTCTAATTCCCACTCTTGACAGGAGGCGCCGTTACGAGTCCACTGCTGGACATTGGCTCCGGATGCAGTGGAGCCGTCTGCCACTTCGATCACAGATGCATCGCCAGTGATTTTGGTGCGGATCTGGTACGTACCGCTGCCGGTATCCACCAGCTTGAACTGCTGATTGGTACCGCCGTTATACTGGTAGATATCAATATTGGTGCCGTCGGCAGTTCCCTTTGCAGCAACATCCAACACATATGTTCCTCCATCGCCCACAGCCGACGCAAGATAATAGTAGCCGTCACCGGCGCTGAAAAATTTCCAGATATCGTGGACTGCTGTCCCGTCGCTGCCCCACTGTTGGACATTGGCGCCGTTTTCTGCCGCCGCACCGGCAACCTGGAGATAGAGCCCGGAGTTCACATTGCGAATGCGATAGGTTTCGCCGTCAAGAAAGCTTCCTACCGTTTCGGTAATGACCTCGCCGCCGGGCGCCTCGGTATAGCCGGCGCTCGGCACACCCGGCGTATCCATACGCAGGTACATCATATTATTTTTGTTCGACTGCGCACCGCTATAGCTGGTGCAATAGGTCTTGGCAGCGGATGCCGAGAGTTTCACATAATCATAATTGGTGGTCGGGCGCCAGGTACATGCGCTGGCAGTGCTGCGGCTGTCGGAACCGATGTCTGTGCGCCCACAGCTGCTGTCCCAGCTGGAGCCAGAGTCCGCAAAGGAGCCGGGATAGGTGATCTCATTCCAGTCACAGACAATATTTCCGCCGTTTTCATAGCGGCAATTCTCCGCAAAGATTTTTGATGCGGTGTGTACGGTATAGCCCATACTGAAATCGTTGACATAGTTATTGAGCGAGTGGAAATAGCCATAACGCATCAGTCCCGGGCCGCGCGTCAGCGTCTTTTCAAAACGATTGCCGGCGATGGTCATGCGCGGGAAGTTGTTGTAGTCGTGATACGAGTCTGTGGAGTCGTCTGGGTAACCCAGAATCAAGCCGTATTCATGCAGCCCGAAGGAACTGTCGGAAACCGTGCAATAGTCCGCGTCGTAACAGCAAGCCAAAAACTTATCCCAGTCCTCCAATCCGGTGGAGGCAGTGTTATAGTCGCTGTGTCCCACAAAGGTACAGTGGTCGACCCAGAGATTTTGTCCCGACCCGAAATAGACCACGATCGAGTCGTTGCCGTTGGACTCGGCATCATGTTGCAGCTCAAAGTTTTTGATTATCAGGTTGTTGCCCGTGCCACGGCTCGACGAGGTGCAGAACTGAACGTTATAGAGCGTATGTGCGCCATAGCTGCCGACGATCGTCTTATTGTCGTGGACATAGATTCTGCCGTCCGGGCAGTAATAGCGGCCGGAAGAGTCCTTTGTGAGTCCAGTAACACGGATATCTGCCGTCACAAGAATGGTATAGGGAGTATCAGATTCGGCGTATTCTTTGAGCTGATCGAACGTCGATACTTCAACTACTTCGCCGAACAGCCCGCCGATGTCTGCTGCTTTGACTGCGCCGGTGTTGTCGTCCTTGCAATACCCGGCAAAGCCCTGTAACCCGTCGGGATTCAAGAGCCACAGTTGGCTGTCAGCGCCGGTATAGTTCGAAAGGGTCATGCCAGATGTCCCCTGCGTCAGCGCAAGGGAGGTGTCGGAATAATTCACGATCTTATAATAGAGATCGTTCCCGTGGGCGTCCTGCTGTACCGGGATCACATACCAGTGCTGGGACTGTGCGGATTCGCTGCCATAGAGAATGACGCTGGTACCGGCGGAAACCTGATAATTTTTCGGTGTCAGAAGTCTGCCCGATTGGGCGTTTGTAAACTTAAAAAATGTGCCCTTCGAATCTGTGCCAACACGATCCATCCGCCACGATGCGAAGAGGTCACTACCCAGCGCCTTAGCAGAGATCGATGCACCATCCGCAGTACCATCGGCGGTAAGCACCTTTGCGTTATCCTTGGTGGCGATGTGCATCAGCGTTACGGGATAGTCCACTGATGCGGCAGAAGCCGAAAGGGTAAGCCAGGACGGAGATGGTTCCAGTCCCGTACCAAACAATGGCATCAGCCACGCAAGCGTCAGCAAGAGTGTCAACACGACACTCTGCCACAGACGTTTTGTCAAATGCATAGTCCATTCCTCCTGAAAATCACAAATTTGCCGCAGAACCAGTTTACGGCATAAGTCAGAAACTATCGCATATATTATACATCTTTTTTCCGGATTTGTAAAGAGGTTTTGTAATTTTTATATAAAATATCCTGAACACATGCTCCTACATCGTAGCGAATGATGCAAAAAACCGGCACAGACGAAATTAAAACGTCTGTGCCGGTTTTCAGCCAATGATTCTGGCGCGGAAGGAGGGATTTGAACCCTCGCGCCGGTTTCCCGACCTACTCCCTTAGCAGGGGAGCCCCTTCACCACTTGGGTACTTCCGCAAATGTTGAATCTGTTCTCTATTTCATGAAGCAGGAACGCCTTTTGACGCCCTGTCGGAGTTTTCAGGTGGCGGAGAGGGTGGGATTCGAACCCACGGTTCCTCTCGGAATCACTGGTTTTCAAGACCAGCTCCTTAAACCACTCGGACACCTCTCCATGTTGTACGCGCCGCAAATTACAGCTTTATTATTATACTATAAAATCAGTCGTTTGTCAAGTGATTTTTCAGAAAAAGCCAGATTCTATCTGCCTCGTTTTTGATTTTGAAATTTTCAGAAGATTTCTTTTTGTTTATGATAAATAAAATCAAAAATATTCAGGATATTTCAATTCTTCTACTTTATTTTATAAGATAATACGCATATCATAATCATCAACAGAAAAAGCACGACACAGCGCATTGGGTGTGCGCCATGTCGTGCGAATGTGCATGGATCGGATTGCAACCCAAAAAGAGGATCGCGAATCTCCGATGCGATTATTTTTGTTTGGTGTCGACCTCTTCGACGAGCATTGCCTGCAAAGCATCGACCGTCATGCTGCCGAGATCCTCACCGTTGCGGCGGCGAACAGCGACAGTCTTTTCTTCACATTCCTTATCGCCGATGGTCAGCATATACGGCACTTTTTCGAGCGTCGCCTGACGGATCTTATAACCGACCTTTTCTGCGCGGCTATCCACTTCCACACGCAGCCCCGCCTGTTCGAGTTGTGCCTTGACTTCATATGCAAAGTCGAGGTGGCGGTCTGCGATCGGCACTAAGCGCACCTGTTCCGGTGCGAGCCACAGCGGAAGTGCACCAGCAAAATGCTCCAGCATATACGCCAGCGTGCGCTCATAGCATCCGAGAGAAGTCCGGTGGATGATATACGGCAGCTTTTTCTGGCCGTCCTTGTCCTTATAGTACATCCCGAACTTCTCTGCCAACAGCATGTCAATCTGGATGGTCACGATCGTATCTTCCTTACCGAACACGTTCTTATATTGGATATCCAGCTTCGGACCATAGAACGCCGCCTCGTCGATGCCGACGGTATATTCCACGCCAAGGTGGTCGAGGATCTGACCCATGACGCGCTGTGCTTCTTCCCACTGTTCTGCGGTGCCCTCATATTTATTGTTCGGATTCGCCGGATCCCACTGGGAAAAGCGGAAGGTACAGTCTTCCAGCATGCCAACCGTATCAAGCATATACTTTGCCAGTTCCAGACAGCCCTTGAATTCCTGTTCGAGCTGATCTGGACGCAGGATCAGGTGACCTTCAGAAATCGTGAACTGGCGCACGCGGATGAGGCCGTGCATTTCTCCAGAATCTTCTTTCCGGAACAGCGTTGAAGTTTCACCCAGGCGCATCGGAAGATCACGATAAGAGCGCTGGCGATTTAGGAACACCTGATATTGGAACGGACACGTCATCGGACGCAGTGCAAAGCATTCTTTCGTTTCATCATGGGGATCGCCGAGGATAAACATGCCGTCGAGATAGTGATCCCAGTGACCCGAGATCTTGTAGAGTTCCCGCTTTGCCAGATACGGCGTTTTGGTGAGGAGATAGCCGCGTTTCTGTTCCGTATCCTCGACCCAGCGCTGAAGCAGCTGAATGACTCTTGCGCCCTTTGGCAGCAGGATCGGAAGTCCCTGTCCGATATAGTCGACCGTAGTAAAGTATTCCAGTTCTCTGCCGATCTTGTTGTGGTCGCGCTTTTTTGCCTCTTCAAGCTTGTTGAGGTGTTCTTCCAGCATAGATGCTTTCGGGAACGCCACGGCATAGATCCGCGAAAGCATCTTGTTCTTCTCCGATCCTCTCCAATATGCACCGGTACAGGAGAGCAGCTTGAATGCCTTAATCGTTCCGGTGGACATCAGGTGCGGTCCCGCACACAGGTCAGTGAAATCTCCCTGTTTATAAAATGAAATTGGCTCACCCTTGTCGGCGTGTTCTTCGCATAGTTCCACTTTATATGGCTCGTCCATTTCTTGGAGCATGTTGATTGCCTCGTCCGGCTGGAGATAAAACTGTTCGAGCGGTTCGTTTGCCTTGACGATCTTTTTCATCTCAGCTTCGATCTTGGTCAGTTCTTCTGCGGTAAACGGCTTTTCCACATCAAAGTCATAGTAAAAACCATCGTCGATTGCCGGCCCAATGGCAAGCTTTGCATCCGGGTAGAGATGCTTCACTGCCTGCGCCAGAACGTGGGATGCGGTGTGCCAGAAGGTTTTTTTGCCTTCGATAGAATCAAAGGTCATGACTTCAAACGTACAGTCATGGTCGACCACCGTACGCAGATCACAGACTTCGCCGTCAATCTTGACACAACATGAAGCCTTATACAGTCCCATACCGATGGATTTGATGATTTCTGCGGCAGCCTGCGGCGCGTCGATTTCGCGGACGCTTCCGTCTTTGAGTGTGAGTTGGATCATAAGAAAAACTCCTTTCAACATAGAAAAAACATGCGGCTGTTTCAGAACGCAAAAACGTCCCTCACACAGCCAGAAAACTGTGCAAGGGACGATAAGAAACTTGTCGTGGTTCCACCCTTGTTCATGTATACGCATACATATGCGATCTACACCTCTTGTGGGATCGGGATAACGGGGATCAAACCGCTGCGGATTGGGCAGACTCGGAGAATGGTTCACAGCATTCGCGTCCTTTGCCGCTGCTCTCAGCCGGTGACAGCGGTTCTCTGGAAAAGGGCGATATTGAAATGTGCGGTTCTCGTCAACGCTTTTCATGATTTGCAATACAGTATAACACATTTGCGGATACTTGTCAAGTAGAAATTTTTGACGAATTTGAGCCATAAAAACTGTGCAGTTCGTTTTATCACAGGCGGCGATTCCCAGTGTCACCCCCTCAACCCTTCAAAATATCCCTCAGTCACAGTTGTGACATGACGAATTTTCCTTGCTATACACACATCCGCAATAATCCTGCCGATACAGATCATACTCCCGCGAGAGTACGATCGACCGCTGGTAGCCGCCTTTTTTCTTGAAATCCGAATAGAGCCACGGGATACCATACTGCTGTGCGAGTGTTTCTCCGGCAGCGTTGAGAAATGCGGCATCCTTATGCGGACTGATTGAGAGTGTCGTGCAAACAAAGTCCGGCGGCTGTGCCAACCCCTTTGCCGCACGAAACGTTTCCTCCAACCGATGATAAAGACACTTCTGACAGCGCACGCCGCGTTCCGGCTCGTGTTCATATCCCTTCGCCAGCGTATAAAACTGCTCGGGCACATAGTCGCCGTCGATAAAGCAAACCGGGTGGTCATGCGGCTGGGTCTGTGCCAGACGCAGAAGTTCTTCTTTCCGATAGAGATACTCCGACATGGGCGCAATATTCGGGTTATAGAAATAGAGCGTAATCGCAAAATACCGGCTTAAATATTCGAGTACATAGCTGCTGCAAGGCGCACAACATGCGTGCAGCAACAGTGTCGGAACGCGATCGTGCGGCAGCGCCGAGAGAATCGCATCAAGCTTATTCTGATAATTGATCTTCGATTGCATTGGTTTCTTCTGCCGCAGATGTTACCGCCGGATCTGCTGCGCTCCCGCCTGCCGCTGCACCTGCACCGGTGCCGCCGGTATAGGTCACGCCGAGATAACTGCAAATTCCGCTTGCAATGGCATTGGCGATCTGCGATTCATTGTCGATCAGCCACTGTGCCACAGTGGTCGTGTCGTGATATTCCACCTCGATCAGACAGCATGGGCTACTATTGCTAGCCACTTCATACTGATAGCTGTCTGAGCCGACCTGTGCGCCATCAATCAGGCCATTGTCATCGCGCTCTGTGAGCGCCGCCACCGGATCATATACTGCCTGTGCGAGTGCGCGGCTCTGTGTCGAAGTGCTGTTATAGAAACAGCTTGTGCCGATGCCTGCGCCCTGGTTGGTCTGAATGCCAACATAAGCCGCAAGGCCATTATTGCCCATGGCAGTCTTCTGCTGTAAGCTGTCGGATTCGCTTGCCACAATCACTTCGACGCCAGCCTGCTGGAGCAGTGCCGCAGTCTGTTCGGCGATCGCACGGCAAACCTCTGCCTCATTGGTATCTCCGGTCGCAAAGATGTTGTCCGATTGATTCGACGGACTCAGATATACCGTATTGGCATAGAGATCCTGCGACGGTTCTGTCGATTCCTGCGTCTGGGACGTTGCCGTTACCGCCGGCGTTTTACCAGAAGGATCCGACGACTTGCCGCAGCTCGAACAGCATTTAACCAACACAATGATCAGAAGCACCAGAATGATGATCAGTGCCAATAACCGGTCATAGCGCACGCTGCGCTTTTTCGGACGCGATGAATTCGGACGTTGTCCAGTTGGTCTCTGAGATGGCATAAATAAAACCTCCAGTTCTCCGGCGCAGACGATTCTGCTGCCTTTTTTCTGTGATCATGCACAGTGCGGGTGACTTCCGCAAAGGAATTTTATGCATGGATCATTGATCTTCCAGCTCTCGCAGCGCCCTGCGTTCTGCCGGCTTGACCTTGATCTTGGCATCCTGCAATAGCGATACTTCGTCACGCTTGGCTTTTACCGGTATATCGGAATTTTCCGGCATAACCTTCAGATCACCAGTCAAGGGGTTTACTTCACATACCTTGCCGCGTGTGCCGTCCGGAAGCGTGACAAGCGCACCATTTTTCGGAGTAATGCGCAAAAGCTCTTCATACAGGCTCTGTTCATGTTTCAGGCAGCACATGAGCCTTCCACAGCATCCCGAAATCTTTGTGGGATTGAGCGATAATCCCTGTTCTTTCGCCATGCGGATGGAAACGGGCTGGAAATCCTGTAAATAGCCTTTACAACAGAATTCCCTTCCACAGATGCCGATGCCGCCCAGGATCTTTGCCTTATCGCGTACGCCGATCTGTCTGAGCTCAATGCGCGTGCGGAACACCGCCGCAAGATCTTTGACCAGCTCGCGGAAATCGACGCGGTTTTCCGCCGTGAAATAAAACAAAAGCTTGCTGTTGTCGAAGGTACATTCCACATCCACCAAATTCATCTCAAGCTTTCGCATTGCGATTTTCTGCTGACAAACGGCAAACGCCTTTTCTTCTCGCTTGCGATTGTGTTCAAGCGTCCGACGATCTTCCCGCGTCGCGGGACGCAGGATGGGTTTGATCGGCGCCGTGATCTGGGATTTGGAAATTTTTTTATTGGCGATTGCAACTTCGCCGCACTCCACGCCGCGTGCAGTTTCAGTGATAACCAGATCTCCCAAAGAAAACCAGTATTTGCCGGGCGAAAAATAATATACTTTTCCGCCGGACGGAAACCGCACGCCGATAATTTCAATCATAGAATATTAGCCTGTCCTTTCTGTCAAGGCATATCAAAAGACGCCCGGGTAATTTCAATCGGATTGAACAGCGATTGCTGCCCATATGTCACATGCATTCATCGTGCATCCATACACGCCGCACAGAGCGCCGAAAGCGCCAGCGGCAAATTGACATTTGCATGCAAAGCAGCATAAGCACGATCAATCGAAAGATGCATGATCTGGCTTGCCGCAGCGGTGAGCAGGCGGGAAAGCTCTGATGCACCAGATGGATCACATCCAGTCAGCGAAACAGATGCATCACAACGCAGTGCCGCCGCATCGCGCAGCGTCCGATCCAGAAGCATCAGAAAGAGCCTTGTCCGTTCCCGGTCTGTTCCGGCCTGCGCCGCAATTTGCAGCAAGGCATATTCATCTTTTTTTATTATACTATGAATTGCTGATTTTGTCAATGCAACAGTTTCACGAATTGTTTCATTTTCCAGAAATGACAGGCATGCGCCGATATTGCCGTGAAACGCCTCGATCGCGCTGTCACAGTCGCCCGCCGCATAGCCATGCTGCATCAATGCCCGACGGCAGTCTGATTCTGACACCGGCATCAATGCCATGGCGATGATCCGCGAGCGGATGGTCGGCAAAAGGGCGGTCTGCGCCTGGGCAGTAAAGAAGAAATAGGCATAGGAAGGCGGTTCTTCGATCGCTTTCAGGAGTAGATTCTGCGTACGTGCATCCATGTTGTCACAGTCGAAGAAGAAGTAACACTTTGCGTCGCCTTCATTGGGCGGCGTTGCGAGATCAGTACAAATTTTGCGCACAGTTTCGACCGAAAATCCGCCGCGTTTGCCGCTGTGTTCGGCAAAAACTGCATCAGGATGGGTATGTTTTTCAAACATGCGGCAGGATTTGCACATGCCGCAGGGTTTTTCATCACTAGAACAGAGCAGCGCCGCGGCAACATGTGCGGCAAGGGTCTTTTTGCCCAGACCGCTGTCGCCATAAAAGAGAAAACCATGTGCAGCGCGGTCACGGCGCAGCATCTGTTGCAGCGTGTTCTGAATATCATCGTTTCCATAGAAATCGGAGAACATAAAATCACCTTCTTCGCATATCGATTCCATTTTTTGTCAAGCCTACCACGTGATGCATGATACCACTTCTATTTTACCACATGTATCTCTGAAATGCCATACCTTTTGCACACAAAAATACACGCCGCATCGATCCGTTCCCCACTGAGCACGATCGGCACTGCCGGCGGACATGGTACCTTCACTGCCGCACAGATCCGCCCGATGCTCTCCTCCACCGCAATTCTCTCCTGCGGCGCAAGTGCCGCCTCCCGGATACTGCATACCCGCTCCGGCTTCGGCAGCGTCACACGTGATTCACACGCCCTCGTCTGCGGCATAAATGCTTCCAGTGCCTGTTCCAGTTCCCAGAAGTCCTTTTCCCGGGTCGCCGCCGAACATAATAGCACCACATCATATGCGTCGCCATATTCCACAATGATCCCATGCTGGCGCAAAAACTGCATCAACTCTCTCCCATCGAAGCCGCTTTCCCATGCATCAATGGTCAAGTGCAGCGGTTCGCCCTCAACAAACCGGTATTGTTCCGAAAACCGACTGCGCAATTCCAGCACACGCTCAGTCACCGCGGCAAGCTGGTCGCGAAACAGCGGCGTATCCAGTTCACGGTTACACCAATCGAGCGACGCCAGCATGAGATAGGAGGGACTTGTGGACGCGAACATTGCCATGGCGTTGCGAATGCGTGCTTTGTCCACCCGAATCTGTTTTCCCACATGAAGATATGCCGTTCCGGTCAGCCCGGAGATCATCTTGTGCGCCGAATCGCAGCAATAATCTGCACCCAGCCCGATTGGATGACATCGATGCGGCAAAAACGCAAGGTGTGCGCCGTGTGCATTATCCACCAAAAGCCGCGCCGAATATCGTCGGCAGAGCGCCGAAAACTGGGCAATATCCGCCATATGCCCGAGATAGTCGGGCGAAGTCAGATAGACACACGCCGGACGATCCAGCGAGGACAACACTGCCTCGAAGTCATCCGGGTGATACTGTCCTGACAACACACCGCCACTTTGTGGATAGACCCAGCACACCGGCAGATTAAGCAGAACACAGGCATTTAAGAAGGCACGGTGGACATTACGCGCGGCAACGACCATGCGTCCTTCCTGTTTCATCAATAACAGCATCGTCTGGATACAGAGCGTCGAACCGGCACAGGAATAAAATGTCGCAGATGCGCCATAAAGCCTTGCGGCATTCTCTTCACTCTCGTCGAGGATGCCGTCTGCTTCAAACAGGCTGTCGGCGCCGTCGATCTCCGTGAGGTCGAGCTTTGCCGCCTCCTGCAATGCCGGCGGCGATAATCTCCCCTTATGTCCGGGCATATGCATGCGAATGGGGTCGGCTTTGGCATATCGGGTCAGAAAATCGTAAACAGGTGTGTTCATGGCGGTGTCCTTTCAGAGTGGAAGTGTTGTCTGGAAAAGTCTGTAGCAGATGCTGCGGCGTTTCTCAGCGGGTCATTTGATACGCCACGAGTTTTTCCCGCACCATCCTGCATGCACGCCGGTGCGTGTGGGAAATGCTTGAGATCGTCACGCCCAGGATCGCCGCGATCTCACGCATGCTCTTGTGTTCATAATAATAGAGCTGTATGACCTGGCGCTGGCGTTCGGACAAATCGTACCGAACGATCCCCTGCACAATCCGACGCATCATGCGGCTTTGTTCGCTCTCGCTCTCCTGGGAACAAGCCGGAATCAGCCCGATGTCAAGCGCCTGTTTTTTCAGCCGCATCTGCCATCCCCGCTTTCCACATCATCCGTCTGTTCGAGATAGTCGCCAAGGCGTTCGATGATCTGCTGTTGTTCATAGATCTCTTCGGCAAGCATGCGCCGCCGCGCCTCCAATGCCGACGATTCCGGATCCGTCCGCGATACATGTTTCAGCTGTTCCCGGATCTGCTCCATTCTGTCTGTGAGCTGTGTCTGGCTGTTCTGATAGGCGATCAATATCTGTTTCATCTCGATCTGGCTCCTTTCCGAAGTTTGGACAAGCTTCTTTCACCACGGATTTTACCAGCGAGTTCTGAAAAAGTCAAGTGCCTGTTCTGAAAAACAGAACTTTTTTCAGAAAACAGAAGATCCATCGATCGACGACTGCATGAAAACAGAAAAAAAGCGCATACCGATTCCGGTGTGCGCCTTACTTTCAT
Source organism: uncultured Ruminococcus sp. (assembly GCA_949291125.1). Taxonomy (GTDB): domain Bacteria; phylum Bacillota; class Clostridia; order Oscillospirales; family Ruminococcaceae; genus Ruminococcus_C. Next base: position 71,318 of record CASEUJ010000032.1, read on the forward strand.
CGATTTCGATGCACGCGGCATCGGTTTTGTATCATTACTTAGATGCGTTGAGCATCTTTGCAAGCTGTGACTTCTTGCGTGCAGCGGCGTTCTTGTGGATCAGACCCTTTGCGCAAGCCTGATCAACGCGCTTAATTGCCATGCGTACAGCAGCATCTTTATCCGCAGCACCAGACTGACAAGCGGCATTTGCCTTCTTAATCGTGGTTCTCAGATTTGAGCGACGCGCCTTATTTGCGGCGGTCTTGGTTGCGATTACTTTTACGCGCTTCTTTGCAGAACGAATATTCGGCATAATTCAAACTCCTTTTTCACATTCAGAATATCTTGGGCGAAATTTCCACGAATCGCCGGAAAAGCGTCGGAAACACTATGTGCAGCATTGACACGGTACTGTACATTGTGCGGGAAATCCCCGTTGCAAATGGAACGACCATATGCCGGCAGCCATATTCCAATGGCATGCCGCGACTAAATTTTATTATACCACAGCCTTTTCCAAATTGCAAGAGAAAATTTCGCGCAAGACAACAATTTTTTCTCGTATAAAGTGGGCATATTGCACAAAAACAGGAGGAAACCGCCATGGAATCGATCCGAACCGACCTTGCCGTCGAGCGCGCCGCCGCCGCACCGCCGCTACCCGGCATTCATCAGAAGACACGCGGCGAAGTATTTTCGATCACGGAGATCGAAATTGAAAACGACATCTGTGGCGCACCGATCGGCAAACCTGCCGGACGCTATGTGACGCTCGAAGCATCGGCACTCAACCGCAGCCACGCACGCTATATGGAAATGACCGAAGAGCTGGCGCAGGAACTGGAGCAATTTCTGCCCCGGGAAGGATGCGTATTCGTCGCGGGACTCGGAAATCGTGCCATTACGCCGGATGCGCTCGGACCACGGGTGGTTTCCAAAGTTTTGGCAACGCGCCATCTTGCGACAGCCCTAACGGAAGAAGAGCGCGAGTATCTTCCTGATCTGCGGCCGGTATGTGCGCTTGCCGGCGGCGTACTCGGAGAAACGGGAATGGAATCCGCCGAGCTGTTAAGCGCCGTATGCCGCGAAGTCCAGCCCGTGGCGGTCGTGGCGGTCGATGCGCTTGCATGTGCGGAACTATCGCGACTCGGAACCACGATCCAAATGAGCGACAGCGGTATTTCGCCGGGAAGCGGCGTCGCAAATCACCGCGCAGAGCTATCAAAGCGCACCCTTGGCGTACCGGTCATTGCACTCGGTGTGCCAACAGTAGTGGATCTGCACACGGCAGTACAGAGCGTCTATCGGCGATCGGTGCCGCAGGATGCGCCGAACATGATGGTCACGCCTCGAGATGTCGACCGCCTGATCGACCATGCCGGGGATATGATCGCCTGTGCGCTCAATATGGCGCTGCATCCAGGTATGACCTTCGCCCAGGCAGAGAGCCTTTGATCCATACCGACAAAAACCCGGACGTGCATCTTTCACGCGTCCGGATTTTTTTATCTTTTCAGATATTCTCAGAACATCAATCCCAGCTCGGTATCCCGCCGGCGGACTCTGTCGCATAATAGATCAGAATCTTAAATGCATCCTGAATGGTAATGCTCCCATCGCCGTCGACATCTGCGGCGGTGCGCTGGGCATCCGTCAGACCATCGTCGATTCCGGCAGATGCATTGGCATAGGCAATCAGCGTCTGGAAGGCATCCTGAATGGTGATCTCGCCATCGCCGTCGAGGTCGCCGGTGGAGATGGTGGGCTGTGATGTAGTGGTTGCAGTGGTTGTTGTAGTTGTTGTAGTTGCTGTTAGTTTATTTGTTGTGGATTGGGTGGTGGTAGGCGCATTGGCAAAATGAATGGTTGCATTTAAGAGTGATTCGTTGGCGTCATTTATAGTAATTTCGTTCCACTGATCCTCTGTGCCGGTGTAGTAGACGTCAGTGAGGCTGTCGCAGCCAGAAAACGCCAAATATCCAATACTGGTCACGCTGTCCGGGATAGTGATGCTGGTCAGACTGTCACAGTTAAAAAACACCTCATCCACAATACTGGTCACGCTATCCGAGATGATGATGCTGGTCAGGCTGGTGCAGTCTTCAAACGCCCCAGCCTCAATGCTGGTCACGCTATCCGGAATGGTAATGCTGGTCAGACTGGTGCAGTCAAAAAACGCCAACTCCCCAATACTGGTCACGCTATCCGGAATGGTGATGCTGGTCAGACTATCGCAGCTATAAAATACATCATCCCCGATACTGGTGACGCTATCCGGGATGGTGATGCTGGTCAGGCTGTCGCAGCAAGAAAATGCAGAATTCCCGATACTGATGACACTATCCGGGATGGTGATGCTGGTCAAGCTACTGCAAAAATAAAACGCATCATCCCCAATACTGGTGACGCTATCCGGGATCGTGATGCTGGTCAAGCTGTCGCAGTCAGAAAACGCCCCAGCCCCAATGCTGGTGACGCTGTCCGGGATGGTGACATCGCCGCTGCAAGTCTCTCCATCAATTAAAATTCCATTGACAATGACAAGCGGGTCTTCTGCCCGTTGGGTTGTCAACCATGGTGTACCAGAAAACGCCCTATCTCCAATACTGGTCACGCTGTCCGGGATGGTGATGCTGGTCAGGCTGGTGCAGTAATAAAATGCCCAATCCACAATACTAGTGACACTATCCGGGATGGTAATACTGGTCAGGCTGGTGCAGTCACAAAACGCCCAATCCCCGATACTGGTCACCGCAACCCCGTCAATCTCCGCCGGAATTTCCAGTTCTGTTACGGTATCGCTGCATCCTGTAATTTCAATTGTGCCGTTATCCAGAAAATCATAGGTCAAATCGCCATAGCTTTCCGCCGCACGCGCGGTCAGCCCCACCTGCGGCAATCCGAGCTGCGTTCCCACAAACGGCACACCAACCGCACAAATCACGCCAGCGGTTGCACATGCCAAAAATTTTTTCCAATGTTTCATGATCCATCGCTCTCCTTTTTTTCAATAAAATGATTTTATGACAAAATAGAATTCGTCATATTAAATTGTAACTAAAAAAAAAAAAAAAAACGATGAACAAAATTGGAATATTCTAAAAATTATGCAAAAAATACCGGGCATTTTCTCACCTGCCCGGTCACTTATTTGGGTAATTCAGGCTCAGCCTTCGATCGCCGCAGAAACTTCTGCCGGCACAGGATCGGGCGTCTGTCCGAGGTCGCGGTTCTTGCAGAACAACAGCACCGACAAAATCGCCGCCGCAAGCACGATCGTAACGCAAAGTCCGCCCTCCGGTCCGAATGCGCCACCATTCCAGAGCGATCCACTTTCAACCGATTCCATACGGAGAACACTGCTGCCGGCGGACGTACCGCTGACTTCCAGTCCGAAAACGCTTCCCTGTACAAAATTCCATATGGTATGGATTGCGCACGCACCCCAGAGATTGCCGCGGCGCACCATATACACCGTCATAAATACGCCGAACAAAAACAGGTTACAAAGCGCAAGCGGCGAAATTCCGGAATTTCCCAGATGGAGCAGCGAGAAAAAGATCGAGTTCATCAAAAGTCCCACCCAGAGCGGCATGCGTCTTGCATAGGAAATACAGCAGTATCCGCGGCAGAGAATCTCTTCCGATGCACCCTGCACCACATAGCCGAGTAATGTCACAATCAATACCGGCAGCATCTCCAACCGAAATATGACCCCACCAAAGCGTACGCCGCCAGTCAAGAGATTCAGCCCGATCACCAGGACAAACATGAGCAGTCCTATGCCCAAGCCGATGAGGTATTCCGAAACACAGTGGGTTCGGGTAAGCCCCAATGTAGAGAGCTTTCGCTTTTCAAACTTTTTACAATAGACGAGTACAACGAGGATGATGCCGACCGTTGAAAACAGCATTGCAGTCATTACCCAGCCGGGCAGCTCTGCGACCATCTGCTGAACCTGATCGAAATAATTCGAAAAATCGAGTGTTCCGTTCCTAGCCTGCTCCATAATCTGCTGAAAAGTCGGGGTTTGCATCAGGCCAATGAACTCCGGCACAAATATCAGCACTGACTGCACAACCGAAGCGATGATAAAAATCAGCCAGAAGACGAGCCCTTCGATCCAAAAGTTTTTCCCCCGGCTTTCGATCCGCGCATTGCGCACCATCAGCGGATCGGGCAGCAGGGAAAACGTTCGTCTATGTTTCATAACATGCCATTCCTTTCCTGTCACAGTGTGAAGCTTACTGCATCAATTGTATACTGTTTTTGAAAAAATGTCAAGAAAATCATGTTCGTTTGGTGAAAGTTTGTGATTTTTCACAGTAAGAAGTTCGCAAATATGGAAAAAGTTGTGGAAAGTACATTGTATGGCACAGTGTTCCACTGGTGTGGCGTGACTGTAGGGCAGGCTTTTGGATTGCATCCTTGACGCGCGTTCTTTCACAAGTCCGGATTGTCCGGCGGTCGGCACTCGTTTCACTCGTTGCCCGCCTGGGGCGCGCATTGCCTTTTGGGGTGGACTACAATTTCTGACTTAACGTTTTGTACGTATTCTTGTTTGGATTGTTAGGCGCTGTGTGGCAGGCTTTTGGATCGCTTCCTTGACGCGCGTTCTTTCACAAGTCCGGATTGTCCGGCGGTCGGCACTCGCTTCACTCGTTGCCCGCCTGGGGCGCGCATTGCCTTTTGGGGTGGACTACAATTTCTGACTTAATGGTTTTGTGCGTTTTCTTGTTTGGATTGTCAGGCGCTGTTTGGTTGGCAATGCGCTGGTTTGGTTGGTTGGTTCGAATTGCACTTGTGCTTGTGCCGCAAGGCGCTTTTTCGCAGCTTCCGCTGCGACTGGGGCTTCTCGCCCCAAACCCTCGCCAGCATTTTTTTAGAAAAATTGCTGGATCAAAAAAATCTACTGTCCGGGCTTTCTTGACTTGTGGGTTTTCCTTGCTTTCGGGAATTTTTCTCGTTTCTCAATTTTTTATGAGGGCACACCAACCATGACACAGCATCAGCCGCATATTTTCACGATCGCTGCCGCCATCATCTCCGTATTCCGCCGCAGCTGTTCCAACGGGATAAATTCATCATCGCCGTGCATATGATAGTCCCATCCCGGCTCTTCCATCCCGAACGCTACGCCGCCGGGAATATCATGCACATATGTGCCGCCGCCAATGGCAATACATTCGCCCGGTGCGCCGGTTTCTTCGGTGTATACTTCTAACAATTCCTGCACAAAGGGCGAATCCTTCGGCGTATGGTGCGGATCACTTTCCAGCAATACTTCGAGCGTAAATCCGGCATCCCCGAGTTTTTCACGAATCGTTCGCAATAGTTCGCCACGCTTTGCCATCATCGGAAACCGAATGTCCATACATCCCGAAATCAAACTGTCCTGCACGTTCAACATACTCAGCACACAGGTCAGTCCGCCCGATTCTGCATCCGCACAGGCAATCCCAAGGCCACTGCCGTCGGTACAACCATGCGGAAAAAACCGGGCAAGGGTAGTGCAATCCGGGTAAAGTTCCGGCGCAGAAGCTGTAAGCTGCTGTAACAGCCCGGTAATCGCATTATCCCCCTCTTCCGGCGTCGAGGCATGGGCGGCCTTACCGGTATATTTGATCTGCGTGCCGTCTTGACACGTCATCTCCGCAGAAGCCGGAACTGCATTCGGGACTGTGCCGGCGTTTGCATATGCGATGGGGTCGTTGGTGGATTTATGGAATCTGAGCCGCAGCATGCCCTTTTCGAGGTGAATCAGCGGATAGCTTCCGTCCGGCGTGAAAACAAATGGCGGCATGGCGTCATGCCTGAGATAATACGCCAGATCGGACGAGCCGTTTTCTTCGTTACAGCCGAGGAGAAAACGGACATTGCGCTTTAAGGAAATGCCAGCTTCGCGGATCGCGCGCAGCGCATATAAGACGCATACCGCCGGCCCTTTGTCATCGATCGCGCCTCTGCCATAGAGCCTGCCGTCGCGGATCTGTGCGCGAAAGGGGTCAGACTGCCAGTGTTCCGCCGCCGGGACGACATCCAAGTGGCAGAGAATGCCAAGGTGCTGTGGCAAAGATGCATCCCAATCGGCGGCGCCCATGTGGTTCTCATAATTGCGGCACGTCAGACCAAGTGTTTCGAGCTGATGCAGCATAAAGCGGAGCGCATCGGCACAGGACTTGCCATAGGGCATCGGCGAGTCGGCAGGTGGACTTGCCACGCTGGGGAATGCGATCAGATCGGAGAGCGTCTGGATCTGTTCCGGAAAATTGGCGCAGATGCGCATCCGGACTTCGTGCAATTGCATGAACATACCTTCTTTCCAAAAAAGAAAGGCGGCACTGCACAAAGCGTGCCTGACAACTCTTTGCGCCATCTGACTTTACATCCGGCGCGTGGCTTTGTGAGATATGCCGCCTTTATGAAACTTGTGAAAAAACGTGTTTGAACGCATTCGCGCTCACCTATCGCGATGCGTTCCCATATTGATCTACTGCACCACAACGTTTTGCAGCTTTCCATCATGCAGATATGCGTCGATATTCTCGAGCGTCACCTGTGCGATATTATGCAGCGCCTGTGTCGTCAAAAACGCCTGATGTGATGTCAGCACCACATTCGGCATCGACACCAACAGCGATAACAGCGTATCGCGCTTTGTCGTTTCCGACCGGTCCTCAAAGAAAAATTCCGTTTCTTCTTCATAGACATCGAGTCCTGCGCCTGCGATCTTGCCGCTCTTGAGCCCATCCAACAGCGCTTCACTCTCTACCAGCATTCCGCGTGAAGTATTGAGCAGGATCACGCCATCGCGCATCTGTGCGATAGTATCTGCATTGATGATGTGTCTGGTATCCTCCGTAAGCGGACAGTGGAGAGAAATGATATCGCTCTTTGCAAACAATTCCTCGAGCGAAACATAATTGTAATCCTTGTCCTTCTGCGGATACGGATCATATGCCAGAACTTCCATCCCAAAGCCGCGACAGATTTGAATGAAAATCTGACCGATCTTACCAGTACCGATTACGCCGACGGTCTTTCCATGGAGATCGAACCCCACCAATCCGCTGAGCGAAAAGTTAAAATCTCTCGTGCGAAAATATGCCTTATGCAGCTTGCGGTTGAGCATCAGAAGCAAGCCGATCGTAAACTCCGCCACCGCATACGGCGAATAGCCCGGCACACGCACCACCGGAATGCGCCCGGCAGCAGCCTTCTGATCGACATTATTATATCCGGCACAGCGCATCGCGATGATTTCCACGCCCAGATCACACAGCGCGTCAATGACAGCCTTGTCGAGCGTGTCGTTCACAAATGGCACGACTGCACGACAACCGTGTGCCAGCGAAACGGTATCTTCGGTGAGCTTTGGCTCTAAATATTTGATCTTATAGTGTGTATTCAACTTGTCGAACCACACCCGGTCATAGGGTTTTGTGTCAAACAGTGCAATGCGATCCATCAGAAAAACTCCTTTCAATCTTGGGAATGGGCGGGAACTTCAGTGACGCGGAAAGATCCGCGTTTTCAGGTGGCGGCGATAGATCGCCGGAAATGTGCCAATGATATAATCATAACTGAGAAACATGAGGTTTGCGACTCCGAGCAGGATATATCCGCCGTATTTGCCATAGTCGCCGAGCGATTCCAACAGTTCATCTGCTCCGAGCAAATAGACCGATCCCCAGAAAAACACCATGACTGCCGCATTGAAGATCCCGAGCCGCAGCAGAAAAGCAACCAGCTTCATCAGCTTTTGGTCGATCTTCGGTCGAAGCAAAGGGTAATAGCCGAAAAAGAGCAGAAACACCAACGCCGCATCCTTATTCGGCGTAATGATCAGCGACAACAGTCCTACGGAGACATACGTCAGAAATCCCCAGTAAGGGCTCGTTTCTAGCGCCATGATATAAATCAAACCGCTTGCCGCCATGGGCAGGAGCAGATAGAACATCGGAATCACGCCAGTCAGGAACATGCAAAGAATACACAGGGATGCAATGATGCCGCCAAGTGCGATGCGATAGCTAAATGACTGAGTGGAGTGGTTTTTTTCCATGGGAAACACCTCGAAATGGATATGGAACACAGATGGGATATCGTATTATGTGCGAATTCCCTTACAAAAATGCAAAATCCCGGGCTTTTGGCATATCATACTACTGCGGCAATACCGCTCAGAAACTGCCTTCCGGCTATGTCGACAGACTTTGCAATATCTCCAGACACACGATCTCCGGCGGATTAAACAGCCGTAGTTTGCCGATACCGCCCGACACGACCATTTGGGTATCGCCTTTTTGATAGAGTCCCTTGTCATACTTCGGAAAGAAGCGCCGTTCCGGCGACAATACGCCGCCCACAAAGGGCAGCCGCACAATGCCACCATGCACATGGCCGCACAGCACCAAATCTGCACCCCAAGCCGCATAGGTGTCTAGGAATTTCGGATTATGGGAAAGCAGGATCGTCGTCCCGCGCTTTTCCCCGATCGCATGGGTCAGATCGTCCGGATCATAGGACGCCAGATGGCGGAACTGTCGGTTTTCATCCCGGTAGACGCCATATTCCAGCCGGATTCCGGCAAGGTACAGGGGCGCTTTCCGGGATTCCGGGTTTTCCACAAATTTTCCGCGCTTTGTGGAAAGCTTCACGCATGCATTGTTCAAAAGCCGGCATCCGGCATGTGCGATCACCTGTTCGAGTCGTTTGCGATCCTGCAACGGCAAATCCAGTTCATGATTGCCATGGCACAAATACACCGGACAGATCCGGCGCAGACCGCGCAAAAACTCTGCCACATACGCATAATCGCGCATATCCCGCGACACCAGATCACCGGTAATGACGACCAGATCCGGGTTGCACATTTCCACGCGCCGGACAATGCGGCGATTCGCCTTTCCCATCTGTCGGTGGTGGAGATCGCTGAGCTGTACGATGCGTAGGGACGATACGCCCGGCGGCAGGGATTTGAGACGAATTGTCATGCGCCGGGTCACCAAGATCTGGCGTTCCACCAAAATCCAGAGCATCAGCAGCACCAGAACACCAATGGCGGCGGCGATCCCATACCTGATCATACACGCATCTCCTTCCGGCGGCTGTCCTGCCAATGTAGCAGGATTACATCGATTGCGGAAAACACAAGCAGGTAAAACGACGTAATGGTCAAGCGTCCCGAAAACAGGGCGATATTGCCAAGGAAACTCGGCGTCTGCGGAAGCATGGGATGAAAGACGGGGAGATCCGGCGCACGAAGATACACGACCACCGAGACAAGGATACTCAACAGCAGCGGCACAAGGACGGCAGCGAAAAAGCAGAGCCACCGCGACACACCACGATTTTGAAGCGAGTCAGACTGAACCGCGTGATAGGCGGCGCACAAAATGAGCGGCGTCAGGAATAAAAGCTGGGCAGGAAAAGCGGTAAAGTGATAAACCAGCCAGTGGATGAGCTGTAGGAGCAGGCTGGAAAAAGTGATCAGGAGAAAGCGTTGGAGGGGGAAAGATTTCATAGGGGGATCCTTTCTGCGAATAGCGGCAAGAGGGTAAGGCAATACCGCACAGAGATTTTTCGTCAGATAAAACAACAAACGGATTGAATCTTCTGTGTATTCGCGAGTCTTTTCGTAAAATACACATGCGAGCACAAGCATGACAGACAATATGTAAGCAGCGGTCGGCAATTTCCGTTCCGTTCATTCCCCTTGAGCGGCTGTGTAGGGCACGTAGTGTCCATAACAAAACAATTACTCATTCGTGGAATCGGGGTGAACTGTCTGCGGTTCTTCCTCGCCGTCCTCTTCCTTCTCCGTCCGCGTAAACGCCACAACCTTTTGTCCTTCGTTTACACGCATGATTCTGACGCCCTTCGCCGTGCGTCCCATCTCACGGATCTCCTCACAAGGTACTCGGATGATAACACCATCGCTGGAGATAAACATCAGATCATCTGTCTCATCGACCACCTTGATACCGCAGACATCGCCGCGCTCTTCATCCACCTTGTAATTGGTCAGACCCAAACCGCCTCTCGACTGCATCCGGTATTCGTCTAGGGCGGTGCGCTTGCCATAGCCGTTTTCTGTGACGGTAAGGAGCGTCGCACCTTCTCGCTCACGCGCCATGGATACGACCTCATCTCCGTTCCGAAGGGTAATCGCCTTGACGCCATGTGCCGACCGGGACATCGGGCGCACATCGTTCTCGTCAATCCGGATCGCCATGCCCTTTTTGGTTGCAATAAACAGCCGGTTTTTGCCGCCCGTCATTCTTACGCCGGCGATCTCGTCGCCTTCGTCGAGTCCCACGGCAATCAGACCGTTCTTGCGCACATTGCGGTATGCCGAAAGGGACGTTCGCTTGATCTTACCAAAGCGCGTCACGATCACGACATACTTCCCCTCGTCAAAGTCCGCCGTTTCCAATACTGCTGCGATCTTTTCGCCCGGGTGCATCGGCAGGAGGTTGACGATATTCGTGCCGCGTGCATTCTTCGAGCCCTCTGGCAGTTCGTAACACTTGAGCTTATACATCATGCCCAGATTCGTGATAAACAGCATATTCGAATGGGACGAGCAGACAATCATTTCGCTGACAAAGTCTTCTTCGCGCTGTTTCATGCCGGTGACACCTCTTCCGCCGCGGCGCTGGGTCTTATAGACATCCGCAGGAATGCGCTTGATATAACCGCTGTCGGTATAGGTGACCACACACTCTTCCACCGGAATGAGATCTTCAATATCCACTTCGCCGTCCACGGTTTCAATCTGCGTACGGCGCGCATCGCCAAACTTGCGGCGGATCTCGTCGAGATCGTCGCGGATGATCTGATAAACCCTTTCACGGTCTGCTAAGATATCCAGAAGATCTGAAATTTTCTGCATCAGCCCATATAACTCGTCGGTGACCTTCTGGCGCTCCATGCCGGTGAGTTGCCCCAAACGCATCTGGACAATGGCCTCCGCCTGTTCATCCGACAGCCCGATCTGATGCTCTAAGTGATACTGATCGACATCATATTGCGCCCGATCCAAAACGGCAGACATATCGATCTCCTGAAACCGCTCGATAAGGCGCGCCTTGCCCTCTGCAATCGTCTTGCTGCTGCGCAAAATGGCAATGACTTCATCGATATGGTCAATCGCCACCACAAAGCCCTGTAGGATATGTGCACGTTTTTTCGCCTTTTCGAGGTCAAACTTGGTGCGGTTGGTGATGACTTCCACCTGGAATTCGAGGTAGTGCTCCAGCACTTGCTTCAGGCTCAGCGTCTTCGGCTCGCCCTTCACCAGCGCCAGCATATTGACGCTGACGGTATCTTGCAGTTGGGTATAGGAGAACAGCTTATTGAGCACGATCTGAGAAATGGCGTCCTTTTTCAGCTCGATGACAATGCGCATGCCCTGACGGCTCGATTCATCCTGGATGTGGTGAATGCCTTCGACGCGCTTTTCCTTTGCCAAATTCGCGATGGATTCCACCAGGCGTGCCTTATTGACCATATAGGGGATCTCTGTGACGATGATCGACTCTCTGCCGCGGACGGTTTCGAAATGCGTCTTGCTCCGGAGGGTGATTTTCCCTCTGCCGGTGGCATAAGCCGCACGGATACCGCTTCTGCCCATAATGATGCCGCCGGTCGGGAAATCGGGGCCTTGAATACACTGCATCATTTCATCGAGCGTACAGTCGGGGTTGTCCATCAAAAGGTGAATGCCGTCGATGACTTCACCGAGATTATGCGGCGGAATATTGGTTGCCATGCCGACCGCGATCCCGATCGAACCATTCACGAGAATATTCGGGAATCGCGACGGCAGCACATCGGGTTCTTTCAGGCGGTCGTCATAGTTCGGAACAAAGGGGACGGTTTCCTTATTGATATCGGTAAGCATCTCCATGGCGATTTTGGACATCCGGGCTTCGGTATAACGATATGCTGCCGGCGGGTCGCCATCGACCGAACCGAAGTTCCCCTGTCCATCCACCAACACATAGCGCATCGAGAAGGTCTGGGCCAGGCGTACCAAGGCATCATAGACAGACGAGTCGCCATGGGGATGATAGCTGCCGAGCACAGAACCGACGGTATCGGCGCACTTATGGTACGCCTTATCCGGGGTCAGTCCCTTTTCATACATGGTATAGAGGATGCGGCGGTGAACCGGTTTCAAACCATCACGCACATCCGGAAGGGCACGCGCCACGATAACGGACATCGCATATTGGAGGAAGGCATCTTCCATACGTGTGCCGATATCAATGGGAGTGATTTTTTGTTTTCCGTTGAGGAAGTAATTTTCGGTTGTATTTTGATCCATAATGAGCTCCTTCTGTTAGAAGTTAGAAGTTAGAGGTTCGAGGTTGGGCTTACCACTGCTTTTCTCATGCCCTGACAAATCCTCACGATCGGCAATCTCCCTGTCTTTGAGAAGCTTACAGGGCACACAGTGCTCTGTAAGGGAAAGATTACGCATTCGTGAAATCGGAGTGGACTGTCTGCGGCGACTCACCGCCGAGCACACGCTTCGGCACAATGTAAAACATTCGCTTTCCCTCGCATACCAAATAAAACTCTGGCATTTCCTTCATCCACGCCTGATCCAGCAGAATCCTTGTTTCTGGGATATGTCTGGCATCTCCGGCTTCGGCTGAATCTGCTTCATCCAAATCCACGTCTGCATCCGGCTGGGTCACCGTCTGGATTCGCAGCACATTCCCATCGCACATCGAAATATACCGATCGCCCTCCAGCTCATGCAGCGCATCCAGAACACGCCGCCGCATTTTTCGGGGGTTATACCACAGGATAAAAATGCCTGCCAGACAAACCATCATCAGAAAATACTGCATCCGGTTGTCCGGCGTCTGTACCGCCGAATACACAAACGAGATCAGCAGCAGCGCGAAAAATGCCATCAGAATATAACTGCGCGGCAGGGTGTATTTCTTCTGAAACTCCCGAAATCCTTCGCGATAATATGCAATATCGATGCCATAAGGCTCCGTCCAGTCGTACTGGGGCAGGGTTACTTGTTGTTTCATACATTGCTCCAATCTGTCAAACATCCAGATTCTGTGCATATCTGGCGTTTTTCTCAATAAATGCTTTACGTGGCGCGACCTTGTCGCCCATGAGCACAGTGAAGATCTCGTCCGCCTTTTCTGCGTCTTCGAGTTCCACCCGCATCATAGAACGGGTTTCCGGGTTCATGGTAGTCTCCCAGAGCTGTTCCGAACTCATCTCACCCAGACCTTTATACCGCTGAACATTTACCTTCGAGGTATTCCCGTCTGCGTCAGCGAATTCCGCGATATACTTGTCGCGCTCCGCCTCGTCAAAGGCATATTTGTATTTCTTGCCTTTAGAAACTTTGAACAGCGGCGGCTGTGCCAGATAGACTTTGCCGTTTGTGATCAGCGGCCGCATAAATCGGAAGAAGAAGGTCAGTAAGAGCGTCTGGATATGCGATCCATCGACGTCGGCATCCGCCATGATGATAACCTTACCGTACCGCAACTTCTCGATATCAAAGTCCTCGCCGATCGAGGTTCCAAGCGCCGTCACCACCGGCATCAGCTTTTCGTTGCCATATACCCGGTCGATGCGTGCTTTTTCCACATTGAGCATCTTCCCCCAGAGCGGCAGAATCGCCTGATAATGCCGGTCTCTGCCCTCTTTTGCCGAGCCTCCTGCCGAGTCGCCCTCAACGATATACAGCTCGGTGCCCTCCGTGGTCTTTTCGGAACAATCGGCAAGTTTTCCCGGCAGCGACGCGCTTTCCATCGCGGACTTACGGCGTGCCGTTTCCCGCGCCTTTTTTGCGGCTTCCCGGGCAGTCTGTGCCGAAAGGCTCTTGTCAAAAATCGCGCGCGCCACGGTGGGATTCTCTTCGAAATAATTCATCAGCTTTTCTGTAACCAGCTTTTCCACAAAGGGGCGCACGCTGGGGTTGCCCAGTCTGCCCTTGGTCTGTCCCTCAAATTCACATTCCGTGAGTTTTACAGAAATTATCGCCGTCAGACCCTCTCGCACATCTTCGCCCAAAAGCTTTGTGCCGTCTTTTAATAGTCCGAACTTCTTGCCATATTCGTTGATGACTTTTGTCAATGCGCTGCGGAATCCCACCTCATGGGTGCCGCCGTCGGCGGTGTGGATATTATTGGCAAACGAGAGGATCATCTCGTTATAGCTGTCGTTATATTGCAGGGCAATCTCCGCGAAGGAATCTCCGTCCATGCCGGAGACATAGATGACGTCTTTCGACAGCGACTCCAAGCCGCGCTTTTCATGGAGATATTCCACGAACTGTCGGATGCCGCCCTCATAGTGCAGGATCTCTTCCTGCACATTCTCTGGGTCGCGTTCATCCCGGAAGATGATGCGAATGCCGCCGTTGAGAAAAGCCTGTTCGCGCAGACGTTTCAGAAGTGTTTCGTAATCATATTCGGTGGTTTCGGTGAAGATCTCGGGGTCAGCCTTGAATTCCACGGTTGTACCGGTTTCGGTAGTATCACCGATGATGCGAATCGGTTCGGAATAATCGCCGCGGTGGAACTCCTGATAGTGGACATGAGTGCCGTCTTTGACGGTGAGTTTGAGCCATTCGGAGAGGGCATTGACGACCGATGCGCCGACGCCATGGAGACCGCCAGAGACCTTATATCCACCGCCGCCAAACTTACCGCCGGCGTGAAGAATGGTATAGACCACGGTTGCGGCAGAGATCCCTTCCTTCGGGTGGATGCCAGTCGGGATACCGCGCCCGTTATCGGAAACACGCACGACATTATCGGGAAGGATCGTGACCTGAATTTCGGTACAGAATCCGGCGAGGGCTTCGTCGATGGCGTTATCCACGATTTCATAGACCAGGTGATGGAGTCCTTTCGGGCCGGTCGAGCCGATGTACATACCGGGGCGTTTCCGAACGGCTTCGAGCCCTTCGAGAACCTGAATTTGGCTTTCATCATAACTTTGTGCCTGGGTTTTCATTTCATCTGTCATAGGGAAAATACCTCCTGGGAATAAGACGAATTCACGATGATTATATAGAAAGCTTTCGAAAAAGCGGTTTTTCACAATTCTAAACAAGGTTTCAACATCGTTTTCCACAACGTGTTGAAAACCGTAAGGGCAGATTTCGGCGCGCACAAGGACGGACAGCGCGTGTAACGAGCGACTCTGCCGGACGATAAGGATTCATCAAAAACAAAAGACGCGAATCGAGTGTCTGTAGTGAGAAGGGAACCGTCGTCAGACAGTGGAGGAAGATTCCCGAAGTCTTCCCTGTGCGATCACAATCCGCTTTCCCTCTCCCTCATACAACACCGACTCGGGGTGACACGTTGTCACAAACACCTGCATTCCCTGCACCATCGTCGCCACTACACGTTGTCTCGATTCGTCGAGTTCTCCCATTACATCATCCAGCAACACCACCGGCGTTTCCTTCTGACGATCCCGATAGATCTCCGCCTGCGCCAATTTCAGCGCCAGCGCAAGGCTTTTCTTCTGCCCCTGTGAGCCGAATTCCCGTGCCGGCTTGCCGTCGATCCACAATACCAGATCGTCCCGGTGTGCCCCAACGCCTGTGTGCCCCAACATCAGATCTGAACTCCGGCTCTGCGCCAGACGCTCCCGATAATGTTCCAAAAGTTCCGGCGTTTCCTGCTCCGGCAGCAGGTCCTGTGCGTCCCTGCCGAACACGCTGGAAGCATAATGGATGGAGATCGACTCCCGATCCCCAGCAATACGGCGATATAACGGTACACACGTTTCAGCCAGTTTCCGGACATAGGCGGCGCGGCGAATCGAAAGCTCTGTGCCCAGCTTCACAAGCTGTTCGTCCCATACGGATAACATCAGTTTCGTCTGTTCCGGCGAAAGCTTTTGTTTTAATAAACTGTTTCGCTGGTGGAGCACCAATTGATACCGCCGCACGAAGTTGAGCATTGGCGCATAGAGCTGGGCGCTGCACAAATCGAGAAACGACCGCCGCCGCTCCGGACCGCCGGTGATAAGGATTAAATCCTCCGGCGTGAATACCACACAGTGAAACACCGAGAATAGTTCGCTTGCCTTGTGAGGGATGTCGTTGCGCCAGAACTTTTTTTCCGGGACACTGCCCCCGGGGATCATATGCAAGCGCAGTGTCTGGGTGCGCCGCGCATCTTCAAAGGACGCCTCGACTGAAAGATCGCCGCCGGAAAACGGCAGGTAATCGCGTTCTTTTGTGCCACGAAAGCTCTTACAGCCAGTCAGCACCCAGATCGCTTCGATGAGATTGGTCTTTCCCTGGGCATTTTCGCCGAAGATGAGATTATATGCCGGATGGGGCGAAAATGATACGTTCTGGAGGTTTTTGAAACCGTTGATATGGAGTTGGGTCAGTTTCATGATTCGGACTGAACGTGGAGCTCATAATTCTGGACAGTCACGACATCGCCGGGGCGAATCTTTTTCCCGCGCATGGTACAGACTTCACCATTGACCCGGACAAGCCCTTGTTGGACGAGCTCTTTGGCGAAGCCGCCGGTATCGGTCATGCCCGCAAATTTGAGGAGAGCATCGAGTTTGATGAATTCGGTGTGGATGGATACAGGAATGATTTCCATAAGAAAGCTCCTTTATTAGAGAATAGAAGTAAGGTGCGGCGAGTCGTCGCTGACAGCCCAGCGCGGGCTCGCGCAGAGCAGTCCAGTGCGGGCTCGCACAGAGCAGTCCACCCCAATTTTACGAACGTGAACTCTGAAAGTTACGGGCACTGCGTGCCCTACATGCCCCTCAAGGGGAATTTATGAGAAAAGAGAAATTCTCGAAAGCATGGGAATCGCACAAGTCAAGGATGCCCGAACGGAAAAGTTTTTCGGTCCAGCAGTTTTTCAAAAATGCTGGTCGCTGCGAAGCAGCGAAACGAGTGTAGCAAATCCGATGCAAGCGAAATCCAGAAAAAAGCCAAACAGCGCAAAGCCGATCGTAGAAAACCTTCCCACCCATGCAAAGCAAAATATCAGAACATCAACGCCATGGCAACCGTCAACCCAAAAATCGGCTTTGCGCACCCAAGCGAACAGCAAGCGCAGCGCGCGATTTCGCCGGCGCCGGCTGCACGAGTGGGAGGACGAAAAGTAGAGGCTGCAAATCCAACCCCAATCCAACCAAGCAAAAAAGCAAACGCAAACAATGCAAAGCCGATCTAAAATACCTGCCCCACCCATGCAAAGAAAAACATCAGAACATCAACGCCATGGCAACCGTCAACCCAAAAATCGGCTTTGCGCACCCAGGCGAACAGCAAGCGCAGCGCGCGATTTCGCCGGCGCCGGCTGCACAAGTGGGAGGACGAATGCAAACTCTGGAAGTTACAGGCACTGCGTACCTCTCAAGAAGAATTTATGAAATATGGTGGAGGGGTATTTCTTTGAAAGTATGCTCCAACTGAACACTATATTTTTCGGCTTTCACCCTTGTTCCTACGCCGTTTCAATTACGCAGCTGGATCGGCATCAGCAAAAAGATAAAGCTTTCGCCCTCCGGCGGCAATAACTTCGCCACACGATTGCCGCCCGATAGCTGAATTCGAAGCTGGTCACAGTCCGCAGCACGCACCGCATCTAAGAAAAACCGATTATCAAATCCAATCGTCACATCCGGTCCATTTACCTGCGCCGGGATCTTATCCTTGATCTCGCCGATTCCCGTCTTACACCAGATCTGCATCGATCCATTCGTAAACGTACATCGCACCGGTGCATTGTACTTTCCGCTAATGAGCAGCGAACAACGCTCTAAACAATGCATCAGATCACGCGTGTCGATTCGGATCTCCGTTTCATAGGTAGATGGAATGCTGCTCTTGTAATTGTGGAACTCTCCTTCCAGAAGCCGCGAAAATACCACATAACCGCCGAATTCAAATACCACATTGCGGCGGTCGGCAGAGATCGTGCATAGCTCTTCGGAATCGTCACTGAGCATCGCGGCAACTTCTAACAGGGTGCGCTTCGGTACGACAAAATGACAGGGTTTGTCATACGAGATCGGCTCTTGCCGTACTGCCAGGCGATAGCCGTCAATTGCTGCCACATGCAAAACGTGATCCTCAACCTCAAACAGTTCGCCGGTCAATACCGGCTTGGATTCGTTTAGAGATGCCGCATAGTGCGTCTGACGGATCATTGACCCCAAAACAGATTGCTCAAGCTGCATCCCCTCTTCAATATCCAGATCCGGAAGCGCCGGATATTCCGCCGCCGACATCGCCGAAATCTGAAGCTGGGTTTCATCGCAGTACAGATGGACAATATAGTTGTCATCGACCTGCATGGTGATGGTCTCGCCGGAACACCGCCGCACCGATTCGCTCAAAAGCCGCGGAGAGATCACAAATTCTCCTGTATCCGAAGATTCCACTTCGATGCAGGACTGAATGCCAAATTCGAGATCAAATCCAGTCAGCTCAAGCGATTCGTGGTTCAAACGAAGTTTCAACCGTTCGAGTTCTGGAATTGTGGATTTCGGAGAAACACCCTTTGCAACATGGGTGATGGTAGTATAAAAGAGCTGCCGATTGCATGTAAATCTGATCATATCTATCAACCATTCGTCCAGCAAGTGTCGGACGCTAACCTTTCTCTCCGGCGTTGTGGAAACATCCGGAGTAATTGCTTGATCGCGCGCAGCGCGGTCATACAAAACAAACGAATAAAAATGAAGTAGTAGTATTAAGGGGCGTGAAAAAGTCAGGACAGGAAAATTCATCCGAAACTGCGTGATTATTTTTCCACATCCCGGGTGTGGGGAGTTTTGGGAAAAGTGGAATCCGATCCGGCATGTGAAGAAGTGGAGAAATTGTGGAGTGGAAAGGGAAAGATTGTGGAGAAATTCGTGGAAAACGGCGTTTGTCGGAATTTGGGATTCCACAGGCTGTGGAAAGGGTTTTCACATCGGTTTCCACAGCAGATTTTGCTGTCGGATCTGCTTGTCCGGAAGAATCGGCGCAGACTGCGGTAATTTTTCTCCACATCCAGTTTTCCACAAGGTGTTGAAAGTGATGTGGAAAACTCAGAAAAGACTGTGGAAAGTGTGTTGGAACAGCATTTCTGTCGCCCCAGATCCCCGTGTGCTTCATTATGCCGCACCGCTGTCGCGGATGTTTTTAATGGTATCTTCTACGAGTTGTTTGAAGTGTTCATCGCGCTTCATCAGGCTTTCCACATTGCTGATGGAATAGACGATCGTGGAGTGATCTCTTCCGCCGAACTCTGTCCCGATGGCCTGAAGCGGCATCTGGGTGATCTCCCTGACGACATAAACGGCCACTTTCCGTGCGGTTGAGATCTGACTCGAACGCTTGGTGCTGCGGATATCTTCCGGCGTTACGCCATAGACATCTGCGACCTCAGCGATGATTTTTTCCACGGTGATCGGGACGGGCTGGTCGTCGCTTAAAATATCACGGATGACGCTCTGTGCCATGGAGATCGACGGTGCTGAACCGGCAAGGTGTTTGAGCGCCTTGAGCTTTTTCACCGCGCCCTCGAGCTGACGGATGTTGTTTTTGAGCCGGTTGGCGATAAATTCGGTGACATCTTCTGGGATAAAGAGATTGAGAAGCTCTGCCTTGCGGCGGATGATCGCGATGCGTGTTTCAAGATCCGGCGTTGTAATATCGGTGATCAGACCCCATTCAAACCGGTTGCGGATTCGCTCTTCAAGTGTCTGGAGCTCCTTCGGGGGTTTATCGGATGTGATGACGATCTGTTTTCCCTCAGCATGGAGTTTATTAAAGGTATGGAAGAATTCTTCCTGCATCCGTTCCTTGTTGCTGAAAAACTGGATATCGTCGATGAGCAGAAGGTCGGCGTTGCGGAACTTATCGTGAAAGCGTGCGGTGTCGCCGTCATTGATGCTGGAGATAAAGTCGTTGCCGAATTCTTCACTGGTGACATAGATGATCTGATATTCCGGGTGGTTGAGGTGGACTTCATGGGCGATCGCATGCATCAGGTGTGTTTTTCCGAGTCCTGACGGGCCATAGATAAAGAGCGGGTTATAGCTCTTTCCCGGATCTTTTGCCACGGCGTTACAGGCAGCGTGGGCGAATTCATTGGAGCTACCGACGATAAAGGTATCGAAGGTATATTCATATGCCGCCTCTTCAAAGCTGTGTTCCAGTTCTTCATGGCGGCGCACAAGGTCATCGTAATTTTTCGGTTTTTTCTCTTCCGCGGCGATAGATTCTGTCGTATCATCGACGACTTGGATCTGGATATCGACATCAAAGCCGAGGATATTATGGAATGCTTCTTTGAGAAGATCGCCGTAATTACTCATGGTTACGCTTTTCTGGAAGTCAGACTGAACGGTAAAGTAGGCGATAGAACCATCGAGTTTCACAGGGGTGAGGGTATCGATCCAGAGTTTTACGGCAACTTCCGGGATTTCGCCTTCTTTGAGACAATATTGTTTGACATGGGAAAAGACATCATCGAATGAGTTCATAGACATAGAACATAGATCCTCCTTTAATATAAAACAGTAGACGTAGACACTGTTGAAATAACAGAATCGGTCGCTGTGGAAAAGCGATCCGGAAATGCGGCAATGCGGCGGCAAGATATGCTTGGAAATATAGAAAAAAGGGGAGAAAAGTGCCGCATAGCTCTGTTTTTTCTGAAACACGAGCAGAGCCTTCTAAAATAATAGTATACCATATTGGCTGTTGAAAATCAAGTCCTTTCGGTGGAAAACTTCAAATAATTGTGGAAAGCTTTGTGGAGAAGCGGCATTTATGGCGGCGACTCGCCGCGGACAGTCTATCCCAATTTGGCAAATATAAAGTATTTAAGCTTCCTGAAAGGCGATGCGAAGCGAGTGCATGTGGTAGGGGAGGAACTGTCGTCAGACGATAGAGGAGTTCTCTTCGAGCCGGCAAAAATCAGCCCCGGAAACAAGACAATGATAATGATCGGACGAATATCTTGAATTGTAAAATTTCTATAAATTTTTGAATCATTTGCCGCAAACACAAAAAAACCAGCCAAAATAGGGCGCTTCTCTTCGCTTTTTTCAAAAAAAAGCTTGACAAATGGAAATGCATCCGCTATAATATATGTTAACTGGATTTCTGCGGACATCTGCGGAGATCTTGCTTGTGTGCGTGTTTTGTGCGGTTCTGTGGATGATGGATCGCCTGCATGTGCAAAAACTGAATCGAAAGAAAGGGGGTCGCTTGTCTTGAAGAGAACGTATCAGCCGAAGAAGATCCACCGCAAGAAGGTGCATGGCTTCCGGAAGAGAATGGCCACTGCGGACGGTAGAAAGGTTTTAGCTCGCAGAAGAGCAAAGGGCAGAGCAAGACTGAGCCACTGATCAAAGCCGGACCACAACGCCGCTACGTTTGTGGTCTTTTTGTTTTGCTGGAGAATGAAGAATGCAACATACCTATATGCTGAAACAAAACCGGGATTTTTTACAGCTCTATCACCGTGGAAAAAAAATCGGATCTCCCTATGTGGTGGTCTATGTGCGCCGATCACGGCGCCGGTATAATCGCCTCGGCATCACGGTTGGGAAAAAGGTCGGTTGTGCTGTGAAGCGCAACCGCGCAAAACGTATCATCCTACAGGCATACCGTGAAACTGAACATCTGCTTCCGCTCGGAATGGATCTGGTCATCGTGGCAATGCCGCGGATCGATGGGATCAAATCGACGGTGCTGCGCGATTATTTCGCCGGTACCGGGAATGATAAGATCCGGCGTGCTGTCTTTCCGAAGGAAGAAGGGGCGAAACCGCGATGAAATATCTGTTTGCGGCACTGATCCGGCTCTATCAGTGTTTCTCAAGGCTGACGCCGCCGGTGTGCCGGTTTTATCCGACCTGTTCGCATTATGCCTATGAGGCGATTGTGCGGTTCGGAATATTGCGCGGCGGCTTTCTTGCGGTGCGCAGACTTTTGCGCTGTCATCCGTGGAATCCCGGCGGGATCGATCCCGTACCGGAACGCATTGCGTTTCCGCCCGGACGACGGCACCGAATCCGAAACAGAAAGGATAAAAGAATTAAGCTATGATGGACGCACTGTATCATATTTGCGGCCTGCCGTTTGGCTGGATCATGCGCCTGATTTACCTGTTGGTGGACAATTATGCGCTTGCGATCCTCGTCTTTACGATTATTACGAGACTGATCTTGTTTCCGATCTCGTATAAACAACAGCTGAGCTCCGCAAAAATGCAGCGATTGAATCCAAAGATCGAAAAGCTGCGCAAAAAATATAAAGATGATCAGAAAAAGCTTCAGGAAGAACAGATGAAGCTTTATCAGGAAGAACATATCAACCCCGGCGCATCGTGTCTGCCGATGTTTTTACAGTTCTTTATCCTGTTCGGAATCCTGGATGTTGTGTATAAGCCTTTGTCTTACATCCTCCGGGTGACCGACGATGTGATTGCAAGTGCTTTTGAGGTCGTGCAGCGGATCAACCCGACTCTTGCGGAACAGGGGACGAGCCTGCGGCAGGAGCTTACGGTATTGATGGCACACCATTCGGATCCGTCGGCATTCGCCGGGACGATTTCAGACAGCCTTTCGGCACAGATGGCGGATTTTTATGATAAGTTCAGCCTCTTCGGCATCAATCTCGGCACGACGCCGCAGTGGAACCCGGAGGTCTGGAACGGAACGACGATTGCGCTGTTTTTAATTCCGTTTGCATCTGGTTTGATCCAGCTTATACTGACGATCTATACCCAGATTATGCAGAAAAAGCGCAATCCGAACATGCCGAATATGGGATGCATGAATGTCATGCTCTTTATCATGCCGGTGTTCTCGGTGGTATTCGCATTTCAGGTACCAGCCGGCGTTGGCTTTTACTGGGCTTGTTCGTCGCTGTTCTCGCTGATCCAGTCGATCGGGCTTTATAATTATTTCACGCCGAGCCGCGTCGAAAAGCTCGTCGAAAAGGAAAACCAAAAACTTGAGCGCAAATACGCAAGCGGTAAGCAGAGCTTTACACAGCGTATGATGGGACAGATGCAGGGACAGACAGAGGCGGAGAAAGCGCGCGCAAAGAACATCGAGGCGGCGAAGGACATGTCGCGTTCAGAGCTTTCTAAGTTTCAGAATGAACAAATCAAGGAAGCGCGCAGACGTATGGCAGAAAAATATGGGGATTCTTATACGGATACCGGCGAGGATACGAAACAGCCCTGACGGGTCTGGAAAACAGGATTCTAAGGATGTGGCGTTTCTATTGGGATAACGCCGGATGGAATGGGGTATTTCTTGTGTAAATGATGCCTTGGTGTCGGGACAAAGCGGACAGCGGGCGGCATCGGGAGAAAGGGATGAGCAAGGCAATGAAAGAAATCTTTACTGCAAAGTCGATTGAAGAAGCAAAAAAGATGGCAGAAGAAAAATTCGGCGTTTCGCAGGATTATATTGTATACCGGATTTTAGAAGAGCCGAAAAAATCGATTTTCGGCAAGATTAAGCGTGAAGCACAGGTTGAGGCGGTGTATGAGCCGCCGGTTGAACAGGAGAAAGAGCCGGCAGAAGAAGCGTCGGTTACAGAACAGTCGGCAAAGCCGGAAGTAATCCCGGCGCCGTCTGGGGCAGAAACAGCGCCGGAACAGACAGAAGAACAGATAGTTTCACCGGAACACAGCGGTGGGATCGGCATTGAGTCAGAAGAGGTGGAGTGTATTCTCAGTGTGGATGAGCTTTCGCCGGGGCTGGCGCGTGCAAGACAATATGTCATCGATATTTATGAGAAGATGGGCGTAGCGATCGAAATTGAGGTCATGAAGACCAAAAGCGGGATCCGTATGGAGCTCAAGAGCGATTCCAAGAGTGGTACGATTATCGGCAGACGCGGTGAAATGCTCGATTCGGTACAGTATCTGGCATCAATCATTGCCAACAAGAACAGCGATACGTATTGCCGGATGATGCTTGACAGCAATGGCTATCGGGAAAAGCGCCGCCGGACGCTTGAACAGCTTGCGGATAAAATTGCACGCAACGTACAGCGAAGCGGCAGATCGACGACCTTAGAGCCGATGAATCCATACGAGCGCCGCATTATTCACAGCCGCATCGCCGAGATCGACGGGGTAAGTTCGCGCAGTGTCGGGGAAGATCCCTATCGCAAGGTTGTGATCTCATCGGTCGGTGGACCGCGTCGCGGCGGAAACGGAACGTATCGCGGCGGCAGAAAGAATGGCGGTAAGCGCCCGTATCGTGAGCGTAAGCCGGAAGATTTCAAGCGCAGAGATCTTGACTCTATGAAAACGAGTTTTGAGCGCGACTATAAAAAGCCAAAGCCGGAGGACGAGCTGAACGCAGGGCTGTACGGAAAGATCGAATTCTGACGCAGGCAAGACATAAAAAAGCCAGATCTCCCCGGAAGGGGAGATTTTTTGTGTATCAGAAGGAATGTGATGCGCCCAACCACCCAGAAAAGGAGTGTACTTATGATTTCATCGACTACCATTGCTGCTCTTGCAACACCTCATGCGGCCGGCGGCATCGCCGTGATCCGTATTTCCGGCAGCCGCGCCCTCTCCATCGCTGCCGCCTGCTTCTCCCCGATATCAACGAAGTCCCCGGAAACCATGCGCGGTTATACCTGCGCCTATGGCACAATCCTCGATATGTCCGGCGCCGAAATTGACGACGGTATCCTCACCGTCTTTCGCGCCCCGCACAGTTATACCGGCGAAGATGTCGCGGAACTCTCATGCCACGGCGGAATCTATGTCACCGAACGTATTCTCGATGCACTCTACGCCGCCGGCGCAGTCCCGGCAGAACCCGGTGAATTTACAAAGCGCGCATTTCTTGCCGGAAAAATGACGCTGACACAGGCAGAGGCCGTTATGGATGTCATCGGCGCGGCAGGCGAACGGGAACTCGCCTTTGCCCATGCCCAGCAAAAGGGCGCGCTGTTTCACCGCGTCCATCGGATTCAACAGCAGATCGTGCGTTGTCTGGGCGATCTGGCGGCTTGGGCAGATTATCCGGAGGAAGAGGACATTCCGCCGGTTACGCCGGATTCGCTTCGTATGGAACTCGATCCCATTCAGGATCAGCTCGAACAAACGTTGGATACCTATCAATATGGAAGAATTTTACAGTCCGGTGTTTCTGCCGTCATTGTCGGAAAGCCAAATGTTGGTAAATCCACCTTATTCAATCTTTTATCCGGGTCGGACAGGAGCATTGTGACAGAGATCGCAGGTACGACACGAGATGTTGTGGAAGAACATATCCGGCTCGGAAATGTGACGCTGCGGCTGTCGGACACCGCCGGCATTCGGGAAACGGAAGATGTGATCGAAAAAATTGGCGTCGAACTGGCGCAAAAGCGGCTTTCGGAAGCGGATCTGATCTTGGCGGTCTTTGATGCGACGCGTGCGTTGGACGATGCGGATATGCAGATTCTGGGACAGCTCCCGGAAAAGCCGGTGATTGCAATCGTGAATAAGTCGGATCAGGAGAATGTACTCGATGTTGACCAGCTCCGACAGCGGTTTGCACATGTTGTGGTCATGGCGGCGAAAGATGGCGTCGGGCTCGAGTCGCTCAGGCAGAAGGTAGAAGGGATGTTTTATCAGGCGCAGGTGACGCCAGAAATGGGAATTGTGGCAAATGCGCGTCAGAAACAGTGTTTAGAGCGTGCGAAGGAGCAAATCTTAGAGGCAAAGGCAGCGCTGGCACAAGGGGAAATGTTGGATGCAGTGACGGTATTGTTAGAAGAGGCAGCCGACGCATTGTTGACATTGACGGGAGAACGTGTTTCAGAGGCGGTTGTTGAGGACGTCTTTTCGCGGTTTTGTGTCGGAAAGTAGGCGGCGCATGCGTGCTCGCACAGAGCGGCCCACCCCAGCGGCGAGTCGCCGCAGACAGTCCACCCCAATTTTACGAACGTGAAATCTTGAAGTTACGGGCACTGCGTGCCCTGTGCGCCCCTCAAGGGGAATTTATGAGAAAAGAGAAATTCCCGAAAGCATGGGAAACGCACAAGTCAAGGATGCCCGAACGGAAACGTTTTTCGGTCCAGCAGTTTTTCAAAAATGCTGGTCGCTGCGGAGCAGCGAAACGAGTGTAGAAAATCCGATGCAGTCGAAATCCAGAAAAAAAACCAAACAGCGCAAAGCCAATCTAAAAAACCTGTTCCACCCATGCAAAGAAAAACACCAGAACATCAACGGAGCAACAACCGTCAACGCCAAAAATCGGCTTTGCGCCCCAGGCGAACAGCAAGCGCAGCGCGCGATTTCGCCGGCGCCTGCTGCATGTGTGAGAGGATGAGAAGTTTGACTGCAAATCCCGGCTCCAGCGACTTCCGATTTGCTTCGTTTGTCCGGTTTTTCTTGTCATCTCCCACATGCGTTGGACACAGTGCGCTGTATTTTTACCAAACGAACGATCTTACATATGAAAAGGCAGCACCGCGCAAAGATCGCATCGCGCGGCGCTTTTGCACAACCTCTGTGCGGTGGTGCCTTTTGTACTTCCCAATCCTATTGTTTCACGTGAAACACATGTGCATCGCACCAGATGTTTCACGTGAAACACAACGCAAACGAATGGAGTTTTTACGATGTATACGATGGAAACCTATGATGTTGCCGTGGTCGGCGCAGGTCACGCCGGCGTAGAGGCTGCACTTGCAGCAGCACGCCTTGGCTGCCGCACGGTGCTTTTTACCATATCTCTTGATCAGATCGCCAATATGCCCTGTAATCCCTCGATTGGCGGCACGGCGAAAGGTCATCTCGTGCGCGAGATCGATGCTCTTGGCGGCGAGATGGGGCGTGCGGCAGATGCTTGTTTTTTGCAGAGCCGAATGCTCAATCGCGGTAAGGGTGCGGCAGTGCACAGCCTTCGTGCACAGGCAGACCGCGTCAAGTATCATAACTATATGAAATTTGCCTGTGAAAAACAGTCGAACCTATCGATCAAGCAGGCGGAAATTGCACGCATTTGTGTCGAAAACGACAGAGTTACCGGTGTGATTACAACGCTCGGCGCATACTATGGCGCATCGGCAGTCATTCTGGCGACGGGAACCTATCTCAACGGCAGAATCCATGTCGGTCAGGTGTCGTATGAAAGCGGTCCCGATTCCGCGCTCCCGAGCCGTGCATTGGGTGAAGAACTGCGCAAACTCGGGCTTCGGATGCGTCGGTTCAAGACCGGAACGCCATGTCGTGTCCACCGACGCAGCATCGACTTTGACGTTATGGAGCGACAGGACGGCGACGACCAGATCGTGCCCTTTTCCTTTGAAACTAATCCGAAAGGGTTAAAAAATCAGGTTTCATGTTATATCACTTACACGAATGCCGAAACACACCGGATTATCCGAGAAAATCTCAACCGATCGCCACTCTTTTCCGGTCAGATCGAGGGAATCGGGCCGCGCTATTGCCCTTCGATCGAAACCAAGATTGTCCGCTTTGCTGACAAGCCGCGTCATCAGCTGTTTGTGGAGCCAATGGGGCTGGAAACGGAGGAATATTATTTACAGGGGATGTCCTCGTCCTTGCCGGAGGATGTTCAGGTCGCGTTTCTGCGTACGATCCGGGGGCTGGAACATGTCGAGATTATGCGTCCGGCGTATGCGATTGAATATGACTGTGTCGATCCCACGGAACTGCGTGCGACGCTTGAGTGTAAAAAGATCGCCGGGCTCTATGGCGCAGGGCAATTTAACGGCAGTTCCGGCTATGAGGAGGCTGCCGCACAGGGAATTATCGCCGGTATCAATGCGGCGCTCGCAGTTCAGCACAAGCCTTCGTTTGTACTTGATCGTGCATCTTCTTATATCGGTACGCTAATTGATGATCTGGTCACAAAGGGCTGTGAAGACCCCTATCGCATGATGACCTCGCGCAGCGAATACCGTCTTATTCTCCGCCAGGACAATGCTGACCAGCGTCTGATGCCCTATGGGCACAAGCTGGGACTGATCTCCGATGCACGATATCAGGCGATGGTGGAAAAATATGCGGCAGTCGAACGCGAAAAAAAGCGCACCCAGACGACAAATCTTGCGCCGTCCGATGCGCTCAATGCGTTTTTAATGGAAAGAGGGACTTCGCCGCTCTCGACTGGATGTAAGGTTGCCGATCTTATTCGACGTCCCCAGCTCGATTATGCATCTCTTGCGCCGTTTGATCCGATGCGTCCGGAGCTTGCGCCGGTGATTGGCGAACAGGTCGAGATTCAGATCAAATACGATGGTTATATCGAAAAACAATTGGCGCAGATCACGCGGATGCGCAAGCTTGAAACCATGGCGCTTCCGGAGGATGTGGATTATACGACCGTGCGCGGACTGCGGCTGGAGGCGGCAGAGAAACTCAATGCGCATCGTCCGCAGAATATCGGGCAGGCAAGCCGTATTTCCGGGGTATCGCCGGCGGATATTTCGGTGCTTCTGGTGTGGGACACTGCCAATCGGGAGGGAAAAGCATGAATTTTGAACAAGCGCAAGCACTCTTTGCCGTACAGCAACTGACGCTTTCACAGATGCAGTATGATCAGCTTGAGAGATATCTGGCATTTTTGCTGGAGACCAATCGACATATGAATTTGACCGCAATCACGGAACCGGCACAGGTCTGGACAAAACACTTTCTGGACAGCGCACTGCTATTCCGACAGGTGGAGATTAAAAAGGGCGCGGCATGTTTGGATGTGGGGACGGGTGCTGGATTTCCGGGGATGGTAATGGCGATTTTGCGTCCGGATCTGGCAGTGATGCTGTTGGATACACTGCAAAAACGTGTCCATTTTCTAGAAGAGGCATCGAAGCGAATCGGACTCAAAAATGTCCGCTGTGTCCATGCCAGAGCAGAGGACGCCGGGAAAGACGCGCAGTTACGCGAACAATTCGACTTTGTCACAGCACGTGCTGTGGCGTCGTTACCGGTGTTGGCGGAGTATTGCCTGCCGTTTGTGAAAGTCGGCGGCGTGTTTGCGGCGATGAAAGGACCGAATGAGGACGGCGCTGCGGCAGAACATGCGATCGAGGAGCTGGGCGGCGCAATGATCGGGGAACGGCGATATCAGGTCACAGAGATCGGTCAGCGGAGCGTCTACGTGATTGAAAAGCGGTCACATACGGCGCAGAAGTATCCGCGCCGCGGGGATAAGATCAAGAAGAAAGCATTATAAACCGACAGAGTGGAGTGTCTGCGGCGACGCGTTGTTTCACGTGAAACATTACTTACGCTCACCGATCGGGATCCTAACCCGATATTCAATATAATTCTCCCTCTGGATCTTCTGTGAATCTGCCGCGATTCCTGCCGCCTGCATCGTTTCCACTGCCTTTGTGATGGTATTCACAAAGATTCGTACATTTTGAAACACCTTGCTGCGTTTGCGATAGCTCTCGCGGCTTTTTTTCTTTCCGATGACTTCTTCGACTGCCGCTTCTGTCTTTTCAACATTCAGATTCTGCTTGACGACCTTCTCCAACACCGCGAGCCGCTCGGACGGCGCAGCAAGCCGCAATAATGCTCGTGCATGCCGCTCAGTGAGATTATATTTCATAATTATCTCTCGCTCATCCGCTGTGAGCCGCAGTAATCTCAGCTTGTTTGCTATCGTGCTCTGCGCCTTGCCGAGCTTTGCCGCCGCATCTTCCTGTGTCATGCCGTAATATGTAATGAGCTTTTCAATCGCACTCGCTTCATCGAAAAATGACAGATCCTGTCGTTGGATATTTTCCACGAGCGCCATAATTGCTGAATTGCGTGAACTGATATCCAATACAATGCACGGGACACTGTGCATTCCGACAAGCTTTGCCGCACGCAGCCGCCGTTCTCCGGCAACAAGCTCATATCTGCCGTCGCCGCGGCGAACAGTGAGCGGCTGTAAAATTCCATTCTGTGCAATGCTTTCAGCGAGCGATTGCATGTCCGCCATGTCAAATTCTGTACGCGGCTGGTGAGGATTCGGTACGATTTCGCTGATGTCGACCTCGACGATCCGGTTGATGGGTTTTTCCTTGGTGAATGTCAGAAATCCTGCCATGTGAAACATCCTTTCTTTGCTGGGATTTTTTTGGATAATATTATTGTAACAGCTTCGGGAAATCGTTTCCAGTGGAAAATTACGCATAATTTCGGGAAAGTCGCGGCAGATTCGCCGCAAACCCAGAATGTATTTGAAAATACGCCAAAAAATCCAGCAGAACGTTGATGAAACGAAGGGATAATTGCGAAAAGTTTTTCCTGATCGGCGCAGTCATCAGGCTCTCTGCTTTTTTTCTCGTTTCGCTCTTTACATTTTTGTGTATTTATGCTATAATATTCACATATGAGCGTTTTGCTCAATTGCTCAATCGTGCGGCTTTCTCCTGATCTGCCGCCGGAAAGGAACATCTTCCATGGTCTATGCAATCGCCAACCAAAAAGGCGGCGTGGGAAAAACCACCACCGTCGTCAATCTCAGCGCATTTCTCGGCTCCCACGGTCGCCGCGTTCTCTGCGTCGATATCGATCCACAGGGCAATACTACGACCGGCTTTGGCGTCAAGAAAAAACATCTTACCCAGTCCTCCTATGAGGTTCTCACCGGCAAGGCACGCATTCAGGATGCGATTATCCATACTGATTTTGAAAATGTCAGCATTCTCCCAGCGCGCAATACGCTCGCTGGTGCAGAGCTTGAGTTGTCGGAACTTGACAATCGTGTGAACCGTCTGAAAATGCAGCTATTGACGTGTAAGCTGGATTACGACGATATCGTGATCGACTGTCCGCCGGCGCTCGGACTGTTGACAATCAATGGTCTTGTTGCGGCAGATCGCCTGATTATTCCGATGCTTGCGGAGTTTTACGCGCTTGAGGGGCTGTCCCAGCTGACCAACACCATCAAGATTGTGCGCAGCAATTATAATCCGTCGCTCGAGATCGGCGGCATTTTGTTTGTGATGTTTGATCCACGGCTGAATGTGTCGCGTCAAGTGGAGGAGGAAGTCGAGAAATATTTCCCCGGAAAAGTTTTTCACACCAAAATTCCGCGTAACGTGCGCCTTTCCGAAGCGCCGAGCCATGGAAAGCCGGTGATGTACTATGATCCCGGTTCAAAGGGTGCAGAGGCATATATGCTGCTTGGATTGGAACTGCTCGGTGAAAAGCCGCCGGAGAAAAAGCGAAAATTATCCATTTTTGGAAAGAAAAAGGAGCGTGACACATAAATGAGTATCGGTGGTCTGGGAAGTGGACTGGACTTTCTCTACAATGAAAACGCCGAGGATGTGCAGGTAAAAAAGACCCTGCGTGTTTCGGAACTGGAACCCAACCGCGATCAGCCGCGCAAACAGTTCAGCGAAGAGTCGATCTCGGCGCTGGCGGATTCCATCCAGCAATACGGTATGCTCCAGCCGATTCTGGTGCGCCCGATGGGGTTGAATTATCAGATCGTGGCCGGCGAACGTCGCTGGCGTGCGGCGCGGATGCTGGGGCTGGACGAAGTGCCGGTGATCATTCGAGAGTTGTCAGACGAAGAAACGATGGCGGTCGCGCTGATCGAGAATTTACAGCGTGAAAACCTCAATCCCATCGAAGAAGCGTCGGGTTACGTCAGCCTTATCGAGAACTATGGAATGACGCAGGAAGAAGTCTCGAAACAAGTCGGAAAGTCACGCAGTGCAATTGCGAATGCGATGCGGCTATTGCAGTTACCGGAAGAGATCCGGAACATGGTCGAGGATGGCGAACTCAGCGCCGGACACGGCAGGGCATTGCTTGCGATTGCGGATGAAAAGCTGATGATGGAAACAGCACAGAAGGCGGCAAAAGGTCAGCTTTCGGTGCGTGCGATTGAAAAAATTGCGGCGAAGGCGGATGAAGCGGCGCAGCAGCCGGTGACCAATGCGCAGATCGATAGTTATTTTACAGAGATGCAGCTGAGCTTAGAGAATTGTCTGGGGCGGCGCGTTTCAGTGACATATGGAAAGAACAAAGGCGTATTGACGCTGGAGTTTTATGACAAAGAGGATTTAGCGGCACTGGCGGAGAAGTTGGCGGGGAGTCGCAGCTGATTGTCCATCTCCATTTTTAGTCACGGCTGCATTGAGCCAGTTCCCTTGGAAAGACGACGCGAAGGTAGTGCCGATGGACAAAACTGTCAACTCAGTCCAATCCCTTGTACGACGTTTTTTATGGCATCCCACTGTTTCACGTGAAACACGCACCCAACGTAACATTGTTTCACGTGAAACATAGCATCAATATCAACACACAGAAAGGAAAAATCAAATTATGATCGATATGAAATGGATCCGGAATGATCCGGAACGTGTCAAGGAGAATATCCGCAAAAAATTCCAGAACGATAAGCTTCCGCTGGTGGACGAGGTAGTCGAACTCGACCGCCAGTTCCGCGAAGCCAAAGTTCAGGGGGACACGCTCCGAAATCAGCGTAAGACGATCAGCAAGAAGATCGGCGCACTGATGGGACAGGGAAAAAAGGACGAGGCAGAGGCAATTAAGGCGGAAGTCAAGGATCTTGGCGCACAGCTGGAAGCGCTCGAACAGAAGGAAACCGAACTTTCCGCACGTATCCGAGAGATCATGCTAGTCATCCCGAACTTCATTGACGACAGCGTGCCGATCGGAAAAGATGACAGCGAAAATGTCGAGGTTGAGCGTTTTGGTGAACCAGTCGTCCCGGATTTCCCCGTACCTTATCATGTGGATATTATGGAGCGCGTGAATGGCATTGACATTGACGCTGCGCGTGAAACCAGCGGCAATGGGTTCTATTATCTGCGCGGCGATATTGCGCGCCTGCATTCGTCTATTCTCGCCTATGCACGTGATTTCATGATAGACAAGGGATTTACCTATTATATTCCGCCGTTCATGATCCGGAGCAATGTCGTGACCGGCGTTATGAGCTTTGCGGAAATGGAAGGTATGATGTACAAGATCGAGGGAGAAGACCTCTATCTCATTGGTACGAGTGAACACTCGATGATCGGAAAATTCATCGATAAGATCCTGCCGGAGTCGGATCTGCCGCAGACGCTCACGAGCTATTCACCGTGTTTCCGTAAGGAAGTCGGTGCACACGGTATCGAAGAGCGCGGCGTATATCGCATTCACCAGTTTGAAAAACAGGAAATGATCGTAGTCTGCAAGCCAGAGGAAAGCATGGACTGGTTTCATAAGATGTATCACTATACGGTGGAATTTTTCTGCAGCATGGATATTCCGGTGCGGACGCTCGAGTGTTGTTCGGGTGATCTGGCGGATCTGAAGGTCAAGAGCATCGATGTTGAAGCGTGGTCGCCGCGTCAGAAGAAGTATTTCGAGGTTGGAAGCTGTTCGAATCTGGGCGACGCACAGGCAAGACGGCTCGGTATTCGGGTAAAGGCAGAGGACGGTACGAAGTATTTTGCGCACACGTTGAATAATACAGTCGTTGCACCGCCGCGGATGCTGATCGCATTTTTGGAGAACAATCTTTGCGAAGACGGTTCGATCCGGATTCCGGAGCCGCTGCAGCGCTATATGTTTACGGATGCGATTCGCCCGGAGGCATAAAAAGAGAGAATATGACCGCCATAAGCGGTGGGAAAGGGCATGGCAAAAAAAGTCGTGCCCTTTTTGTTTGGGTCGCATTTTTTGAGCGTTACCCATCCACCATTGCTGTGTAGCGTTTCCTCAGATCGAGGTGAACAGTCTACGGCGACTCGCCACCGCTTTAAGCTTATTTTCAACCTCATCTATTATGATAAACCTATATGTACTCTTTAATTCCATCGAAAGGACTTGATGATCTTGAATATTCTCGTTGTCGAAGATGAAATCCAACTCGCCGATACCCTTGCCGAAATCCTGAAACGGAATAAATATCAGGTCGATGCTGTCTTTGACGGCGATGATGGTCTTGAATATGCACGCACCGGTATCTATGACTGTATTATTCTTGATATTATGCTTCCCGTTCGCAGCGGTAAAGGGCACGTTAATGTCTGCAAGTAGATGCGTTATGTCTATAATTTTCTTAAAAATGTGAAAAAGGACTTGAAAAACGACGTAAATTATGCTACAATATAAAAATAGGCAATACACGCAATTTTGATCTCAGTGCACAGCGTACCGGGTTTTCTGTTCGCTGAGATCCGACCCGAACAGAAAGGATTATGCACTATGTCATTTTTTGATAAGCTCGGGAAAACAATCACAGATACCACCCATACCGTTGTGGAAAAGACAAAGACTTCTACCGATACCATCCGGCTCAATAGTCAGATCAGTGAGGAAGAGCGCAATATCAACGCCGCTTATCTCGCCATCGGTAAGACCTATGAACAGCTCCACGCAGAAGACTATGAGACGGAATTCGCGCCCCAGTTCCAGCAGATCGAGGAGAGCCGCCGGAAGATTGCGCAATATCGCGAACAGATCCGGAAAAATAAACACCTCATGCTGTGCGAAAGCTGTGGAAGCGAGATCCCGGAACACGTTCTCTATTGCACCAAATGCGGCGCAGAAAATCCGGTCGGAAAACGTCTTGCACAAGAGCGTGCTGCAAAAGAGGCTGCAGAACGTGCGGCACAAGCACAGAATTTTGCTCCGAATACGCCGCCCCAGCCTGCCGCAGATCCCTCGTCGGTTTGCCCGAAATGCGGCGCAATGCGTGCGCCGGGCGCACAGTTCTGCACCAGCTGTGGCACACGTCTGACACCGGCTGAACCCACTCCGACACCGGTTGAACCTATCCCGGCACCGGCTGAACCCATTCCAGCGCCGGTCGAACCCACTCCAGCGCCGGCTGAACCCACTTCAGCGCCGGTCGAATCTATCCCGACCCCAGCCGAACCCACTCCGACACCGGTCGAACCTATCCCGGCACCGGCTGAACCCATTCCAGCGCCGGTCGAACCCACTCCAGCGCCGGCTGAACCCACTCCGACACCGGTCGAACCTATCCCGGCACCGGCTGATCCTGCCGCAAGTCTGACCAAGACATGTCCGAATTGTGGAGAAACGCTTCCTGTGGAAAACCGTTTCTGCACCAACTGCGGTACGAAGCTGACGGACGAACAGGCGCCGGCTGCACCCCAGCCTGCACAGCACATCTGTCCGAACTGCGGAAAGACCGTTTCGCCGGAATACCATTTCTGCATTTATTGCGGTACAAAGATGGATGCATGAGAATCTGCATCTGTACAAAGGGATTTTCCCGATACAATCAGAAAAATAAAAAGGAGTAAATCACGATTATGAAACAATGTCAAAACTGCGGCGCACAGCTTGCCGATGAGGAAAAATTCTGCCCGAACTGTGGTAAGGAAATCACTTCTGCTCAGCCTTCTGCACCCGATCCGATCCCGACGCCGGTGACCGGTGATCCGGCGCCGGATCCGGCTGCTGCACCAACCCCGACTCCCACCCCGATCCCGACGCCGGTTCAGCCGACACAGCCGCCGAAGAAAAAGCATAAGGCGCTAAAGATCGTGTTGGCGATTGTGATCCCGATTGTGGTGATCATCGTGGCGGTAATTGTGGGACTGGTGCTCTATGGAAAGTCGCTTTTGGATCGTGCAACGGAAAATGTGGATAGCTATTGGCAGATTTATGTAGACTGTGATGCACAGAGTTTTGCCGACCGCGCGCCGGATGCATACTGGGATTATATCTCGGATACATATGGCTATACCAAGGAAGAATGCGTCGATGGCATTGATCTCTGGATGGCGGAGAATGTCGAGCTGCTCGGTTCGCCGCTCTCCTATACATGGGAACAGACGTCGTTCTCCTTCGGCATGGGTGATTCGGTTCAGCTCAAAAATGTGCGCGAACAGCTTCAGACCTATGGGCTTGACTGCACCACCGGTATCGGTCTTTTGGTAGACGGCACAGTTACTGGCGATCTCGATACTGACACATTCTCCGATCTCGGCATGTGGGTTGTGAAGATCGACGGCACATGGTATGACGCAACCGTCATGGCGGATATTGACACACTCTGTGACAGCGGTTATGTCGATCGCGCCAAGTATGAAACGACATATGCAGAGCCGATCGAAGCCTACTGGAATGCCTTTTATAACGCCGATGTAGAAGCGCTTTCGGCAATGATGCCTGCCGAAGTCTGGAGCTATCTGGAATCGGAGTATGGCATGGATCAGGCAGGTGCAGAGGCATGTATGCAGCAGTATATCGAAGATATCCTAAGCTATTCCGATATGCAGGACAGCGAGATCTCTTTCACCTTAACGATCACAGATGTGGCAGATTGCACCGAAGAGGAGATCACAGAGCTTAATAACATGGTTGGCGAAGGGCTCACTTCAGATGTGTATCAGTCAGTGTCGTATGACTACACCATGGAAGCCGACGGTGAGACCATGGACGACACCACCGCAACAATCATGATCCAGCTCGGTGACAGCTGGTATGTCTTTGATGGTATTTATTATTTCGCAGAAGCATGCTATTATTACGGCACAGCAGAATAATGGAAGGAGTGTGTGACATCTGATGAAATGTTCCTGCTGCGGTGCAGCACTTACAGAAAACGACCGGTTCTGTCCGGAATGCGGCACGCCGGTGTCCTTTTCACCCGACCCGGAAACGCCCGATCTTCCTGAGCAAGTATCAGAACCGACAGATCCGCCACAGGCACAGCCGACATCGGCAGAATCTGTGCCGCCGGAAACGCCGGCTTCCTCTAACCCGGGTGTGCCAAATGCCGCATCGCCGTCCGATGCGCCACCTGGACCGCAGCCGGATCCATATCCGCCGCAAAATCCTTATGTTTCATCCCAGCCGTATTCCCAGCCCCAGTCTCAGCCATATTCCAACCCTGGCATGCCGCCCTATGGCGGTCAGCCGCAAGTTTATGGTGGCTATGGCGCGCCACAGCCGGTGATGACGCCGCCAAAGAAGAAAAAGGTCTGGCCGATCGTACTGGCGGTGTGCCTTGGGGCAGTTGGCGTGATTGTGATTGTTGTGATCCTGTTCGCGGTTTGGATCGGCAGTATTATTGTGGAGGATGCGAATATCACATCTGCAGCACAGAATTGTTCCTATGCGATCGCCTATGCGGATCTTGACACATTCCGCGACAATGTTCTGCCGGATGCGGTATATCAGGCGCTCTGTGCATCCTATGACGTGACAGATGAAGAGATGGAACAGGTATTCGAGGACTATCTCTACACCGACCGGATGTATGCGGCGTCAGACACTCACCCTGCGGCAAACGGCATGGAATGGGTGGAGGATTATTTCAACACCAATCAAGTTTTTTACACCCACGATATGACCAATGAACAGGAAGGCGCGTGCAGCCAGATCTTGTCGGCGTATGGTCTCAGTGCGGAGAAATACCAGCTTGTTTCACTCGGCGAGGATGAAACTGACGAGGTACTTTGTGCCGCCCAGATCGGGGAAGAATGGTATATTGTCGATGCGATCATGATGGCAGAAGAAGCCTGTCGGCTGAGTTTTGATCCGGCGGCAGACCTGCGATCGGGGACAATGGCATATATGACGGCTATAGCACAGCGTGACACCGATGCCATGGAACAGCTTGTGCCGGAGGCATTCTGGGAGATCGCCGAGGATTATGGCATCGGCCGTACAGATGCCGATACCTATCTTCTGCCGTATTTGCAGGAGTGTTTCACCTTTGGTACGATTGATACATTTGACTGTGAGATCACAGAAGTCGGCTGGTACGATATCGAATCAAGGGACTCTTTTCAGGAATACTATGACTTCGGTATGGACTATGACAGTGCGGTAGATCTGTCTTGTTCATATACATGCGGCAGTGGATCTGCACAGGAATCCGGGGAATATACCGTTACGATGGTGGAGATCGACGGCACATGGTATGCGGTCGATGCAATGATTGATTATCTGATTGCCTATGATGAATTTTATGGCGATGGCTCGGACGGTGGATATTTCGACGGTTACGATGGCTATGATTTCGATGGATATGATTATGGGGAAGAGGAAGGCATCCGGAATGTGTCCGGAACGGTCGGACAGCTGTGTATGTTGTCTTGAGTTCCGGCTTTTCCAAGAAGGAGGATCTGAACCATGAAATGTGAAAAATGCGGCTTTGAAGCACCAGAGCGTGCGGTGATCTGTCCGGAGTGCGGCGAGATCCTGCCGCGTGTCAGTGCAGAAGAACAACAGACGGACGCCGCCCCCGATTCTGTATCCGATCGCTTTTCGATGCCCTATCTCTCTGCGTCCGCAGATGAGATCCAGGATGCCGAAGATCCGCGTAAGCTCCATGCTGAAGAAAAGATTCACAGAGCGGTGATCCGTCGTCGGATCATTGCGCTTGTGATCGCGGCGGTATTGGTCATCGGGATTACGCTTTATGTCGTATTTCTTGGCGGTTATAAGCTGGCGGCGTTTCGCTATATCAAGGGCGTCGATTATGCAAGCGGCAGTATGTATCTTGCGCTTGTCCCCGATCCCTATCTCGATTATCTTGAGGATACGTATGACACTACGCGCCGCGATGTGAAGGAATCCCTCGGCGACTATTTCACCTCATGGAACGCAAATTACGGCAATGCCGGAAGCATGTCGTATGAGATCACCTCCCGGTCACAGCAGAGCGAAAGCCAGATCGAATCGCTCGAAGAAGAGCTGAAAACGGCGTATGGCATCACAGTGGATATCCGGAAAGCGGTGGAAGTCAGCTTTCGTGTGAATGACGGCGGCGATGTGGCATCAGAACATGCGGTGTTTGTCAAGATTGGCATGAAGTGGTGCTGTATGGAGGCCATGGAACAGATCGACTATGTATGCCAGTATGATGGATATGGACAGTGGTAACGGAATCAACACAGGAGTAACAAGGCTATGGCAAAACGTGTGACACGAGATCAAAAGACGCATCAAAAAAATCAGGCTGCATCCCGCCGCCGTCGCATGATCGCCGGTGTGATCCTGATCGTGGTGGCTGGTGCGATCGTTGCGGCAGGTATTTTCCTGTTCCGCCGAGAGCAACAGCAGGGACAACAGATGGAAAGCTTTCGCCAGTCGCACGGAGATGCAGAAACGACGACCGGCTATGAAGACGTCCTCAGCCGCTATTATCAGGCAATCCTCTCGGAAGACGGGACGGCGTTGGCACAGATTATGGCGCCGCCGGAGTATTGGACCTATTACCTCGAAACATATGACCATACGGAAGAAGAAGTGACCGGGATGTTCGCTGAAATGTGCGGCGAAATCTTAGTGGAATGGGAAACGTCGTATGGCGGCGATATTGCGCTGACCTATCAGGTGATCGGCGTATCCGAACCGGAACAAGAGGGGCTGGACGAGTGGAATGCACAAATGCAGACGCTCTTGGGCAATGACGGCGCACAGATCACAGATGCAGTAACGGCAGAAGTCGCACTGACAATTACCGGAAGCGAGGGCAGCGATGTTCTGACCTATTATCCCACGATTGTACAGATGGGCGATAGCTGGTATATGCTCGAAGAAGATAACGATGCATTACAGGGAAATGTAACAGAATAAGGGCGATCGCTTATGGAGATCGCGCCATAAAAAACGCACCCGGGGTCGGATTATCCAAATGACCCGGGTGCGTTTTGATTTCCTTCCGGCAGATGTGCAGGGGCATTTGGTCAGGATCGTCCGATCACCGCCGCCTCTGCCTGTTCAAGACCGGTATAGCCATAGGCGTGAACCGTGTCTTCCATTGTCATCATCTGTAGGTTTTTGCCCTCCTGGTAAAGCGATACGATCCATCTGCCATAGCCATATAGGATCTCCGGCGGATAGACCGAGAGTTCGCCGCGCAGATAGGTTTCAAATGAGGTGTCATACTTGGTGTCCTCTGATGTGTGAATCCGCCTTGCGCGCAGGGCGAGCTTCGGATATTTTGCCGCGAATTCCTCCATCCATGTCACCTGGATCGCCACGATCGCCTCACGCATCTCTATGAATTCGTCTGTCAGCTGTGGTAGCTGACCGCGCAGCTGGTCGAATTTTTCCGGATCGGTCGATTCCATCATCCATGCGTATTTCTCGGAGATGAGATTTCGCCCCCTGTCGAGTGCCGCCGCGAAAGCGTCGCGCCATGCCTCAGAGAGTGCCTTTGGCCAGTAGACATACTGGCTGTGGCGCATGATGCGGAAGGTTTCCCAGTCGTTCTGACAGGCGGCTCTGCCATCGGTGTTCTGGACGGTGTCAAATGCGTGGAACTCCAGCTCCGCGATCTGATCCGCCACAAGGCTCTGGCTCTCGATCTGCTTAGCCTGTTCGGCAAGGGATTCTGCCAGCGGCATCAAATAGCCGTCTGGCGACGTCGGAATCGCGTGGCGCTGTTTCACGATTTTGGCGATTTCGCCGCAGATGGCCTCAATCTTTTCATATGCCGCGTCGTGCGCCGGATCGTCAGGCACACCGATTTGCGGCGGCATGAGTAAAAGCGATTCGATCTGTTGCGCAAGCTCCGCAAAGCCGGGCAGCTGACGTGTGCTCTTACAGATCCATTTTTCATATGGTGCGTAGACATGACATAAAAGATGTGCTGCCTGCATGGTATTTCGACAAAATTGGGTCAGATAGAGCTGTGCCGCCGCACGTTCGCCGCGTCTGCGCATCCGGATATAGTTGTATTGTCCGCATTGTGCCATCCTGCCAAGCGCCTGTGCCAGTCGGCGCAGATAGACCGGTTCAGGATAGCCGGCTTCGATCGTCCGGCGCATCTGTGTGAATTCGCCGGACGGATCGGAAAAGATCTCGCCGCTGATAACTGCTGCGAGCGATGCTTCCTCGGTGATGCGCCATTCTGCGAGCGTTGTCGGCGGGCGGTGCAGCCCGATCAGCCGGTGGAAAAAGCTGCCGATCCGGCATACGCCGATGCGTCCGGCGGATTCTTTCTGGTTGTTGCGGATCAATCCGTAATACTGTTTTGGGAGTGCATCATAGCTCTTCTGAAGGCGTTCGACATCCGCCTGCGGCATGTTGTCGGAAACCCAGATGCAGAATCCCGGACCGAAGTCATGATCCTGTGAGAGCGCATCGTCATAGCCAAGACACTCCGATCCTTCGCCGGAAAGACCGATGGCAAGCTGTGGAAAAAGATCCGGAAATGACCGGCGAAGCATCGGTTCGCCGAATGCCCGGTAAAACCGACGGCAGAGCTCCATCCCCGAAAGCCGGGGACGATCGGTATGTTGTTTTGCATATGCCTGCGCTAAGTTGTCCGAAACGATCGCATAGAAGTTGTTCTGTCCCATATGCAGATCAATCTCCGCAAGTGCCATTTCGTAATACGTTGCCGCACGGTCATAGTCTGCCAATTTGAAATAGACGTCGCCGAATCCGGCGAGGACAGCGCTATAGTGAAAATCCGATGGCGACTTGCCGCAGAGAATGGCATCCGCCTGTTGCAACAGCGACAGCGCGCGGTCGGTTTCCCCGCTTTGTAACAGCGATACCGCCAGATTGGTATCAGAGATCGCGATTTTCGTTTCGTCTCCGATGCGCTCGGCGATTTCAAGCGCCTGTTCCAGACAGCGGCATGCGTCATCCCATTCTCCGAGTTCCTGATGCAGGAGAGAGAGATTGTTCCAGAGCCCGGCGATGCGGTCGTCGTCGGGCGGCAAAAGCGCGATATATAATGCCCGAACCGTTTCAAAGGCATCGGCTGCCTGTTGATATTCGCCGGCGGCACGATAGGCGTTGGCACAATTGAGAAGCGTTGTCGCATAGGAAATGGTGTCGGTTTCGCCGCGGCTTTCAAAGAGCGCGCGTGCCTTTGCCGCAGCGGTCAGTGCTTCCGGAAATCTGCCGCAGTCGCGGAAAAATCCGATTTGTTCATTGAGGAGCATTTTTTGTGCGTCGACTTCGCCGCAGTCCTCTGCCTGTGCGATGGCATCAGCAAGAAACGCATCGGCTTCTTCGAGGCGGCTTTCATGGAGGAGTGCATCAAGTTTTGTCATGACAGATTGGATGTCCATAGATTTTATCTCTCCTTTGCGTCAGAACGGTTTCTTTTATTATACCCCGATTTCTGGCGCATGTCAAATTCGGGATCGCGTAACATTTTCCCCGGACAGAAAAGAGAGCCGCCGCGCCGCGGTCAGCTCTCAATAGGGCAAAATAGGTGTTACAAGATCTCAGTGATTTGTGTGTCGGGATAATAATGCGCCAAGATTTCTTTCCAGGTTTTTCCCTCTTTTGCCATCGCATTTGCACCATATTGGCTCATTCCTACACCATGGCCGAATCCGCGGGTGGTGAAGGTAAATGTACCGTCTTCATATGCCGCTTCAAACGCCGCAGAACGCAGGTCAAGGAGATTTCTCAGCTCTTGTCCCGTCATCGTGACTCCGCCGACCGTGACGGAAAGCACAGTTCCCGCCTCAGAGGTCTTGCCGATGGAGATCCATGTGTCTGGTTCACCGTCCCAGACGGCATCAGGATATGCCGCCCGGATCAGCTCACAAAGCTCCTGCTGTGAAAATGAGGCAGTTTCGAGATAGCGCGGCGCCTCGGTATCCGCGCTGCTTTCGACCGACGTCAGATAGGCGATATCGCTCCCCCAGACGGTTTCTGCGCTTTCGGTCATGCCGGAGGACATGGAACAGAATGCCGCGATAATGGGTTCACCGTCATACGCCAGGATATAGGGGAGAACGGCGTCGACAGCTTCTGTGATCTTGGCGTAATATGTTTCAAAATTATCTTCATAATAACGCATGGCTTGGTTTTTGGTGAAAAACGCCTGATACTGCGTACTGTCGTTGGAAAAATCCGCGCCGCATAGTTCCGGTGTGGGGTTGGCTTGTTCGATCAAATGCTGTCGTTCGGCATAGGTGTGTGCGGCGACAGCCTGTGCTTTGAGTGCTTCCGGCTCAAAGGTTGCCGGCATCTCAGCACAAACTGCACCGATGAGATAATCGCGCACAGAGATCTCCTCGACTTTTCCGCTTGTGATATCCAGCATGCGGTAAGAGGCATCGGATCCCGTATTGCTGTCATTCGAAAGCGCAGTCGTCGGCGTTGCGGCGCCCGGAACAGCAAGATCCGGAGAACTGCGGATCAGGCGGGTGGGGAGCGCAGTCAGCAGAAAGAGAAGGAGCGTAAAAGCGCAGAGCATCATCAGA
Source organism: uncultured Ruminococcus sp. (assembly GCA_949291125.1). Classification (GTDB taxonomy): domain Bacteria; phylum Bacillota; class Clostridia; order Oscillospirales; family Ruminococcaceae; genus Ruminococcus_C. The sequence goes on from CASEUJ010000032.1 coordinate 114,470, forward strand.
TATTTTTTCATAGTAACAGGCTCCATGGTCATCCGTCCGCGTGGAACAGCCGGCCGATTTCGGATACGGCGCTCTTCCTGCGGACTTGCGGTAAAATCGAGAATGTAGCAGTTGACACCATCGCGTTTTTCGTGTATAATAATAGTTATATCGCAGACTCCGGCATTTGTCAGAGTCCGCCGCCCTGATCCGCCGGAGATCCGCCATGGATCGGGGAAGAACGAAAACGGCGCTGCATTTGCCGAAAACAAGCCGGCAAATGTGGGTCCCGCAATTGAAAGAGAGGTTTTGGCCAATGACATCCCAGATGATCTATAACGAGAGCATCGATAATTCGGATATTTCGAATTTATGCGAACAGCTCAAAAAATATGCCTATATTCCCCCGGATTATTATGAACGTTTTGATGTCAAACGCGGTTTGCGCAATGCCGATGGTTCGGGCGTTGTTGCGGGCGTGACGCAGATTTGTAATGTACATGGCTATGTCATCGATGAGGGCGAACGCGTACCGATCGAAGGTCAGCTGATCTATCGCGGCTATGATATCAATGATCTTATAGAAAACGCGGAACGTGAAGACCGTTTTGTCTTTGAAGAAGCGGCTTATCTGTTGTTGTTCGGACAGCTGCCCAACGCTGAAGATCTCGAGCGCATGACGGCGTCGCTGAGCCAGCGCCGTGAGCTCCCGCCGGGATTTCTTGTGGATTCGATCATGCAGTCGCCGTCGAATAATATCATGAATAAGCTTGCACGCAGCGTTCTGACGCTCTATTCCTATTCCGATGTCAACGATGTGACGACGCTTGAGGATGAGATGCGTATTGCGCTTGATCTCGTGGCAAAAATGCCAATCCTCATGGACGGCGCATATCAGGCAAAGCGCCATAAGTTCGATAACGCCAGCATGATCATGCATCCGCTTCGGCCGGAGGAGAATACGGCACAGTCAATCCTCTCGTTGATTCGTGTGGATCGGAAATACACCAAGGAAGAGGCACAGCTGCTCGATACGCTTCTGACACTGCATGCCGACCATGGCGGCGGAAACAACTCGACCTTTGCCTGCCGTGTGGCGACCTCTTCGGGGACGGATCCGTTTGCGGCATATACCTCTGCGATCAATTCGCTGAAAGGACCGCGCCATGGCGGGGCAAATATCAAGGTGATCCAAATGCTCGACGACATCAAATCTCATGTCAGCAACTGGGACGATGAAGGAGAAGTGGCGGATTATCTTACGAAGATCCTGAAGAAAGAGGCAAACGATGGCTCGGGTCTGATCTATGGCATGGGACATGCGGTCTATACGCTCTCCGACCCGCGCGCAGTGATCTTAAAGCGTAAGGCGTTCCAGCTGGCGAAGGGGACAGAATATGAGCCGCAGTTCCGGCTGCTCGACAGAGTCGAAAAACTGACGCCCGAACTGATGCAGAAGGTCCGCGGCATTGATAAGACGGTCTGTGCCAATGTCGATATGTATTCGGGACTGGTTTATCGAATGCTCGGGATTCCGGACGAACTGTTTACGCCTTTGTTCGCGGCGGCACGGATGGTCGGCTGGGCAGCACACCGGATGGAGGAGATCCTCACCGGAAAGCGCATCATCCGCCCGGCATACAAGGCGATTGCAAAGCCGAAGACGTATGTACCGCTGTGTGCGCGGGAAAAGTAATGAAAAAAAACAAGATGAAACTGTCCATGCGGCGGCGGCTGGGGTCGCTTGCCGCATTTTGTCTTTCGGCTTGTTTGCTATTGACTGGCTGTACCATTGGCGCATCGGTCGATGCCATGCTTAAGCCGCCGAGCCTCAGCCGCGAACAGCAGCAGATTTATGTCGCCCTGCAAGACGCCGTCGGCAGCAATATCACGCTGCAATACCCCCGGTCGGGGACAAATCTTTCGGCATTTACTGTCGTCGATCTCGATGATGACGGCGATGATGAGGCGATTGTATTCTATGAGAAGACAAGTCTGACTGCCGCAGAAAATAACCTGCGTATCGGCGTACTCGATCAGGTGGACGATCGGTGGCAGTCGGTCTGTGACATTCCGGCGGACGGCACCGAGATCGAATGTGTTGAGATCGCCGCAATCGGCACCGACCGCCCGAATCGAATCTTCTTCGGCTATAGCGGCGCGGATCAGTCCGATAAACTTTTGACGGTCTATGCATATGAGGACGGCGTGATGTCCGAGCTGTTTCAGACGAGCTATACGATGTTTCAGGTTGCGGATCTCGATGCCGATCAGAACCGGGAATTATTGGTTCTCGGCAGAGCGACCGACGGCGCGGCGGCTTCGGCGGCAATGTATCGCTATGACGGCGGCGAAATGTCGCTGAGCGGAAAGCTGGAGCTGCGTACGGCGTTTTCGGATTATAGTCAGGTCGCTTACAGCCAGAGCGGCGGCGGAATCCCGGAGATCTTTATCGACGGCGCAGTCGGGGCATCGACGCTCCAGACTGAAATTTTGCGTGTGGAAGAAGGAACACTTTCCTATGTCCTGCCGGATTCAGACGCGGTGGCATCCACGGCGCGGTCGGTGGGCTATCTCTCGCGCGATATCGACGGAAACGGGAGCGTCGAAATTCCGGTGCAACAGTCGTTCCCCGGCTATGAAGAAGATGCCTCCGAACAGGTGCGCCTGACGCGCTGGCTCGGACTTTCGGGGACACAGCTTGTAGAACAGTGCCGCGGCTATTTCAGCCTGAGCGATGGGTGTATGTTCTTCCTGCCGCTCGATTGGTATGGCACAGTGACGGCGGTGAATGATACGCTCAGCGGCGATATCGTCTTCTACCGCTATGACGGCGAAATGACAGAACATATGACAGAACTATTGCGCTATGGTTCCGTAAGCGACGCGGAAGAAGCACAAGAGCGCGAATCCGATGGCTATATACTGCTTTATACCCGCGGGAATGCCTCGTATTATATGCGTGCGGCACAGACCGAAGATAAGCTTGGTAAAACATGGCAGGAATTGATGGTGCAGTTTATACTTGTGGGATAACAGGATTGGTCAGCCGTTTCCGGAAAAACTCTGGAAACGAGTTGAGCGGCGTGACAATGGAGGGTCACGCCAACAGATAAAGGAAGGTTTTTTCATATGAAAAGAATTTTAGTATGTGAGGATGAAGACGGCATCCGCGATTTTGTGGTCATTAACCTTAGGCGTGCCGGCTATGACGTAGTGGATGTCAATTGCGGTGAAGAGGCACTGCGCGTTTTTGAACAAGAGCGCGGCGATTTTGATATCGTGTTGTTGGATATCATGATGCCGGGTATCGATGGCTTCACAGTTTGCAAAAAGCTCCGGGAAAAAAGCTCGACGCTTGGCATCATCATGCTCACGGCGCGCACGCAGGAGATCGATAAAGTCAGTGGTCTGATGTATGGTGCAGACGACTATATCACGAAGCCGTTTTCGCCGTCCGAGTTGACTGCGCGTGTCGATGCGATCTATCGCCGCGTCTGCATGAGCTTTATCAAGGATGAACAGTCGCCGGTGATCGAAAGTGGTCCGTTTGTACTCAATCTCAAAAGCCGGACGGTGACCAAAAACGGCGTTTTGATCGATCTGACACAGGTGGAGTATCAGATCATGGAGTTTTTCCTCAATAATCAGAATACGGCGCTTGACCGCGCCAGCATTCTGAATCACATCTGGGGCGACAGCTATGTCGGCGACGACAAGATCGTCGATGTCAACATCCGGCGTATTCGCATGAAGATCGAAGAGGAACCGAGCAAGCCCCATTATATTACGACCATCTGGGGCTATGGATACAAGTGGAATGACAAATAAACACAGGCGAAAACGGCGGCGCGCCGCGATCCCAAAGCGTGCGACTATTACAAGGCGGTGGCTGGTCAATAATCTGGGGCTGATCATGCTGGTGCTGTTGGTGTTGGACGTGGCGTTTATCTTTGCGATCCAGAGTTATTATTATGGTGCATCGCGACAATATCTCACCACCAAAATCAGCTCTGTCACCGGTGTCCTGAGCCGTTATGCGCAGGATGCGGATATGAACTTTTCCTCGGAAATGCGCAGCACCATTGAAAACTTTTCGGACAAGGACAAGATGGAGCTGATGGCGATCAATTCCAACGGCAGAGTCGTTCTGACCTCATCGGGCTTTTCGCCGGCAGAGGGCGCGGCGATGCCGGACTATGAGGACGCGATGGACGGCGGAGATGGATATTGGGTGGGGACCGTCGGCAATGAAACCATTATGGCGGTCACTGTGGATATTTCCGACATGAGTGCGGAATACAATGCGATCCGGGTGGTGACCTCGCTCGAACAGATCCGCGAAACGCTGCGCGGTTATATGCTGGGCATTTCGGCAATTTGCCTGGGGATCTTATTACTGCTTTTGGTAACGGGGACTTATTTTGTCCGTTCAATTGTCCGACCGATCAAGCAGATCAATGTGACGACGAAAAAATTCGCCAAGGGTGATTTTTCTGTCCGGATCGATACTTCGAGCCGCGATGAGATCGGCGACCTATGCGTTTCCATCAACCAGATGGCAGACGAGCTTTCGAACACTGAGAACATGAAAAATGAGTTTATCTCCTCCGTTTCGCACGAACTGCGTACACCGCTGACGGCGATCAAGGGATGGGCGGAGACGATGTGTATGGAAGATGCCGATCAGGAAACCATCCAGCGCGGCGTACATGTCATTGTCAACGAAACCGAGCGACTGTCAGAGATGGTAGAAGAGCTACTCGACTTTTCGCGGATGCAGAGCGGTAAATTTTCGCTGCAATGCGCGAAGATGGACGTGTTGGCGGAGCTTGGGGATGCGGTGCTCATTTATACCGAAAAGGCAAAGCGCGAGAATATCCGCGTCATCTATCAGGAGCCGGAGATGCTGCCGTTTGTCTATGGCGACAAGAACCGGATCCGCCAGGTATTTATCAACGTCATTGACAATGCGATTAAGTATTCCAATTCCGGAAGTACGATTACGGTGAGTGCGGAGGAAGTGGGGAATATGATTCAGGTGACGATCACAGATAACGGCGTCGGCATCAGCGAAGCGGATCTGCCGCGGGTCAAGACAAAGTTTTTTAAGGCCAATCATACGCGGCGCGGATCCGGAATCGGGCTCGCGGTAGCCGATGAGATCATCACCATGCATGGCGGCAGATTGGATATCACAAGCGAATTAGGGGTCGGGACGAATGTTACGATCACGCTGCCGATCGCGGCGGCATCACCGCTGGCACAGAAGGATGCAGAGATGGTCTAAATATCAGCATGAAAGGCGATTATTTCCAAATTTGCTTTCAAAACAATTACAAGGGGTGACATTGGTAATTTCAGTGAAATCTGACGGATGACTGTCAAATCGTCAAGTTTATTTCTTTTCACACCTTTCCGATACACCCTCTGACCTGACACATTCTGCAAAGGGGCAAACTCTCTCCGAAAGGAATACGATATCTATGCAATCCAATTCAAATGAATCCCCAAAACATATGACCAAAATCGGTGGTCAGGCGCTCATTGAGGGCGTGATGATGAAGGGCGCAGATACCGGCGCAATGGCGTGCCGGCTGCCCGATGGCACGATCGATGTCGAAACATGGGACGAAAATAATGGCAAACATATGCCGTGGTATCGCAAGTGCCCATTCGTGCGCGGTGTGTTCAACTTCGTGATCTCGCTCAAAGACGGCTATCGCTGTCTGATGAAATCCGCCGAAAAACAAGTGCCGGAAGAAGAACAGCAAGACGAAGCGCAAAAATCCGACGACGACAAAAAAGACCCCCTCTTTTCATTTATCATGGGCGTTGGCGTGATAGTCGGGATCGCCGTGGCGTTGCTACTCTTTATCTGGCTGCCGAAATTTCTCGTGGGAAAGCTGATCGATGTTACGATGATCTCCGATCAAAGCCGCTTTGTGCGGTCGCTCTTAGAGGGCGTCTTGAAGATCATCCTCTTTCTGGCATATATGGCGTGTACCGGTCTGATGAAAGATATGCGCCGTACATATGAATACCATGGCGCGGAACATAAAACCATTGCCTGTTATGAAGCCGGCGAACCGCTTACGCCGGAAAATGTCAAAAAACATACGCGGTTTCATCCGCGCTGTGGCACAAGCTTTATCTTTATTACCCTCATTGTCAGCATTTTGGTCATGTGTTTGGTTCCCCTGACCGTGGTGTGGCAGCGTGTTGTGGTGAGCATTTTGCTGTTGCCGGTGGTGATGGGGATTTCCTATGAGTTCATTCGCCTTGCTGGACGCAGCAACAGCCGCCTGACCCGTGCGCTTTCCTGGCCGGGACTCCAGATCCAGCGCATCACCACGCGGGAACCGAACGAAAAACAAATCGAATGTGCGATCGAGGCACTCAAGCCCTGTATTCCCGACGATCCGGAGGACGACAAGTGGTGAAGATGACGGCGGCGCAGGCAAGGCGTGAGATCCGAACAATGCTCGAATCGCATCAGATCGAATTCGCCGCCTTTGAAAGTCGTGTACTTGTGGAAACGGTACTGAACACACGCGATCTGATCGGTATGGGGGCATCCGAGCTTTCCGCAGAGCAGTATGACGCGCTTCTCACTCTGACCCGGCGGCGTTGTCAGGGTGAGCCGCTCCAATACTTGTGCGGTGAGTGGGAATTTTTTGGATTGCCGTTTGCTGTGGGAGAGGGCGTTCTCATTCCGCGGCAGGACACCGAAACACTTGTGGAAACGGTATTGCGCCTGCGCAAAGGCAAGCCACAGACGGTGATGCTGGATTTGTGCAGCGGTTCGGGCTGTATTCCGGCGGCAGTTGCGGCGCACTTGCCAGATGTCACGGGATATTGTGCGGAGCTTTCAGATCAGGCGCTTTTCTTTCTGCGTCAGAATCTTTACCGTCATGCCCCCCAGATCGAGGTCATACAGATGGATGTCTGTCATCCCGATGCCGCATTTCTGGCAGAGCATGCGGCTTTTTTTGATGTAATTACCTGTAATCCGCCCTACCTGACATCACAGGATATGCAGGCGCTTCAGCGTGAGGTCGCATATGAACCATCGCTTGCGCTCTATGGCGGCGAGGATGGTCTTTCGTTTTACCGGCAGCTGATACCGCTGTGGAAAGGCTGCGTGAAACCGGGCGGTGTGATGGTGTTTGAGGTCGGAAAGGGACAAGCGACGGATGTGTGCGAGATCGCACAGCGTGTCGGCTTTTCGGCGGATACCGCGGAGGATCTCTGTGGCGTAGCACGCGTCGTGATTGCGCAGTTTTGAAGACAGTGGTTCAAAACGAGTTGATGTAAGATATGGATGATTTCAAATGCAAAAGGAGTGTGCGAAATGGCAAAAGATAATAAGAAAAAAGTGATCCTCGAAATGCCGGAAACGGAAGAGGAGAAAAAGAAGGCGCTGCAAAGCGCGATTCAGCATATCACCAAAACCTATGGCAGTGGTGCGATCATGCGCCTTGGTGAAAACATGTCCACAATGAATGTTGAAGCAATTCCAACCGGCTCGATGATGCTCGATCTGGCGCTCGGGATCGGCGGTGTGCCGCGCGGCAGAATCGTGGAGCTTTATGGTCCGGAAAGTTCTGGTAAAACGACTGTCGCACTCCATATCATCGCCGAGGCACAGAAAATGGGCGGTGAAGTGGCGTTCATCGACGTTGAACACGCCCTCGATCCGACTTATGCCGCGGCGCTTGGCGTCAATATCGACAATTTATTGGTCTCTCAGCCGGACAGCGGAGAACAGGCGCTCGAGATTGCCGAAGCCCTTGTGCGTTCCGGTGCGATTGATGTGATCGTCGTAGACTCCGTCGCGGCGCTCACCACAAAGGCAGAGATCGACGGCGATATGGGAGATGCCCATGTCGGACAATTGGCGCGCCTGATGTCACAGGCGATGCGTAAGCTGACGGCGATCATCTCAAAGTCCAACTGTGTCGCGATTTTCATCAACCAGATCCGCGAAAAGATCGGCGTGATGTATGGCAATCCGGAAACGACGCCGGGCGGCAGAGCCTTGAAATTCTATGCATCGGTGCGCATGGACGTGCGCCGCGGCGAACCCATCAAGGACGGCAATCGCATCATTGGCAACCGCACGAAGGTGAAGATCAGTAAGAACAAGGTCGCGCCGCCGTTCCGTGAGTGCGAATTCGATATCATGTACGGCAAGGGCATCTCCCGAAGCGGCGAGGTCGTCGATGTCGCGACACAGCTCAATATCATCAAAAAGAGCGGCTCGTGGTTCAGCTATGGCGAACAGCGGCTCGGACAGGGCAGAGATAATGTCAAGGCATTGTTGGAGGGTGATCCGGAGCTGATGAAGGAGATCGAAGCAAAGATCCTTGAGCGCAAGGACGAGCTGATCACGACGGCGAAGAAAAAGAAGAAAGATAAGCTGGCAGAAGCCGCAGCAGAGGCGGCGGAAAAACAGGCACAGGAAGAGCTGCCGCCGGATGTGCCGGAGCCAAACGATGCGTTTGATCCGATCCTGGACGACCCGGAGATTAGCGCGGAAGACGATTTTGAGGAGTTTGACCCGGCATAATGCAAATCACGACACTTTCCGCCCATAAGGGCGAAACATGGAAGATCGCCTTTGACGACAGCGATGACCTGCAATTTCTCCATGTGTCCATCGTCTATGCATTTCATCTGAAACCCGGTATGGAGCTGAGCGAATCCGCATGGCAACAGGTCTGGGAGGCAGAGCTCTGCCGTAAGGCATATCGCTATGGCTGTTTTCTTTTGGATCGGCGGGGCTATAGTTTTCGGGAGATGTATCATAAATTAGAGCCGAAATATCCGCCCGAGGTCTGTCTGACTGCCGTCAGGCGTCTGGCACAGGGCGGTATGATTAACGACCGGGTCTATGCCGAACAGCTGGCACATCACTATGTCGAGGTCAAACACTATGGTTTTTATCGGGCAAAACAGGAAATGCGCCGCCGGGAGCTTTTAGATGAACAGATCGACGCGGCTCTCTCTCCCTATGCCGATCAGATGGAGGATGTGGCTTATGAACTGGTGGAAACGAAGCTGCGGCGGTATTTCGAAGATCCGTCTGACCGTAAAATGATCGAAAAGGGCAAGGCGGCGTTGGCACGGCGGGGATTTACCTATGGACAGATTAAGGCGGCGGTACAGGAATTTTTAGAGGCGCAGGAGCAAGAATAAATTTCGGAGGAAAAGGAATACACTATGGCAATCAAAGTAGGAATGGTATCGCTCGGATGTTCCAAAAATTTAGTGGACTCTGAGCACATGCTGGCAAAACTCAAACAACATGGCTATCAGCTGGTGACGGAACCCGGTGAGGCGGAAATCGCGGTGGTCAATACCTGCGGCTTTATTCAGTCTGCCAAAGAAGAAGCCATTGAAACCATCTTAGAGCTTGGCGCACTCAAGCGCGACGGTACGCTGAAAAAGATCATTCTCACCGGATGTCTGACCGAACGGTATCAGCAGGAGGCCGCTGAATTATTTACTGAGGCCGACGCCATCATCGGGATCGGCAACAACAAGGATATTGTCGATATCCTCGATCGGGTTCTCGCAGATGAGCGCGTTGTGGAATTCGGTAAGAAGAGTGATGCGGAGTTAACCGGCGATCGCATCATTACCACTCTGCCGTTTTTTGCATATCTGAAGATTGCTGAGGGCTGTTCGAATTGTTGTACCTATTGTGCGATCCCGCAGATCCGCGGACCATATCGCAGCGTTCCGATGGAAGATGTCCTCGAAGAGGCAAAGTGGCTTGTTTCCCACCATGTGACCGAATTGATTGTCATCGCGCAGGATACCACGCGCTATGGCGAGGATCTCTACGGGCAGTCGCGGCTGCCGGAGCTGCTCCGGGAACTGTGCCACATTGAGGGCGTCAAGTGGGTGCGCGTTCTCTATTGTTATCCTGAGCGGATTGATGATAGGCTACTCGATGTCTTTGTCGAGGAGGAACACATGGTACCCTATCTCGACCTTCCCATTCAACACTGTGACGGTGAGATTCTGCGCCGCATGAATCGCCCCGGCGACGAGGAAACGCTGCGCCGCACCATTGCGCATATCCGCGAGCGTGTGCCGGATATCACCCTGCGCACCACCCTCATCACCGGCTTTCCGGGTGAAACGAAGGAACAGTTCAATCGCCTCGGCGACTTTGTGCATCAGATGCAGTTCGACCGTCTGGGCTGTTTTGCCTATTCGGAAGAAGAGGGCACAAAGGCGGCGCAGTATGAAGACCAGATCGACGAAGAAGTGCGCGCACATCGCGCCGAAATCCTCATGGAACAGCAGGCGGAGGTCAGCGCCGCGAAGAATGCCGCAAAGATCGGCAAAGTGGTGACGGCGGTGATCGAGGGCTATGATAAATATGCCGGCTGTTACTTCGGACGGACGGCGGCAGATGCGCCGGATATCGACGGCAAAATCTTTATCAAAAGCGACAGCCGCTTGCGGCTGGGACAGTATATTTCTGCGGAAGTGTTCGATACACTTGATTATGACCTATTGGCAGAGGAGGTAACCGAATGAACCTGCCCAATCAACTGACGCTGTTGCGCGTGATTCTGATCCCGGTATTTCTGGTGTTTCTCTATGTGGATGCGATTCCGTTCCACTTTTTGTGGAGTTTAGTGGTCTTTGCGGCTGCGTCGCTGACGGACATGCTGGATGGTAAAATCGCAAGATCCCGGGGGCTTGTGACCAATTTCGGAAAGTTTTTAGATCCTCTGGCGGATAAGATGTTGGTCATTACGGCGCTGATCGTGCTGGTGGATTTGCCGGCGTTTTCGATGTCGGCGATCGCGCTGGTGATCATCGTAGCGCGAGAATTTATGGTATCGGGACTACGACTTTTGGCGGCAGAACAGGGCGTTGTCATTGCCGCCGGAATCTGGGGTAAACTGAAAACGGCGTTTACGATGGTGACGATTGTGGCGATATTTGTCTATCTAACGCTGACGGCGGATTTTGGCATCGTGATGCCAGGATTTGTACGCACATGGGTGCTGGAGGGGTTGATCTGGATCTCAGTCGCGTTGACGGTGATCTCTGGCGTGGTCTATCTGGCTGGATGCAAGGAATATATCAAAGATTGCTGAAAATCGTGAAGTATCGTGAAGTAAGGTACACCGCCGACCAGCGGATTTTGAAGGAGTGAATGGAATGAAACAATATCTTGAGATCGGAAAGATCGTCAATGTCCATGGGCTGCGCGGTGATGTGAAAGTTGTGGCGTGGTGCGACGATCCTGCGCTTTTGTGTGAATTAGACACGCTTTTTCTCGGCAAAGCCCACCGCAGCATTGTGATCACTGCCGCACGCATACACAAAGGCAGCGTCCTGATGCATATCGATGGCGTAAACTCTCCCGAAGACGCCAATGCCCTGCGCGGTGAGATTCTCTATATCGACCGCGATATGCTTGTGCTCGACGAAGACACCTATTTTATACAGGATCTGATCGGGCTTTCGGTTCTCGATGCCGACACCGGCAAAGAGTATGGCAAACTCACCGATGTGCTCCAAACGGGCGCAAATGACGTCTATGAAGTCAAAGATGCATCGGGAAAGTCAGTTTTGATCCCGGCGATCCTGGATGTGATTGTGGAAACGGATATTGTGGGCGGCACAATGCGGATCCGCCCATTGGAGGGACTCTTCGATGCGGATTGATATTGCAACGCTCTTTCCGGAAATGTGCGAGGCGGTGCTCTCGGAAAGCATTCTTGGGCGTGCCCGGAAAAACAATTGTTTGACGGTAAACTGCCACAATATTCGTGATTATACGCTTGATAAACACAACCGCGTCGATGACATGCCCTATGGCGGCGGCAGGGGCATGGTAATGCAGGCAGACCCGATCTATCGCTGTTATCAGGCGATCGAAGCGCAGGTCGGCGTAGTGCCCCACCGAATCTATCTTTCCCCCAAGGGAAGCGTTCTTACACAGGCACGTGCATGCGAACTTGCCGCAATGCCGCATATTTTTCTGTTGTGCGGGCATTATGAGGGTGTAGATGAACGCGTATTAGAGGAGATCATCGATGAAGAGATCTCGATCGGCGATTATGTTCTGACCGGCGGTGAGCTGCCGGCGCTGGTGCTGGTGGACACTGTGGCGCGGATGCTGCCGGGCGTATTGCCGGAAACGTGTTGTTTTGAGGAGGAGAGCCACTTTCATGGATTATTAGAATATCCGCAATACACCCGTCCGGCGGTGTGGCATGACAAAAAAGTGCCGGAAGTGCTGCTTTCCGGGCATCATCAAAATGTGGAAGACTGGCGTTTTGCACAAAGCCTTATGGTAACGCGTGAAAAACGACCGGATTTGTATATGGACTATCTGAACAAAAAATAACAGGTTTATTTGTGAATAACAAACAAAGGGGCGAATGTAAAATCACACAAGCGATCAATTTTTGGCATTGTTGTCATGTTCCACAAACTTTCGGTTCCAAAAAAGCGGCGTATCTATTCAAGATGTAGAAAATTCAGAAAAATGGGGAAATTTTTGCAAAAAGTACGTTGACGATTGAAAAAAAAACTTGTATAATGAAAACGTGGTAGAAATAAACCCTAATGTGAATATGCGTGAAAGCGTATATCGAGTTTCTAATGACGGGAGAGTATTTATTATGTATGTAAAAGAAGTAACTGTACAGAACCAGGTAGGGCTTCATGCCAGACCGGCGACATTTTTTATCCAACGTGCCAATGAATTCAAGGCATCGATCTGGATCGAGAAGGAAGAGCGCCGTGTGAATGCAAAGAGCCTCCTGGGTATTTTGTCGCTTGGCATTGTTGGCGGAACGAACATCAAGATCATCGCGGACGGTGCTGATGAACAGGCCGCAGTGAATTCGCTGGTGGAACTGGTAGAGAGCGGCTTCAACGACTGATTCTGCGCAACCAAAACCGAATGCCTCACGGTGACAGAAGGATCGCTTCTGCTGCCGTGAGGTTTTCTTTTCTTCAAATCTCCATTCTGTTCAAGCCCCTTGAGGGGCTTGTGGCATGCAAAGCATCCATTACGTTTTTGCTGTAAAGTAGGCGGAATCGGGGCGGCGTGGGATTTCCTTAACTTCCACTTATTCCATAGCGTACCATGTTTTCGCAGAATATCCCATACCCCTGTGATGGATCGTCCACAAACACATGTGTCACCGCACCGACGATCCTCCCGTTCTGGATGATCGGACTCCCGCTCATGCCCTGTACGATGCCGCCGGTCTTTGATAATAGCGCCGGATCTGTGATCCGGATCGTCATGTTCCGTGTGCTGTCCGTTCCGTGATAGTCGATTTCCTCGATCTCCGCGGTATACCGCTTTGGCGTATCTCCATCCACCGTACAGAGAATCTCCGCTTCCCCGATTACGATTTCCTGCTTGAATCCCATCGGAATTGCCTGCGCATCTGTCGGACATGCTTTGAGCGTCCCGAATATGCCACAGCGGTTGTTGCAGGATAAAGTGCCGAGCGGCGCTTCCTGCGAAAATGTCCCCTGTAACATGCCGGGTTCGCCGATCATCCCCTTCTGGACTTCTGTAATCGTGACACCACACGCTTCTCCCGAGCTGACCGGAAGAATGTCACCTGTGTCAACATCACACACCGGATGACCCAATCCGCCGAATGTGCCTGATGCTGGGTCGTAATAGGTCAGTGTGCCGATGCCGGCGCTGCTGTCGCGTACCCATACGCCGGCTTCATACCGGTTGTCGTCGGATGCGTATGCCGGCGTGAGCGTACAGCGCAGTGTTTCTTCTCCGCGTAATAGCGTAATTGTCACCGCTTCGCCGCCGGATGCCTCCACTGCCTCTTGGAGCGATCGGTTGGAATCGATCTCTACGCCGTCTACCGATTGGATGAGATCCCCGGTTTGAATGCCTGCCTCCTGTGCCGGACATCGCTCGCCGCTGGTGGTTTCCACATCGTCCATCCCGACGACCATCGCACCGCCCATGCGAAGTTTGATGCCGAATGCCTGACCGCAGGGGACAAGCATCGGACGATCCACTTGTTGTACCTCAACTTCCTTGATCGGGATCACGCCGAAAAGCTTCAGCGTTTCTGTGTTGACAGCGTTTGTACCGACCGATGCCGTCTGGACAGCAGGATCGGTCGGCGCAGCGTCAATATGCAGAAGTGTGTCGACTTCAAGCGTTGTTCCGGTACAGATATAATAGCTATCAGGAAGCGAAAACGCATAGTAGACCGCAAAACCATAGAGCTGGAGCATTGCGGCGGCTGCGGCGAGCGTAACACGGCGTATCAGGCGGGATTTGATGTTCATATTCTTTGCACCTTGCTTTCGTTGAATTTTGAACGATTGCGGCAATGCATTGTGCAAAGCCGCCTTTGTTACGATGTGTGGAAACACAGTCAGATATCCGCGTAAAACGCAGGGAAGGAAACCGCCGCATGTCAGCCATCAAAGTTAGGAAAAGCCATGCTGCGTGCTGTTTCTTCAAAACAGAATGTCAGTTTTTTACAAATTTAAGTCAATTGACCTGATCCCCGGAGGTTTTATGTTATGCGATCAGAAATAAAATCCGGATCTGAAACCAGATCGAAATCGAAATCGAAATACACTGCCGCCCACTATCGCCGTCTGCGTGTGCAGCATAGCGCATGTGTGATTCTTCGCTGTGTGCTTGTTTTGACGCTTGTGCTGTTTGCATGGATCACCGATATCGGCTGTGCGCTTGGCTGGATCCGCAACGCAAACGCCGGCGAGAACTGGCCGCCGCATTTTGTACAGTATGGTCAGATGCTGATTGGCGCGTCGGTTTTGCTCACGATAGCAGCAGTGTTGATCTTTCTGCGGCGCAACTGGATCGCCTTGATCTCGGCAAGTGTCGGGATCGTGCTGTGTTTGGTGTCGGTATTTCGTGTGACAGCATATGCCGCCGACAGCGGATTTTACAGCCGCCTGATGGATATGCCGGTCGATACGCTCTATCGTCTTGAAATCTTGCCGACGCTTGTGCCATATGCGTGTATTGCGGCGCTGTCGCTGATTCAGTTTTTTTCTGTCGAAGAACAGGAAAAACGCCGCGAGAAAAAACGCCGCGAAAACGAAGAAGCGCCACCGATCCTGTGATCTGCCCGGATTGCGCGAAAATTCTCTGATAACCGCGCGGGATTCGGGATCAGAATCTGTGGAAAAATCCCGGAAAAGCACGTATTTACAGTGTGATTCCGGTTTTTTTCTTTTTTCCCGAAAAGTTATCCGGTTTCCACATTATTCCTTCTTGCAGTTTCCCCATAGAATGTGTTAAAATGTTCGGGTAGAACAAAATACAGGAGGTAACAACATGGAAAACAAAAAAATCAAGGTACTGATCGGTGATGACAGCGCGGAATATGGCGTAGTTTGTGCAAACGAGCTCAGATCAATGGATCTGTATGTCATGACGCGGCGGCGCGACGGGAATGTGATTCTCGATTCGATTCGCAATGATCATCCCGATGTCGTGGTGGTTGATGCGATCCTTCCGGGGATGGACGCAATCGAACTCCTCGAAGAAACCATGTCCATGGAACATCGCCCTACATTTATCGTCACATCCGCCTATGAAAATGAGTTCATTGAACGCCAGATCATGGAGCGCGGCGCAGCATATTTCATGCTCAAGCCCTTTGAGGCCGCCAAGCTCGGCAGATGTATTTTGCGGCTCGCACACCCAGATGCGTCAAACGGCATGCGGATCATGGAAGAAGATCTCGAAACGGTGATCACCGATATGATTCATCAGCTTGGCGTGCCGGCGCATATCAAGGGGTATCACTATCTGCGTACGGCGATTTTAGAGTCGATCGAAGAGCCTTCCCTTCTCGATAGCATCACCAAACAGCTCTATCCCGCAGTTGCCAAAGCATATCGCACAACGGCTTCTCGCGTGGAACGTGCGATTCGCCATGCTATTGAGATCGCATGGGATCGCGGCGACCTCGATACCATCAATTCGTTCTTCGGCTATACGGTCAACAACTGTAAGGGAAAGCCGACCAACTCAGAATTCATTGCGCTGTTGACCGATAAGCTCCGGCTGCAATATTGCTCCGGTAAACGCCGCATCTCTCCCTCTCCGCGCCGCGTTCAGAATTGATTCAAAGTTCCGCTGTCATCATTTTTGCATCTCCGGCATAGAATAAGAATGTCGCTACATCTACATCATCAGAGTAAAAGAAAAAATCCAGATTCTGCCGCACAATACAGATAGAGAAAAATCATGACTTGTTTTTTGAAAAAACATGTTCATATAGATTTATCTGCGCAGATCGCATTTGCAAGAGTAAAAGAAAAATATTTTCAGAAATTCTCTTGCAGTTTAGATTTTTTTGTGGTATGATAAATTGGGCGGATGAAAAAGCACGATAAATATGAGGAAATGTTTATTTTTTTGAAAAGAGCATGTGTAGTGCAGGATTCATCTCACCTCAATCATTTTATGCGAAAGGAAAAGAAAATATGACTGCGGAAAATGTATTTCTGACAAAAAAGAGTCTTGACGATGTTCTTTGCAGCCCGTTTTCCATGATCGGAAAGGGATGGTACTTACTGACCGCCGGAACGCCGGAAAATTATAACACCATGACGGCATCTTGGGGTGCAATGGGAGAGATCTGGGGTACACCGTCGCTGCACTGTTTTGTCCGCACCAACCGCTATACGCTGGAATTTTTAGAGCGGTATGAGATCTTTACGGCTTCATTTTTCGATGCTGGATATAAGCCGATGCTGAAATTCTGCGGATCGAACAGCGGCAGAGATGTGGATAAGATCAAAGTGACGGGATTGGATCCGATCGAACTGGAGGGCGGCGTCACCTTCCGCCAGGCACGCAGCGTCATTGTCTGCCACAAGATGTATATCGGCGATCTCCAGCCGGAGGGCTTTGTACAGGCAGAAACATATGACAAATGGTATGCCGATCAGCCGATGCATCGCGAGATTGTCGGCGGGGTTTTGGGATATTATGAACGATTGCACTGACATCAGTGGGATATTATGAACGATTGCACTGACATCAGACAGTGAAACAACCTTCGCATGGTAGATGCGGAGGTTTTTTTCATGCCAAGTAATGTTATAAAAATACAAATATACAAAAAAATTCGCATAAAATAAGCTCTTGCAAAAAAAATGCGTCATTTGATGCATAAATATGCAAAAAAGCTTGACAACGCCAAAAAAACGTGTATAATAAAGAAGAGAACATTCTTCCGCAGACGGTTCGGGCCGAAATCCGGCTGCCGGTGCATGCGGAAAAATCATATATTCTGGAGGAAATCATCATGGGTAATATCAAAAAAGTCGTACTTGCATATTCCGGCGGTCTGGATACATCCATCATCATTCCGTGGCTTAAGGAGAATTATGACAATTGTGAGGTCATCGCCGTTTCCGCTGACGTCGGACAGGGCACAGAGCTGGATGGTCTCGAAGAAAAGGCGATCAAGACCGGTGCATCGAAGCTGATTGTACTCGATCTCAAGAAGGTGTTTGTCGAAGAATACATCTTCCCGACGGTACAGGCTGGCGCAGTGTATGAAAACCGCTATCTGCTGGGTACATCCTTTGCACGTCCGATCATCGGCAAGGAACTGGCAAGAATCGCACTGGAAGAAGGCGCAGATGCGATCTGCCATGGCGCAACCGGTAAGGGCAACGATCAGGTTCGTTTTGAACTGGCGATTAAGGCATATGCACCGGATATGAAGATCATCGCACCGTGGAGAGAATGGGACATCAAGAGCCGCGATGAGGAGATCGACTATGCCGAGGCGCACAACATCCCGCTGAAGATCAGCCGCGAAACCAATTATTCGAAGGACAAGAATCTGTGGCATCTCTCGCACGAAGGACTTGATCTGGAAGATCCGGCAAACGAGCCGCAGTATGAGAAGGAAGGCTTCCTCGAACTCGGCGTATCGCCGCTTCAGGCGCCGGACAAGCCGACTTATGTGACCATTCACTTTGAAAAGGGCATTCCGACCGCGATTGACGGCAAAGAAATGGGCTCTGTGGAGCTTGTGGAAACACTCAACAAGCTCGGCGGCGAAAACGGCATCGGTCTGGCAGATCTGGTGGAGAACCGTCTGGTTGGCATGAAGTCGAGAGGCGTATACGAAACACCGGGTGGTACGATCCTGTATCATGCGCACGAAGTTCTGGAAACCATTACCCTCGACAAGGAAACGGCACGGGTGAAGCAGTATCTGGCCATCAAGTTTGCAGACATTGTCTACAATGGTCAGTGGTACACACCGCTCCGCGAGGCATTGACAGCATTTGTGAATGAAACACAGAAGACTGTTACCGGTGATGTCAAGCTCAAGCTGTATAAGGGCAATATTATCAACGCCGGCGTGACCTCGCCGTATACCCTGTATGATGAAGAGGTAGCAACATTTGATGCAGAAGAGGTTTACAACCAGAAGGATGCCGAGGGCTTTATCAACCTGTTCGGTCTGCCGATCCATGTGAAGGCAAAGCTCGATCAGAAGCGCGGCAAGTAAGCGATAAGCCTAATCGCGTATACATTTATGCGAATATGCACATAAAAACCGGTTAGACTGCCGGAGAGGAAAGGGCGGCTTTGGGGTCGCCTTTTGCTTTTGTATGCCGGATTGTCCAAAGGGTGGTATCATTTTGGTATCTTTTGTGCCGGAAACGTAGCAGAAAGGAACGATGGCAACATGACAATCTGTCCGAACTGTGGAATGTTTGTGCCGGACGGCGCACGGTTTTGCGGCAACTGTGGCAGTTATCTTGCCGCAGCGACAACACCGCCATATTCCACAAAGGAGAAACAGCCATGTGGAATCCAGGCGATTGTATCGCTGGTGTTGGGGATTTTCTCCATGCTCTATGCTGCACCGGTTTTTTGGAATATAATCGGCGGTAAGTGGGGGATATGGATGTTGGGGCTGCTTGTGTCTTGTATATCGGGCGCAGTACTTGGCAATGCCGGACGAAAGGATGCCAGACGCCGCCGCTGTTCAGATGAGATTGCTTCCGCCGGAATGATGCTTTCCCTGACGCCGATCGTGGTGGCGCTGGTTCTTGGGATCGCATTTTTGATGTTTTTTATTCTGGTGTGGCTTTTTGCATCTGCCGTTAATGGTGGATTCATACCGCTTTTTTCCGTTGTCTGGTCATTAGAACCGGCGGCATTGTGATCGATTGATACGTAACATATAACGAAAGGACAAAATGATTATGGCTTTATGGGCAGGAAGATTTTCCAAAGAAATTGACGCAGGCGTGAATGCATTCAATTCCTCCATCGCATTCGACGCACGCATGTATCGCCACGATATTCAGGGCAGCATTGCCCACGCAACCATGCTCGGTGACTGCGGTATTATCACAAAAGAAGACAGTCAGACGCTGATCGCAGGACTACAGGAGATTTTAGCCGACATCGACGCCGGCAGGCTCGAATTTGACCCGAATGCAGAAGATATCCACATGTTCATCGAAGCGGAACTCACCAAACGCCTGGGCGATGTGGGAAAGCGTCTACATACTTCGCGTTCCCGTAATGACCAGGTCGCACTGGATCTGCGGCTCTATCTGCGCGATGAAATTGCAGAAATTCGCACACTGGTGGAGACCCTCTGCAAGGCGTTGGTAAAGCTGGCAGAGCAGCACACGGAAACGGTGCTTCCCGGTTATACGCACTTACAGCGTGCTCAGCCGGTGACGTTTGCACACCATCTGCTGGCATATGTCCAGATGTTCCTGCGGGATTTAGGGCGTTTAGACGACACCGCAAAGCGCATGAACGAGTGCCCCTTAGGCAGCGGCGCTCTTGCCGGCACGACCTATCACATCGACCGTCAGCAGACGGCACAGCTCTTAGGGTTTGATGCGCCCATGGCGAACAGCTTGGACGGCGTTTCTGACCGCGATTATTGCATCGAGCTGGCAAACAACCTGTCGATCATCATGATGCATCTGTCGCGCTTTTCAGAAGAGATTATTCTCTGGTGTTCGTGGGAGTTTAAGTTTATTGAACTCGACGACGCATTTGCCACCGGATCGTCCATTATGCCGCAGAAGAAAAACCCGGATATCACAGAACTGATCCGCGGCAAGACAGGGCGCGTTTACGGCGACTTGATGACGCTGCTGACCATGATGAAGGGCTTGCCGCTGGCGTACAACAAGGATATGCAGGAGGACAAGGAAGCCATTTTTGATGCGGTGGACAATGTCAAACTGTGTCTGGAGACGTTTATTCCCATGCTGGAGACCATGCGTGTGCTCAAAGAAAACATGCGTGCGGCGGCGGCAAAGGGCTTTATCAATGCAACCGACTGTGCCGACTATCTGGTGAAAAAAGGCATGCCGTTCCGGGATGCGTATAAGATTTCCGGGACACTTGTGGCACAGTGCATCGAACAGGGGTTGACGCTCGAAACACTGCCGCTCGAGGCATACCAGAAGATGACGCCGCTGTTTACCGAGGATGTGTATGAGGCAATCAGCTTAGAAACCTGCGTCAAGGGCAGAGTGTCGGAAGGCGGCCCTTCGCCGGCGGCTGTGGCGAAACAGCTGGCGCTTGTGAAGGCAAAGCTGGGAATGGAATGACGCGATGAAAAAGCGGCAGTTCAAATTTATTGTGGCGCTGTGCGTGATTGCAGTGGTGCTTTGGATTGTGGGAGAAGTGTTGATCGGACTGGTGTGGGATTTAGGGCTGACGGTGTCCCGGATCTGGGCGATTGTGATCGTTGTGGGGACATGCGCGTTTAGTTTGTGGAAGTGTCCGCGGGAGTAGCGTCTGCACATCGGAACATGGAATGAAAAGGGGAAAAATATGAGAAAAGCAGCAATTCTGGCAATATTTTTGACGGGTGTATGCCTGTTTACCGCCTGTGGTTCTCGGTCGGCGGAATCATCCGATTCTGCGTCGGCAGAAAGCATGGCAGACGAATCCGTTCAGGGTGAAATGGAAACTGTCACACTGCCGGTCATGACAAAAAAAGTACCGGAGCGAAAAATTACGGCGCTTACGTTTGTGAACAGTTCCGATGAACCGCTGGTATTGGACATTGACGAGAAAAGGGGCAGTTTTGCCGCACGTGCAGAATTTGAGGGGATAATTACGTCCGGTCAGATTGAGATCTATGCAGAGGATGAAACAATGGTCGAGGTCAGTGACATTACCGTAAAGGACAATGGTCTGATCAATTTTTATCTGATCGGGAAAAGAGCCGGAAATAGTGAGCTGTATATTGCCACAACGGACGGTACGCTGGTTTCAGAACCGATGGCATTTGAGGTGCGCAGTGCGGAAGAAAAAGCATACGCCGAACGGCCGGTCTATTATAATATGCTGGGAGATTACTGGCACTATTCCAAGGAGTGTGCCGAAGCAGACGGTCCGGATACTGCCTATACTTGGGACGGCGAAGAAATCCCGGCGGATCGATTTGACAGACCGGTTTTTGAAACCACGCGGGATTTTGTGTTCGGGGACACAACGCCGTGCCCGAAATGTGCAGCTGAGGAAGCCGCTCAGCAGGATGGAGAATGAAATATGGCAACGAAAATATTTATCGACGGTCAGGCCGGTACCACTGGTCTGCGTATCCATGAGCGTCTGGAGAATCGCTCAGATCTGGAACTGATCACCTTACCCGACGAAACCCGAAAAGACTCGGCGGCACGACAGGCTGCCATTCGGGAAAGCGATATCACGTTCCTCTGTCTCCCCGACGCCGCCGCAAGAGAAGCTGTGGCACTCGCCGGGGACGCGGATGTTCGTATCATCGACGCCTCGACTGCGCATCGAACCAATCCGGATTGGGCATACGGCTTTCCGGAATTATCGCCGGCGCATCGGGAAAAAATTCGCACTTCAAAACGCGTCGCTGTGCCGGGGTGCTATGCAAGCGGTTTTGCATCGCTGGTCTATCCGATGGTACAAAATGGGTTACTCTCAAAGGAGTATCCGGTGCAGTGTTTCGCGGTGTCCGGCTATAGCGGCGGCGGCAAGAGCATGATCGCCGAGATCGAATCCCCCGACCGGGCGCCGGAGCTGTATAGCCCCCGATTCTATGGGCTGGCGAATAATCACAAGCACCTGCCGGAGATGCAGGCGATTTCGGGGCTTGCAAAAAAGCCGATGTTTACGCCAATTGTGGATGATTTTTATAATGGCATGCTGGTGTGCGTGCCGATAATGGCGGATATCGCCGGGAAGACGTTTTCCATCCGGGAAGTCCACGAGATGTTTGAGCGGCACTATGCCGGGTCGAACTTCGTTCATGTAAAGCCGCTCTCCACCATGGAAGAGATGACGAAGACGAAATTGACCTGCAATGACCTGCGGGACACCAACCAGATGGAAGTGTTTGTGTTCGGGGATGACAGCCAGATGCTGCTGTGTTCGCGGCTGGATAATCTGGGAAAGGGTGCATCCGGTGCGGCGGTGCAGTGTATGAATCTGATGCTGGGGCTGGATGAGACGACGGGACTGCAGTAATTTTCAAAAGGGATGACGTGTAATGAAAGATATCAAAAAAATCATATATGAAGGTTATCAATATATCGACGGCGGGGTCTGTGCTGCAAAGGGATTTCGCGCCGGCGGTGTATACTGCGGTATCAAAAAGACCATGACACCGGACGGCAACGAAAGTCCGCTGGATGGTGTGAAGAACGATCTGACTGTGGTTGCGGCAGATACCCTCTGCAACGCTGCGGCAGTGTATACCCAGAACAAAGTCAAGGGCGCACCGATTCTGGTGATGCAAAGGCATCTGAAAGCCACCGGCGGCAAGGCGAGAGCCCTTGTGGCAAACTCCAAAAACGCCAACACCTGTAATGCTGACGGTGAAACAAAGGCAGAGGCCATGTGCAATCTCACTGCCAAAGCGCTGGGTGTGAAACCGGAAGAAGTCATGGTGATGTCCACCGGTGTCATCGGACAGATTTTGCCGATTGAGCCGATTGAACAGGCACTTCCCAATCTGTGTAAAAACCTCAAAGCAGATGCAGAAGGCGCACATGAGGCGGCGCTTGCCATCATGACCACCGACACTTTCCCGAAGGAAATCGCCGTGGAATTTACCTTAGGCGGAAAGACCTGTCATCTTGGCGGTATGGCAAAGGGCAGCGGCATGATCCACCCGAATATGGCGACGACCCTCAATTGTATTACCACTGATGCGGCGATTTCTGTGGAAATGCTGCAAAAGGCGCTGTCCGATGTGGTAAAGGTGACATATAACTGCCTGTCCATTGACGGTGACCAGTCCACCAATGACACCTGTCTTCTAATGGCATCGGGACTTGCGGAAAATGCCGAAATCACGTCAGAATCGGAGGATTATGAGATATTCTGCCGGGCATTGTATTGCGTCATGATGAATCTGACGAGAATGCTTGCCTATGATGGCGAGGGCGCGACAAAACTATTGGAATGCACTGTTTCCGGGGCAGATACCTTACAGGATGCCATTGCTGTGGCAAAGAGCGTGGTGTGTTCGCCGCTTTTGAAATGTGCCATGTTTGGGGCAGATGCCAACTGGGGACGTGTGCTGTGCGCCATAGGTTATGCACCGGCGGAGTTTGACATTCACAAGGTAGCGGTAACGCTGGCGTCCCGTGCCGGCTCTGTAGAAGTATGCAAAAATGGGGCGGGTGTTGCCTTTTCAGAGGAAAAGGCAAAGAAAATTCTGTTGGAAGATGAGATTCAGATTTTGGTAACCATCGGTGACGGCGCCGTTTCTGCGACAGCATGGGGCTGTGATCTGACCTATGATTACATCAAGATCAACGGCGATTATCGATCCTGAGAGAGGAATTGAAAGCAATGGGAGAAATACACAACAACATCCGTGCGCAGGTGCTGGTGGATGCCCTGCCGTACATTCAGAAATATAACAACAAGATCGTCGTTGTCAAATACGGCGGCAACGCCATGACCAACAAGGAACTCAAACAGGCGGTGATGGATGATATCGTCCTGTTGTCGCTGGTCGGTGTGAAGGTCGTGTTGGTACACGGCGGCGGCCCGGAGATCAGCGATATGTTAAAGCGCCTGAACATCGAGTCGAAGTTCATCGGCGGATTGCGCTATACGGATGAAGAAGCCGTAGACGTGGTGAAGATGGTGTTGTCGGGCAAGGTCAACAAAGATCTGGTCAACCTTCTAACCCGGACAAAGGGCAAGGCGCTGGGACTTTGCGGCATCGATGGTCAGATGCTCACCGCGGAGCGAAAATCTGGTCCCAACGGAGAAGACTTAGGCTTTGTCGGCGATATTGTGAAGGTCAACGAGCGCCCGATTTTGGACGCTTTGGACAATGGCTACATTCCCGTCATCGCCACGGTGGCGACCGACGAGTTTGGTCAGACCTATAACGTCAATGCCGACACGGCGGCGGCACGAATTGCGGCACAGCTCAGAGCCGAGAACCTCATTCTCATGACGGATATTGCAGGGCTGCTCCGGAACAAGGACGACCCATCGACGCTGATTCCCTTTGTCAGCGTCAGTGAAGTGCCGTTTTTGAAGCGCAAGGGGATTATCTCCGGCGGCATGATCCCGAAGATTGATTGCTGTGTCGAAGCAGTGCGGCGAGGCGTGAAAAAGACGGCGATTATTGACGGGAGAATTCCGCATTCGATCCTGATCGAGACATTGTCCAATGAGGGAATCGGCACGCAGTTCCGGTAATGGAATGTTTTGCCTGATAGGAGAGTTGATTTCATAGACAATTTAAGGAGGAATTCAAAGTGGAATTGATCAAAGCAAATGCAATTAAGACACTGTCCAATCCCGGTGTGGTATCCCGACAGATTTTGAACCCGGACAACTCTACCAGCAAGCGTGTTACGATCACAGAGGTGCATCTTGAAATTGGCGCAAGCCAGCCGAGACATACGCATGATTCTTCTGAGCAAATCTGGTATGCGGTGCAGGGCACAGGAAAGCTCCTGCTTTCAGGGAATCAAGAGCAGGAATTTGCAGCCGGTGATGTGGTGCGGTTTGCGGACGGCGATGTGCATGGCTTGCATAATGGTGGCAAAACAGAGTTTGTGTACATTTCGGTTACAGCCCCGCCGATTCATTTTGGTTATGCATATCAGAAAGAAAACTAAATTTTTAATGGATTGGTAGTTCATTATGTAGTCTTTTGGGAGGTCTTTACTATGACAACACAAGAACAACTGGGTGCATTTGTGATGCCAACCTATGGACGGTTTCCGGTCGTCCTTGACCATGGCACAGGCGAATCGTGCGCCGATGAAACCGGAAAAACCTATATCGACTTTGGCAGCGGCATTGGTACAAACTCCTTGGGCTATTGCAACGCCGACTGGGTAGAAGCCGTCTGTCAACAAGTCCATACGCTCCAGCATACGTCGAATCTGTACTACACCAAGGTGCAGGCGGATTTTGCCGAAAAGCTCTGCGAGGTCACTGGCTATACAAAGGTGTTTTTCTGTAACAGCGGCGCGGAGGCAAACGAGTGCGCCATAAAACTGGCAAGAAAATATAGCTTTGATAAATACGGCAAGGGACGCCATAAGATCCTGACGCTGGTCAACTCTTTCCACGGCAGAACCCTCTGCACGCTCTCTGCCACTGGACAAGAAGTCTTTCACAACTATTTCTTCCCGTTTGTGGAAGGGTTTGATTTTGTGACTGCTAACGACATCGACGATCTGAAGGCAAAGCTGGATGATACTGTCTGTGCCGTCATGATCGAATATGTCCAGGGCGAGGGCGGCGTGAATGCACTCGATCAGGCGTTTGTCGACGCGATTTTCGAAGAATGCAAAAAGCGCGATGTGCTTGTTATCGCCGATGAAGTCCAGACTGGCGTGGGCAGAACTGGCACATTCCTTGCCGGTGAACAGTTCGGACACAAGGCGGATGTGATTACACTCGCAAAGGGCATTGCCGGTGGGCTGCCGATGGGCGCATGCCTTGCAAATGAAAAGTGTGCGAACGTCCTTGACAAGGGCAGCCACGGCTCCACCTTCGGCGGCAATCCGGTGTGCTGTGCCGGCGGACTCGCGGTGCTAAAAACTGTGACGGCACCGGGCTTTTTGGACGGCGTCAAGGAAAAGGCGACATATCTGCGCGAAAAGCTCAGCAAGCTGCCGGGTGTGGCATCTGTGAGCGGTTTGGGGCTGATGATTGGCATTGCGCTGACCGACAAAAAAGCCGGAGATGTGGCGAATGCGGCACTCGAACAGGGACTGCTTGTGCTGACGGCGAAAGATAAAGTACGCCTTTTGCCGCCGCTGACGATCTCGAAGGAGGAGATCGATCGGGGCGTGGCGATACTCGCGGACGTTTTGGCACAGTAATTGAAGGGAGCTCACTATGAAACAGCCCTGCCCGTCCTGCGGCAAGCGGGTTGATTTTGCGAAAAACGACCGGGTCTGCCCCTATTGTGGCGCCGTCTATGCCCACAGCACCGCAGAGATCTTGTCCTCCGCTCACCAGGTGGACACCACAAATGTGCCGCCGGACACCATTCAGGACGAGGTACAGCCGGCGGATGTGCCCCGTAAAGCCACCCGGCGGACCCCAAAAAAGCGCAGTCCAATCAAGATTCTATTGACAAACCTAATGTTTTTGGGCGTCGCTGTGTGGGGTGTGGTGCGGCTGCTGCGTCTTGCGGGGGTAGAGATGCCAGAAATCGGCGATTCGCGCGGCGATGTCTCTTGGCACGATGACAGCGTCCGGGAATCGCCCCTTCAGGAGTTCGAGGTGTCGGTGGAATATCCTGAGATTTCCATCCCCGATCCGATCGAAAATGTGGAGCTGGCATGCGGCGAGGCCTATGCCCTCGATGCGGGCACCCTCATCATTCACGACGCCCGGAATGCGACGGAACTCGAAGGCTTTCCGGCGGACATCGCCCCAGACCCGGGGCGACAGCTGGTGTCGGTGTCGTATACATACACGGGAACCGAAGGCGGTCCGGGGACGGCGGCGCTGTGTATGCCCGATGGCGCCGGTCAGTTTTCGATGTTGCCCGCCACCCTCGCCGGATATGATACGGCGCTGGAAGAGACCCTCATCGACCTTGGGATCATCAAAGCCATAGCGCCGGGCGAGGGGTGGCTGGTGTTCTCCGTTCCGGCGGAAGTGGAGATCGGGGATATGACGCTACAGCTGATAGGCACCACAGGAGAGGGCAAGGTGCGAATCATAGAAGTTTCATTTTCAACCCAATAACGCTCAATAACGATAGACATAGGAGGAATATACAATATGAAGCACTTACTGAAAATGCTGGATCTCAGCACCGAAGAAATCATCGACATTTTAGACCTTGCCGACCAGCTCAAATACGAGCTGAAACACGGCATTCCCCATCCGCACCTCAAGGGCAAGAGCCTGGGCATGATCTTCCAGAAGGCATCGACCCGGACGCGTGTTTCGTTCGAGACCGGCATGTATCAGCTGGGCGGTCATCCACTGTTTCTCTCCTCGGACGACTTACAGATCGGACGCGGCGAGCCGGTGCAGGATACGGCGCGGGTATTGTCCCGGTATCTGGACGGCATTATGATCCGTACCTTTGAACAGAAGGAAGTGGAAGATCTCGCACAATACGGCTCGATCCCGGTCATCAACGGTCTGACCGACTTCTGTCATCCGTGCCAGATTTTAGCAGATCTCATGACCATCCGGGAGTATAAGACAGACTTTGACGGATTGAAGATGTGCTTTATCGGCGACGGCAACAATATGGCAAATTCCCTGATCGTGGGTTGTCTAAAGGTAGGCATGGCGGTTGCTGTGGCATGCCCGGAGGGCTATCACCCGGATCCGCAGGTGATGGAATTTGCAAAGGGCTATGGTGATAAGTTCCAGCTCACTGACAAGCCGTTAGAAGCGGCAAAGGACGCCGATGTTGTCATCACTGACGTGTGGGCATCCATGGGACAAGAGGGCGAAGCTGAAGCGCGTCGCAAGGCATTCCACGGCTATCAGGTCAACGATGCAGTCATGGCGCAGGCGCACGCAGACGCGATGGTGTTGCATTGCCTGCCGGCACATCGAGAAGAGGAGATCACTGAAAAGGTATTTGAGGCACATGCCGATGAGATCTTTGAAGAGGCAGAAAATCGACTGCACGCACAGAAGGCAGTTATGGTGAAGTTGATGGGGTAAGTTTTTGAAAGAATCCGAACCTGTCTTTACAAAAGACATCAGTAGCTTTTTGGCCTCTTTGCACCATGACTTTACCCGAAATCTTTGCAAGACATCCAGGACTGTTGCGACTTTTGTGCTTTGCCACAGCACAAATCTGCCGAAAAATCCGTTCGTGTCCCTCGTGAAGACAGGTTCTAAATTTAACGGGGTACAATAATGAGTAAATTAAGAGAAGTACTGAGAAAATATTTAGATGAGTATAATCTACTTCGTGTTTCGAAAAATGTCATACAACATCACGAGGACGATGTTCAAGAAATTACGCAAGTAGAAACGAGGTTTGAGACATTTGAAGGAGTTGAACTGGACGATATTGCGGATGACGAGATACCTGTATATGCACTAATTAAAATAATACAGTTATTGGCAGAAATGCAAAGAAGTACCTATGTAAATCATATGTATGAATATGATGTTGATGTGATTTCTGACCATCATGGCGGCGGCACAAACATAAAAGCACTTGAACAAAGTTTATGTGAACATAGTCAAGCAGGGTATCGTTTGAAACAGATGATTACGAACGAACTGGGGCAGAATGCAGTCTCTATGTCTATGAGTAAACTTGCTGTTGGCGCAAATTCCACACAGGATCAAATTGTTTTGATTTATGAACGAAAGGCTGAAAAATGATCCGATAGATGTTCGATTTGTAGTTTTATCATACAAGATGCAAAAGTTTTAGAAAGAAACACCACCGATATCCCGATAGAATAGAATCGGCGATGCAGGTGGTGTTTCTTTGCATATTTGTAGGAAGTGGGAAGATTGTATAATATGCACAAAATACCTGTTTGAATTTGTTACAATTTTCGGTTTGACAAAACAGGAGTAGGTGTGATATAATAATAAAGCTGTCGCACGAGGGCGAGAGTTAAGGGAATAGAGAGAATGGGAGCGAAGGGATTCGGGATCATTCACAATTTATTTACTTGACAAAGAGTGTAAAGTGTGATA